>NZ_CP147874.1:2815905-3128784 GCF_045690335.1 Haloplanus litoreus | reverse complement strand
CCCGGTGTGGTGTGGACCTTCGGGCAGAAACAGGATCGGATCGTCGAGGAACTTCGTGAGGCGGCCGAACCACTCTCCGCCCGAGTGCTCGCCGACCGTGCCGAGTGTTCGAAGGAACACGTCCGCCAGACGATGCGACGCTTCGAGGACGAAGACGGCGATCACGACGTCCAGGTATTCGAGAGCGTCGGCGAGCACGGGGCGACACTGTACGCGGCCACGGGGTTACCGAACAGTGGTGTTGTCGACGTCGGATCGCCAACCGAGGCGTATGGGAGTATCTATACGTGGGGGTTGGCGATCCGGGACCCCAACCCCATCGAGACCGACGACGACCAGCCGGACGGGCCGGCCAGTGCTGAGACGAGGACGTTCTGGGAGCCACTTGGCGGGGTCGACCCCGGTGGTACAGGCGGGTGACTGGGGGCGACTTCGACCCACCGGCAGGGTTCGAAGACCTCCCGCCCAGTGCCAAGTACGTCCTTCGCGAGCTCGACCGCGACGGGCCGCTCACCAGACAGGAGCTCCTCGGCCGAACCTACCTCGCCCCGACCACCCTCGACGAGGCCCTCGATACTCTCGAATCTCGGCACTTCGTCCATAAGGCCCGCAAAAACGACGACCTCAGACAGGTTGTTGCCGAAATCCGGCAGTATCCGGACGCATAACTACCACCCGCACCGACTACTGCACGTACCCCTACCCGACCGGCTGTTCGTGACCAACCCGAGAGTGGGGCCAAGTCACGAGTCTCTCCTACCATGCACGAAAGCTTCCAAGACCGCATCCTGTCGGCGGTCGACGTGTGTAACAACTGCTTCGCCGTCGTTCGCGAACAGCGTCTAAAGGCCAAGCGCAACTGGGAGGTCTCTCGCGAGGCCTACTGGAGCCGGAGGAACCGCCAGACAACCGTCGAGTTCGCCCCGGCAGATTCGGTGAGCGAGCAGAAAGGCATCTTCTGTGACTGCGGCGTCGAAGGGTCCTACGAGCGGATCTGGGACGACCGCGAAATCGGTCGCGACCGCTTCAAGCGCTACATCCAGCAGATCGTCGCGACGCTGGAGTCGAAGGGCTCTCGGTCGACCGCCAGCGCCTCGCCGCCTACGCGCTCACCGCCTACGACGAGCGCCTCCCGCCCGACGTCGTCGGCCCGGAACCCGAGTCGGTGCCGTCGATCAACGAGGCACTCGCGCGGGGTGTGGTCCGTGGTCTGCACGACTCGACGACGCTCGACCAGCGCGAGACCACCGACCGTGTCCGCGTGTAGAGCCCGATGACCCGATCACCGCATCACGCGGCAGGCGAGGGACGCTGAGCCACACGAGCGGGCCTCCCATCAACGTGCGCCTGCAGTTCGGCTCATGCCATACGTCGATCCCCGCGAGCCGATTCGTCCTCGATGGCCCGCCTTGCCGGCGACTGGTTGAGCGGCGCGGCCCCTATGGGCGCTGGATAACAGTGTACGGGGCGCCAGCGTCGTGCCGCGGTTCGATCCCGCACGCCGGCCTCACGATGTCCAATGCCCGTAATCGCACGCATCCCGGCGACTACGATCGCTGTCTCATCAAACCCATGACCGACAGCGACGGCCGCCCCCTTTTCGAACCAGTGCATCTCGTCGACGCGGCTATCGTCGCGGCGATCGTCTTCTTCTCGCTGCTGCTCGGGGACGCCGTCCCGGCGATCCTCACCGGACAGGGGGCATATGTTTCTCCTGCCGACATCTACCAGCGCCTCCCGACAGCCGCGATCGCGTTCGGGCTGGTGCTCTGTAGCCAGTGGGCACGCTACCGGGGTATCCAACTCCGCGAGGCGCTCCCTGGAGGGAGCCGCGACGACTGAGGCGATTCGATGACCTACCCGCCGCTGTTCGCGACGGCGCCGCATCGGTGGACGCCTCGACATCCTGACACCGACGCATCGGGCGATGGTCACCGTCACCGCCCTCACGAGAACCGTATTTAAACTATAACCCGGCACTCGCGACTGCAGAACGCTCTCACACCGATGGCCACCTACGAACGCCGTGTCACACTCGCGCTCAAGTGGCACCACCTCGACAATCTCGCTCCCGAAGATATTCAGGAGCGCTTCGTCGACGAGGGCATCGGCGAGTACGCACTCTCGACGATCCGGGGCTACCTCAACTCGGAGCCGGCCGAGGAGGTTCTCGAGCAGATCGAGGCGGAGCACGCTAACGTCCGCCTGCAGTCCGCCGAGCGCTACGAGCGACTGTACCAGCGCGCTCGCGAGGCCGAAGCCGAGGCGACGCGTGACGAGTGGGTCGAGGCGGTCGTCCCGAAGATGGACCGCGTCGCCGAACACGAGGCGCCGTTGCGGGTCGCCGACTGGGAACGCGTCCCGCCCGGTGACGAGCGCCGTCCGGAGTGGGCCGACGAGCGCGACACGGTCGTTGTCTTCGTCGCCGACGACCGCTACTTGGACGTCGGTCAGGAGTACCCCGCCGGCGCCCGTCGAGGTGGCCAGCCGGCACGACCGGGCACCCAGCCGGAGTACCGCACCGTCCGGGTCGGCCTCGAACGCGACGTCGACGATCCGAAGGGACAAGCGATGGCCCGCAAAGAGCAGGCGAGCTACCAGCGCGAGAAGGCAGACGTCCTCGGGGTCTACTCGACGGACATCAACATGAACGTCGACGGCGACATCGAGCACACGGTCGACCTCGACAGCGAGACTGCGGCGGCGATCCGGGAGGCGACACTCGACGATGAGTAGTACTGAAACCGCTGAGACTGAGGAGGTCGACCTCTCGCGGGCGCAGATCCGGGCGGCCTACAACCCCTTTGAGCACGGCTGCTGGCTCGATTTCGCGAACAAGATCACGCAGGGGTACATGGCTGCCGAACACGACGCCTGGAACCCCCTCGGTGAGCACCACGCCCAGTGGCTCCGGCACCTCGCCGGCGAGGCAGACGTCGAGGGCGATCTTGCCTTACTGTGTCACCGGGACGGCCTGAAGACGACGATCATCACGGCCTTCGCTGTCGCCTGTCTCGAGTACCTGGACGGGTATCGCGTCATCTGGGCGATGAACACCCGCGAGCAGGCCTTCGACAAAGCCGATCGCGAACTCAACCGCGTCATCGAGCGCAACCCGTGGCTCACCAACCTCAACCGACCGCGGGAAGAGGACTCGAAGAAGACGAAGGTGTTCGCGAACGGCTCGTCGCTGACGACCGGGTGGCTGTTCGGCGGCATCGAGGGTGCCCGCGCCCACTTGCTCATCCTCGACGACATCATCAAGGAACGCGGCGACGGCGAGACCAGCGAGATCATCAACTGGGTCGACGGCGTCACCCAGCCGATGGTCAAAGAAGACGGTCGCACGGTGATCGTCGGGACGCGCAAGCGCCCAAACGATATCTACAACCACTACCGCGACTACGAGGGCTACGCACTCCGGGAGTTCCCAGCCATCCTCGACGTCTGGGACCAGGAGTTCCAGGAGGACGACGACTGGAAAGCCCGCCGCCCCGACGAGGAGCTCTACACCGTAGTCGACAACCCGTGGGCGGAGGGCACGCTACAGCTCCTCTGGCCCGAGGCTCGCGGTCCCGAGTGGCTGGCCGACAAGCGCTCGAAGATCGCCGACTACCTGTTCTGGCGGGAGTACACGCTCACCATCCGGGGCGCGTCAGGCAACCTGATCGACGAGGCCGACGTCAACCGCCTCGTTGACGACGGTGGCTGTTCGATCCGGGGTCGGGAACCACCGCGAACACTCACCCCCGGCGCCGGCGAGGCGACCGTCGTTGCCCACGACCCCGCCCAGTCGCCGACCGGTGACGATGCAGCCTTCGTCGCGTTCCGTGTCGGTCGCGACGGCCGACGTCGCCTCCTGGACGCCGTCGCCGAGACGGGGATGGCCCCCTCGCAAGTCAAGGCGACGCTACTCGACTTCGACGACCGCTACGACCCCGCAGTGGTCGTGATCGAGGACAACGGGATGCAACAGTACGTCGCGAACGATGCCCTCGAGTTCTCCCCATCGCTCCGATCGAAGGTCCAGGGCATCTCGACGACCGGCAAGAAACACTCTTGGGAGAACGGCATCCCGCGACTTCGCCGGCTCGTCGAGAACGGTGGCATCCAGTTCTACCGGGGGCACAGCGGCACCGAGGAGTTCATCCAGGCGGCGATGTCTCTGGAGCTCTCGGATGGGAAGCTCACCGGCCACACGCCGGACCTGATCGCGGCGTGGTACATGGCCGAGCAGGGCATTCGGCACCTGGAGGGTATCGGCGCGCTCGAGGACGACGCCGGCGACGAGGACGCAAACGGAGTGAGCTATCTCTAACATGAGCGAGGACGACGCCCCCGCGAAGGTCCACGTCTCGGGCATCGAATCGGCCGATGCGATGTCGAAAGCGCGGTCCAGTACGCAACTCCCGGACCGGCGCATCCAGGTCCACGGGACGGGTATCAAGCCGCCGTACAACCCTTACCGACTCGCATCGTTTCTCGAACTCAACGAGACGCTGGCGGTCGGGATCCGGAAAAAGGCCCGCTACGAGGTGGGGTACGGCTTTTCGATCGTTCCACACGCCGACGTCGACGCCGAGGACGCGAGCGAAGAGGAGCGCGAGACGGCCCGCGGGTTCTGGCGTGGGCGTCGATCACGGTGGCAGACCAAGGCCCGCCGGTCGGCTGAGCCAACAACGCCAGAGGAGGTCCTCGAACTCGCTCGGCAGGACTACCACCTCGTCGGCTGGTGCTGTCTCGAAATCCTCGTCGACATGGAGGGCACGCCGGTCGGGCTCGCGCACGTCCCGGCGAACACGGTTCGGGTGCGCAAGCCCCAGAGTCGTTTCGACCAGCCGCGCCATCCCGAGGAGGGGCGGTTCATCGACAACGACGAGGCCGCGCAGTACGCCAGTCGGGGCTACGTCCAGGTCCGGGATGGGCGGCGGCGCTACTTCGGCGAGGCCGGCGACCGCTACCGAGGGCGGGGCGAGGACGACGGTCGCGACCCGCTCTTCGTCGATCGCGAGACGGGCGAGGTCGCTGTCGGGAGTGCCGAGCGCCTGCCGAATGCGCCGGCGAACGAACTCATCTTCCTCGCCAACCCGTCGCCGTTGGCGGACGACTACGGCATCCCCGACTGGGTCAGTGCCATCCGGACGATCAGTGCCGATGAGGCGGCCAAGGACTACAACCGGGCGTTTTTCGACAACGACACGATCCCGCGCTTCGTCATCAAGGTCACTGGCGGCGAGCTCTCCGAGGAATCCAAGCGCGACCTCAAGCAGATGCTCCACGGGCTTCGCGAAGAGTCCCATCGCGCGGTCATCCTCGAGGTCGAAAAATTCCAGTCGAAGCTCGATCAGGACGTCGAAATCGAACTGGAGCCACTCGGCCAGGGCATCAGCGAGGAGATGGACTTCCGACTGTTCCGCGAGAAAAACGAACACGAGATTGCGAAGGTGCTGGAACTCCCACCGATCAAGATCGGCAACACCGAGACGTCGAACCGCTCGAACTCCGACGTTCAGGACCGTGAATTCGCCCTTGAAGTAATCCAGCCCGAGCAGCACAAGTTCGCATCGCGGCTGTACCAAATCCTCCACCAACAGGCGCTCGGAATCCTCGACTGGACTGTCGAGTTCGAGCTCCGGGGTGCCGACCAGCCGAAGGAGGATGCCGATATCGCTCGGCGGAAGATTCAGGCCGTCCGGGGTGCGATCCCGGTCGACCGTGCCCTGGAGATGATCGGGGAAGAGCCACTTCCGGACGATCACCCCGTCGACGGCGACACCTTGGTCGCGAACGTAGGGCGCGAGGAGACTGGTCAGCCCGGTGGGACGCCCGCCGTCGAGAACCAACTCCCACCGGAGGAGAACAAGATCGGCGAGCGGGCGTGGGCCGACGTCGAGGCGGATCTCGCGACCAAGGATCCCATCGAGCAGACGCAGTTCGACTCGTCGACCCTCGCTGAGGGGCTGTATGACTTCGGCGAGCAGGAACTCTTCCTGTCGTTCAAACGCGAGGGCCAGAACAGCCTCTACGCCTACGTCGACGTCCCGCCGTCGAAGTGGGCGGGGCTCGTCCAAGCCTCCAGCACCGGATCGTACCATTACGACAACATCCGGCTCGATTACCCGTACGTCGAAATCACGAACTTCCACGACCGGCTCCCGGAGGGGCCGTCGCCGGATCCTGACGACGTCCCCGACGACATCCCGACGTAGTCTGCCACCGATGATCCAGGAGCGCCCGACTCCCCTGTGTGAGGTTCGACCGGGCGAGACGGATTCCTACCGACACATGACCGACAGCAACCACGAGCGCGGCGAGAAGCGCGGCGTCCTCTCGACCGGTCGAGCCAAGTCTCTCGACAAAACGAAGGACGCCGACGCGGACGCCGCCGACGATGATGAGGACGAGGACTAACCCATGCCACCGGTGACGAAAGCCGGTGGCGACGCCTTCCGCAAGGAAGTCGACTTCATCGCGAAGGACGCCACCGAGCAGATCGCCGCCGGCGTCGTGATGGTCCCGGACAAAGCGGACCTCCAGCACGACTTCGCTCGCGAGGAGACGATCCGCGGGTTCACCGATCAGTTCGCCACCTTCGTCGAGGCTGGCGAGGCCGGCGGCGGCATCATGCACGCCGCGTGGCCCGACGAGTGGATGCACCTCGAACGCAACGAGGTCCTCGACGAGGCCGAAGAGATCGGCGGCACCACCGTCGCCGCCGGTGCGTGGGTCCAAGAGTGGCAGTTCGACGACGATGGCGCGTGGGGACTCGTCGAGGACGGCATCCTCGAGGGCTACTCCATCGGCGCTATCCAGGTCGACTGGAACGGTCCCTACGTGGTCAGCGAGGACGACGCCGTCGACGACGTGGCGGTGCCAGACGCGCTTCCCGACGATGCGATGGTCTGGGAGCTCACCGATGGCATCATCCGCGAGGTGTCGGCGGTCGACATCCCCGCGGTGCCGGACGCCCAAATCCTCGACACGAAGGCGGACGCGATGAAGCGGCTCGGCGATCACCTCGGCAACCGCGACGCGTTCATCGACGAGGCGATGGATCGTGGCCACTCTGAAGCGGAGGCCGAGCGCCTCTGGGACGAACTCAACCGTGCCATCGAGATCGACGGTGCCGGCGAGCCGGGAAAGCAGTCGACGCTTGCCCGCGCCGGCAAGGCGTTTCTCTCAGCGTTGATGGGCGCCGATGATGCCACCGAGGCCACCCCACCCGACGAGTCTGCCGAACAGTCTGCCAATAACGCCGCCGGGGGCGACACCCCGGACGACGGCGGCACGGACGCCGCAACCGACACCGACGACATGACTGACCCTGACGACGACGACGGCGGGGACAAGAGCCTCGCCGAGAAGAACGCCGAACAGATCACTGAACTCACGGCGGCCGTCGAGGACCTCACCGAGGCGCTCTCCGGCCCCGAACAGAAGACCGCCGAGATCGAGATCGGCGGCGAGACCTACGAGGTTCCCGAGGCGCAACTCAAGTCCGCCCTTGGCGTCGACGAAGCCGCCGGGGCGACCGTCGCTGACGCCATCGAATCGCTCAAGCACGAAGTCGACGACGTCGCCGGCCGGGTCGACACTATCGCCCGCCAGAGCGGCGGTACCGACCAGCTCGACGCGAGCGCCGGTAACGGGGACGAGAAGGAAAGCGGTCTCGACGACCTCGGGAGCGCGCTCTCCTAAGGAGTAGCGAGAATGAGCACGAACACCACCATCGACGCAGTCCGACAGCAGAACCAGCAGGCCACCCTCTCCCAGAAGGACGTCGACCTCGCGACGCTGGACGGCTTCCAACTTCCGGTCGATGTCACCGAGGAATTCCTCGAGCGGATGCAGGAGGAGATCAGCATCCTCGGGCTGGCCGACACCATGACACTCCCCCGGCTGGAGATGCGGGTCCCGCAGTTCGGCGTCCCGATTCTTTCCGGGAGCGCTCGCGACGAGGAAGCGAGTCGGACCTCGAACTCCGCAGTCGACTCGGGGTACGTCAAGTTCAACGCGACCGACCAGTCGTACTACATCCTCGTCGAGCCCGAGCGTGACGCGCTCAAGAACACCCACTACGGCCCCGACCAGTTCGGCGACTACATCGTCGACCAGTTCATCCAGCGCTGGGGCAACGACGCCGGCCTGATCGGCATCCGCGCGAACGCCAGTTCGGGGAACCTCCAGTCTATCGGGGGCGACGCCGACCTCGACGCGACGTGGAACGGTTGGCTCGCCATCGCCGAGGGCTCGGACAGCGTCTCCGATCGAATCGGCCTGGAGGACACGGCAGCCGGCGAACTCACGACGATGCCCGCGGTCGACATGACCTCGGCGCCGCCGGACACGCAGATGTTCAACGACACCATCCAGAAGCTCGACCCCCGCTTCCGCAACAGCGACCAGGTCGAGCCGGTGTTCCTGATGTCACCCAACAAGCTGCAGGAGTACGTCTACTCGCTCACCGAACGCGAGGACGCCCTTGGCAGCGCCGTCGTGATGGGCGATTCCGACATCACGCCGTTCGACTACACCGTCATCGGCGTCAACGGCTGGCCGGACAGCTACGTGATGTTCACCGATCCCTCGAACCTCGCGTTCGGCCTCTTCGAACAGATGGAGGTCGACCAGACGACGGACACCGACAAGGTCCACGAGAACCGGCTGCACTCTCGCAACTGGATGGAGGGGCAGTTCGACTTCCAGATCAAGGAACTGCAGGCCGGTGTCCTCGTCCAGAACATCGGGTGAGCCATGACTGACCCAACCACTAACGCCGCCCTGCGGCGGGCCTACGAGGAGCATCGCGTCGTCCGAGTCGTCAGTTCCGACCCGCCGGCGGACGAGCGCGTCGACGGGTCCATCTGGTATCGGTCGGACAACGACGAGTTCCGGGCGCAGGTCAACGGTACCCTGGTCACGCTCAACACGACGGCGGTGTAACCCATGCCGACAGTTGAGAAATCCGGGGTGCGTGGGTGTACATCCGTGCTCTCGATCGGGATTTTCACGTCGGTGATCGGGCCGACGTTGGCGAGGACCTGGCCACCTATCTCGTCAAGGAACGGGGCGATTTCGTCTACGTCGACGAGAGCGGCGACGACTTCGAGATCAACGGCTGGCTGGACAACGACTATCAGGACCGTGCCGACGCTGTCCTGGAGGGCGGTCTCGACGACCACCTCGACGCAATCGAGGAGGCCGAAACCAGCGACACGGTGCTCGAGGCGGTCGACGAACGCCGCGCCGAGCTGGAGGACTAACTCGTGACCAAGTCGACCGAGGAAACGCTGGACATCGAGAACACGGGCAGCGCTGCGTCGCTCCTCCTCAAGGGTGCGACGCTGATCGGCATCCACGTCCGCGGTGACGCGACCGCCAGCTACGCGATCGACGTACGGAAACGCGGCGGCTCGTGGATCCAGGACATCACAAGCGGCTACTCCGGTAGCGCCAACTACGACGATGTCATCGAACAGCCGGCCCACGAACTTCGCGTGCGGTGCTCGTCCGGGACGGCCAACGCTGGCGATCAGGCCACTGTGACGCTCATCGCCGACTGACCTATGCCCCCAACAGGCTACTGCACCGTCGACGACGTCCGCCGAGCGCTCCGGAAGGCCGACCTCCCTGGCGACGCCGAACAGGACCGGTACATTCTCATCGACGCTATCACCGCCCAGACCGAGTGGCTCGAGAAGACGCTCAAACGGCACTGGTACGACCCCACCCCCGAGCGTGACATCCTCCCCGACGCGCCGAAGACACGCGATGACGAACACGACATCCCGACCAACAGCGGGTTCGTCCACGGCGCGAGTGAGTACGATACCTATCGCTCGCGCCAGAACAGCGATGCCCTCTGGAGGCCGGCCCGCGCCACGAACGCCGGCGGCTGGACTGGCGCGACCGGAAACAGGAGATTCGGCTGGCTTTCGGTGACTCCGCGGCGCTCGAGCCGCCGGTCGACGACACGGTGCCGGCCTACACGCGGATCACCTTCGATCGTCGGGACGTCCAGGCACTCAACGCCTGCCACGTCGTCACCGCCGATGGTGGATTCGACGATTGGGTCGACTCGAATGACTACAGCGGCGGCGTCGGTACCCAGAACCGTGGCGAGGACTACTGGGTCCGCGTCAACAACGGCGGCGTCTCGGAGCTGTACTTGGACGTCCACGCGATGGACGACGAGATCCCGTCGTTCGCGAACGCCGTCTACGTCGATCTCGACTACGGCCACGAGGGCATCCCGCGGACAGTCAGACGCGCCGTCGCCTTCCGTGCCGGCGCCGATCTTGTCGAGGAGGCCGCCATCCAGATCCCCGACAACGCCCGCCTGTACAACGTCGAGACCAAAGCCGAGGAGATGCGCTCGAAGGCTGAGGAGTTGCTTGAGGTCTACGAGGTGGACCTGTGATGGCGACGCTCGAATCGAGTTTCGAGGCGAAACTCCGGAAGGCGATGCTCGACGAGGCCGAACACGCACTCGTCGGTCGGCAGGCGAATCTCGTCTTCGAGTTCGTCGAACTGGTCCACACGAGGCTGCGGGCCTACGGTGAGCGCCACGGCTACGACGTGGAGTCGACGATCGACTCCCTCGGCGAGCCCCAGGTCGAGCGCCGGCGTGACCGCCTCGTCGTCGCGATCGGGTGGGAGAGCGAACAGATGGCGCGCTGGGAGTTCGGCACCTCCGATCACCACGTCGACGGCGACCCCGTGCTCTCCTTTGTCTGGTCCGGGCCGGACGTCCCACAATGGGTTCGCAAGGAATTCGACCAGGCGCGTGATCCCAGCGGTCAGTTTCGATCGGGGTGGCGCGTGTTCCTCCCCGACGTCGACGTTTCGGGACTGCCGGAGTCGAGGGCGATCCGAGACGCGTTCAACGGCCTTCGGAGACTCCTCGAGATATGACCGCCAAGCCAGTAGAGTTCGTCCTCGACGAACTCGGTGCCGTCGTCGACGTCCAACCGGCGGCCCACCCGCTCCGACGCGTCGATCGCGACAACAGCCTCCTCTACGAGGATGGCGGCGACTTCGACATGGGCGGCGCGATCACCGACCGGACGGAGGATCTTCGCGACGCCAACGTCGTCGGCGCGGCCTTCGTCGACCGGTCGGGCAGCTACATCGGCACGGCGCCGAATCTGGACCTGGAGTCGGTCGTCGGCGTTCGCATCGAGGGTTACTCCGGTGGCTACGGGCACGTCGACCCCACCGGCGAGGACGGAGTCCCCTTCCAGGGCACCGACGACGCGCTGGTCGAGCAGATCCGGTCGACGCTGTACAACGCGTTGCAGTGGCCCGATGCGGGGCGCACCGATGTCGCGTTCACCCACCTGACGATCACCAACGAGACGCCGGCGATGGCCGATTGGGAAGACCATCACTGCTACGACTTCGACGTCGCTTTCGACGGCTTCGAGACACTGTGAATTTTCAGTACTATGATAACAATACAACAGACGCGAGGTGAGCGGTCATGACCGGTGGCGGTGCAGCGAGCCTCGCCTTCGGCAAGGAGCAGAGTTTCACGGGGTCGCTGACCGGCGCCCCAGACTACTGGGCGTTTGGGCGCAATCCAACGCTCACCGAACTCTCGCTGGAAAACCAACTCCAACGACTCGACGAGGCCGACGCCGTCGAGTCTGTCGAGAGTGTCAAACAGAACTTCGAGGGCGCGGTCGCCGTCGAGGCGGTCGTCTCGGCGGACGTGCATGGCGACGTTCAGGACCTCGTATTCAACGATAGCGGGACGGGGTTCGTCTCCGGACGGCCCGCCTCCGGGCGCATCTTCGCTGGCATCGACTACCTCGACGGCACGGCCGAGCGCGAACTCATCGGCTGTATCCCGGTCGACTACAGCGTCACCTACGAGCAGGGCGGGATGACGACCTACTCGCTGTCGATGCTGTACGCCGACGAGCAGGAAGCGACATCGATCACACCGACGGGCGTCACACAGGTCACCGACGGGTCCAGTGTGCCCTTCCACGGGACGACGCTCACCATCGACGCCGCCGACGTGACGAAACTCCAGTCGGCAACGCTGTCAATTTCGAACATCGCCCGGTTCCAACGCGGTGGTGAGACAACGCCCGTCGACGCCGTGATCGCCGCGCCAGAGACGACGCTGGAGGCGAGTGCGATCTTCACCGGCCCGGAGACGCGACTGGACTTGGCCTACGGTGGCGGCAGTGTGAACGAGCCCCAGGATCAACTCTCCTCGGTCACGGGATCGTTCTCGCTGACGAGTAAAGGCGGGGCGAGCGTCACAACCTACGACCTCCCAAAGCTCAAACCCGACTCCTACCAGTGGGCAGACCTCATCGACGCCGAGACCGATCTCACCGACCCGACGACGTTCCATGTCAACGGCGGGGTGACGGTGAGCTAAGATGCCACTGGACACCGAATACTACGAGTTCAGTGCGGAAATCGAGCGCATCGAAGAGGCGATGCAGGACATCGCGGAGACGCTCGGCCCGCTGGATCCGGACAACCCTATCGTCCCGACGCTCGAACAGCAGGGCTCGCAACTCCAGTCCCAAGCCGACGGCCTCCGGTGGGCACTCCGCACTTGGGATGTCGATGGCGTCACGCTCGCCGGTCTCACGGGTGGCGAGTACGGCCACGTTGAGGACGGGATGGGCGAGGCCGGGCCAGGCAAGGCCCGTGTCTACTTCGTCGCGAAGGGCACCGTCGAGGCGCCCTATGTCGACGAGGAGATGTCCCTCGACGACCGGGTCGCTTCCGCCTCGGGGCTGCACATCGGCTATCTCCGGTGGGCCGACGCCCGCGTCAGCGAGCTGATGAGCGTCGAGGGAAACGACGGGACGCGCTTCAACGACTTGCTCGTGGAAGCGCGACAGAAACAGACCTCGACCGACGACTGATCTACCAGTATGCCCGCGCGCTTGTCCTCGACCGCGGTGGTGACCCCCGCGTGATTGACGAGATTCCGTGGCGCGACGTCGAGGCGTGGCTGGCGATTCACGACATCCTCGACGCGCGGCGAGCGATCGGGAGCGTGCCTGACTCATGAGTGAGTTTTCCACCGAAGTCTCGCTGCTCGCGACGCCCGACCAGGCGAGCCTGCGCGAGGCCCGCGCCGAAATCGAAGACGCCCTCGGCGACGTCTCCGTTGGCGTCGAAACGGCCGGTGCCTCGGCGAGTGCGGCCGGCGACTCCCGTATCGCCGGCCGTGAGCGGGCGATGTCGCGGCAACTGCTCACGGATCAGACCAACCGACTCGGCACCATCACCGACCATCTCGACCGTGGGCTCGACCTCGATGAGACACGCAACGACCTCCTCCGGGACCTCCTCGAAGAGACGGAGTCGGGGAACTTCTCGCAGGCCAAGGGTGGCGGTGGGCTCGGTGGTCTGGGTGCTATCGGTGGTATCTTCGCCGGCATCCTCGGCGGCGTCGGGCTCGGGAGCGTCATCGCGAGTCGTGTTGGCGACGCCCTCGGGACGATCGACCCGACCGAGGCGATCGGTGGGGTGGACCTCATCCCCGCGGATGTCGTCGCCACGCCGGCCTCCGTCGCAGCGGTTGACCTTATCGGATCGCCGGCCGGTATCGCTGCGAGCGACGTGATCGCTGGCGGTGCTTCCTCGTCGCAGCGAACGTCATCGGGACGCCTGCGACGGTCGCGGCGGCAGACCTCATCGCCGAGGAAGCCGGAATTACGGCCGCCGATGTGATCGGCGTCGCGGCGACAATCGTCGCGGGCGACGTCGTCGGCGAGACCGCCCGCGTCGTTGCCTCGGATGTGATCGACGATCCTGTCTCGCTGTCGGTCGCCGACCTCGTCGACGTCCCCGAGGGCGGCATCGACATCAAGAAGATCATCGCCGGGGCGCTCGCCGCCGGCGCGGGGGCAGAGGCCGCTCGACAGGTTGGTCGTGGGCCAGGCATCGGGACGGCCGCCCGCGTCGGCTCGGCCGTCACGGCACCCTTCGCAATCCCGACGATGGTCGCCGCCCAGTCTGAACGTCGACGAGACCGTGGCAACGGCGGACTCTTGGAGCGGTTTCTCCCCGACCTCCCGAGTCTCGGTGGTGGCCAGGACCGCACCCGCCGAGCGAGCGTCGGTGTGACGCCGACGGCGACGTCATCGGACAGCATTTCGGCGGCGAATCCTGCGCGTGAGCGGTACGACCGGCGAGGAAACAGCACTGACGTCACGGCCAACTACACCATCGAAGGGCGCAGCGACGCCGAACTCAAACGGCTGATCGACCGGCGTGCCAAGCAGCACGTCGAAGAGCTCCGTCGGGACCTTACGTAGCCGATGCCCACTCAGCCACACCCAATCCTCGAAATCGACGCCGACTTCGGCGGCTCACTTGGCCAACAGACCGGCCGCTTCGAGTTCCGGAAGGCAACCGTCGAGGAGACTGTTGCGGGCTATCTCGTCGACAGTGCGCTCTCCGACGTAATCGGGTTGTTGTCGGAGTACCTCCCGACCGACGATGGCGCTCGCAAGGGCATCACCATCGACGCCGGCGGCGGGCAACACGTCTTCGAGGTCGACATCACGAGCCTCGGCGCCGAGGACGGCCAGTGGGGCTACTCGAACGACGAAACCGTCCTGGACCAAGCGACCGCGACCGGCGGGGACCGCGTCCAGAAGATGCACGTCCTCATGCGGTATCTCACCATCGGAAGCGTCGACTCGTTCACGCCCGCCCGGCTCATCTACGGCGAATACGCGCCAGGCGGGGTCATGCCCCAGGACCACCTCCCCGTATTCCTCGAGGATCCGAATATCCTCGCCGATCGTGAGACTGCAACGTCGTTCGACGGATCCATTACGTTCGTGGAAACGACCGCGCTCGACCAGACGCTGAGCGGCACCCAGCAAACCCCTGACTGACCATGTCCACGGATCTCAAAGCCTACGCGCTGGCCCTCCCCGCAGCGACGCAGGACCAGCCAACATCGGACCTCACTCAGAACGTCGAGACCTACGGCATGCTCGACGGCGGGAGTGGAGGCGTTGAATCCGTCTCCTCGGACCCCAACCAGCGCACTTTCGACGGCGTCTACGGCGGCCAGTATGCCGCGAAGATGGCGACCGAACTCGCCGAACTCGCGCAGGGTGTCGACCTCGGTGGCATCCCTATCCACGGCCGGCCGGGGCAAACGCCGTTCGATGGCTACTACGTCGTCGAATCGGCGGACGTTGATCCCGCGGACGCCCGCACCGACAACCTCTGGAATTACTCGCTCACACTCCGCCGCAAGGGGACGAAGGCGGAGTACCGCGTCGCCGCCAAAACGGACCCGAAAGAGCGACCCCATCCCTTCGGCAACGATACGACCGAACTGGTGGCGATCCCCGCCACCGCGGACGCAATTCGGTGGGTCTCGCGGGACAAGACCCAGCAACAGGCGGTCGGGGGCCCGACGGCGACCGTGAGCGCAGAACTCGGCGACCTGTCCCAGTTCGACGTGACAAACGCACCCTACGATCGACCGTATCTCGTCTATCGAATCGCCTACGGTGCGGAATCGCCGGTTGATTGTCGCGTGTGGGACACGCGGAGACTCGCCAACAAGCTGGACGGCGACGGCGACCTCCAGTGGGCAAAGGTCTTCGCGACATCCCACGACCCTGTTGGCGCGCTCGTAGCCGACAACGGCCGCCTCCGTGTCACGCTCGACGAGGGCGCCAACACCCTTTCTGCCGAGCGGTGGGACGACGCGAACGGACAGTGGACGAGCGTCCCGCTCGGGAGTTCGGACTGGCAGCTCTTCGACGTCGACCTCACCCACCCCGGCGCCGCGCAGGTTCGCGCCCGCCTGACCTTCGAGGACACCAGCAGCGGCGACCTGTTCGAGGTCGAGCTCGCCCTCCATCGCGGGTGGGACGATCTACTGCTGTACTCGCCGGCGGATCTTCAGGTGCCGTCGGGACTTGTGACGCGGCTGGAGCCGATTGCCGCATCGACGGTGATCGACCCGCAACCTAAGCGGACGCTGATCGCTCGGCAGGAACTTCGGGAGTGACTCGATAGATGCCCACCTACGACACGCCGAACTCCTCGGGGACCTACGACCCACCAGATGGTCTCGCCGAGTTCAAACTCGTCGTTGTGGGCAGCGAAGGGGCGGGTGGCTCGGAGACAAGCGCCGGCGCTGCTGGTAAAGTGGAGGGCGTCCTCCCGCTCTCGGGCGGCGAAAGTTTCACGCTCTACGTCGCGGGGACTGTCTCGGACGGCCCCGACGGCTACCCTACCGTCGGCGCCCCCTCCCCGATAGCGGACGGTGGAGATTCCAATTCCACATCCGAGGTGAATGAGTGGGGTGGTGCCGGTGGTGCCGTTACGGTCCTCGAACGGGACGGAGACGGAGTGTACGTCGCCATCGCGGAAGGTGGTGGTGGCGGTGCCGGTACGTACAACCCTACCTACAACGGAGATCACGGCGGCGGCGGTGGCGCCCGTGGAGGGATCGGCGGACAGGGAGCGCAAGACGGCGGCGGAAGCGGCGAGGGTGGCGATGGTGGGACGCAGGAAAACCTGGACGCAGATCCCGACATCCCGGCGACAGCCGGCCATCCCGGCGGGACGACGGCCATCGCGGAGTTGACGAGCGTTACCGAAACGACTGAGTCCCCCGCCACGCCGCGAATCGAAATCATCGACCACCCGCGGAACGTCTCCCTCACGGTCGCGGATCATACTGACACGACGGTAGATCTTGCAGTCGACGCTGACAACTCTGAGTCGTGGACCATTCACCGATCCACGTCGAGTGGGTTTTCCCCCGATTCGGGCAATCAGGTCGCTTCGATTTCATCCGGCGGTGCCCAGACCTACACTGACACCGGCCTCACACAGGGCAAGATATACTACTACAAAGCCGTCGCCACCAACCCCGCGGGCTCGACGGCCACGTCCGAAGTCTCCCAAACAACAAACGGCCCAGCGCCCACCTTCGGCTCACTGACCGTCGTCGACGACAGCGGTGACGGCCACGCCGACGCCTTCGACTGCGACTTTACTCGTGGTGGCTCTGACGAAGACCACCTCGAAATCCGCGGCTCGATCGACAACGGGAGTTCATTCTCCCAACTTGGGACGGACCAAACACCAGATACCACCCAGTACACGACACCTGAGCAGGACGACGGCCAAGAATACGTCCTCAAGGTCACGGCCGTCTATCCCGACACCGAGAGCGATTCGGGGACGCTGACGCGGACGACGGACCCGCGGGACCTCTCCCAGGATGATATCACGCCGGTCGACACGTCTGTCGAGGATCAACTCCGCATCCCGAACCCCGGCGTCGCGGACTACGGCGACTACCGTGGCCAGCTCCGCGTCACCAACAGCGGGGACGCCTACGGATCGGATGTCGTCGTCGCCTACGACGGCGCCGATCTCGTGTTCACGGGGTTGCCCGACGGAGAGAAATTCGACCTCCAAGGCCGGCACGAGACCGAACACGTCAACGGTGTGTGGGCGGGCGTTTCGGCAATCACCCTGCTTCCTCAGCCGGGCGACGTCCAAGTGGCGAGCATCCAAGCCACCCAGGCCACGATCACCTGGGACGACACCGCCGACAACGAGGACGACATCCTCATCGAGCGTCGCCGGGAGTACGCCGATGGGTTCGGTGCCTACGAGGAGGTAGTCGTGAAGGCTGCGAACGCGACCCAGCACGTCGACGACACGATCGTCCCCGGCGTGACCTACCAGTGGCGGGTGAGTAACCGGACCGAGCACGTCGTCTCGCGGGCGACGACGGCACAGGCCACCAGTAACTCGATTCGCCCGAGCAACGCGGCGCCGACGTCTGGGTGGTGGGCCGAAGTCGACACACCCAGTGCCGATACACCGCGCACACCGCCTATCGTCGGCTCCCCCCAGCGCGACCCCAGCGTCAACGACCTCGAACAGGTCACGATCCCAGTCCCGAAAGACGAGGGCTGGGACTCCGATGCCTTCATCGACGCCCCCGTTCGGGTGTGGCACGATGGCAAGCGCCTCCCCATCGACCAACTCGCTGACCGGGGGCAGACGCCGGGGGCGACGACACTTATCGCCGAGGGCGGGACGGCACTCTACGAGACCGATGAGTACCAGTTTACCAACACCGACGTCCACGCGGCAGTCAACGCCGTCGTTGACGACACACCGTACGGCAAGGATGTGACGGCGCCGTCGGTCAGCGAGGACGAGGTCATCACGGTCGACACCCAGGATGCGGCCGAGACGTACCTCGACCGGCGCCGGAGTGACGCACCGGTCGTGGTGCGGGCGGATGGCACCGTCGAACGCGGGCAGACCTGCTGGGTGTGGGAGGGCGAGCAGTACACCAGCGGCGGCACGGTCGTCAGCGGAGAGTTCGGCGACGATGCAGACTATTCGGCCGCCGAAGCGGCCGACGCCGTCGGCGGTACCATCCAGCGAACGATTACGTTAGACCACGACATCCCGGGCGACGAGGTGGAAATCCGCATCCGAGACAAGTACGCCAATCTCGAAGGCGAATTGCAGGTGCGGATCGACGGCAAGACGGTGGGGGCTGACCTGGTCACCAACACCCAGAACAAAACACTCGGCTGGACCAACTACACGGGCGGCCAATCCTACGAAAACGACACCTCCGGCGAGTCCGTCTCGCCATCGGCACTTTCGGCGGGCGACCACATCGTTGAGGTGGAAGCCGTCAATGCAATCCCAGGCGGGACGTCCGTCTCAACGACGGGCACGTGGGCCGTTGACGTCGTCTCAGTGCATGACGGCCGCTACCCGCCGGGCGGGTTCGACAACACGACCGACAGCAACGACGCCCTCGCACAGCCGGGGTATCACTCTCCGGATCCCGTCGGCGCTGTCTTCCTTGTCCGTGGGTTTCGCTCGGGTGTCGGCGCCCGGCTTGCCTCCATATGGGATGATACGAGCGGCGTGCAGGCCGTTGCAGTCTCACAAAACTATGGAGACACGTGGATCGAACGTAGCAACTCGACGGGCGTAAACGCCTCGTGGGCCGATCCATCGGTCGACCTCCAGTCCGGCTGGCGATCGGTCCCTACGGCACCCAGTCCGCGACCCCGACGACTGGCGTGAGCTCCCAGTCCGTCAGCGAGTACACACTCTACAAGGACGTCCGGGATAGCCCACCACTCATCAACGACCAGTTCCGCGGAACGCGCGAGTCGATTCTCACGAGCCTCGTTGAGCGGGGCGATATGCTGTGGGCGCTGGACTGGGATCGCGACGCCGATCAGCAGGTCGTTCAGATGGCCAATATCGGCGACCGGACGAGCGACCGGGAACTGGACCTCGTGAACTACAACTGGAATACGCGCACCCTCGGCCGGCAGAAAGAATCTGCGACCGTCAAGGGCGCGGCCATCACAGTCAGCGAGGAGTCCGTCACCGCGGACTTGATCAACGACAACAGCCTCGCGAACGACAACCTCGTCGAGGGGACCGCGCAGGTCCGCGACGCGGCGACCGGCGACGCCTACGAGCGCGGCATCGATTGGCGTCTCAACGAGGCCAGCGGGACGCTCTCCTACCCGGCGGCGACGGCGATCAGCGACGGCCAGGCCCTCCTCGTCGATTACGAGTGGAAGCCGATCGGGAGCTATGCGGTTCCGAACGCCTCGCCGAAGAAGGCTCTCGACGACGTGACGGTTTCGGCGACGACCGACGCGATGTGCGAGGCACTGGCGTTCTACCTCGTCGACCGCCTCGAGGATCCAGTGGAATCGGGGACACTCACCATCCCCGAACTGCCGCCCGGCTGGAGCGTCCTCGAGGCGCTGGCCGTCGACGGCCTCCCCAACGACGGGGCGTGGACGCCCCGCGGCCTCTCGGTGCAGGACGGCCGCGTCGAACTGGAGGTGGCGAGTCGGCGGCGCGTCCAGGACGTCGTCGCGGACCTCCGGGGCCGCCTCGAACAGCACGGCGAACGCATCTGATACGGCCTCGATGACCCGCAAGGCGAGGGCCGTGCCCAGTGGACTTCATTCAGACTCATGATTCCAATCCAGACGCTCGCGGAGTTTCTCCGCGGCAACATCGACCTCTCGACCGGGACGTATCGTGCGCTCCTGCTCAAGGACACGACCGCCTACACACCGGATGCGACCGCCCACACCTTCGTGAGCGACGTCGTCGACAACGGGACGACAGCCGAGGAGTACGACGACACCAACTACGCGCGCGTGGACGTCACGGGCCTGTCGGTCACCGAGGACACCACTGACGCCGAGGCGGTCTTCGACGCCGACGACCTCGTGTGGTCCGCGCTCGGTTCGAACACCGGTGGCCAAACGGTTCAGGCGGTGATCCTCTACGAGCAGGTCGGTGGTGACGACACCACACCCGCCGACGACCGAATCATCCGCGTGTGGGACGACAGCACCGAGTCGGCACTGCCCAAACAGACCAACGGCGAGGACTTCACCTGGGAGATCAACGCCGAGGGCGTGCTCAACCTGACGCCATAGATGGTCCTCGATCAAACAGCTGACTTCGTTCGTGGAACGGTCGACGCCTCAATCGACCCCGGAGATACCACTATCTCTGTGACGGATGCGTCAGAGTACCCGGACCCAGCCAACGGGAACTACAACCTCACGTTGTGGGATGAGTCGGTCGGCCGGCCGGATCAGGACGGGAGCGTCGAGAAGGTCCGTGTCACCGGGCGAGACACGACAAACGACAATCTCACAGTGACGCGCGGTATCGGGGACACGACCGACACGTCGCACCCATCCACGTCGGCGCTTCAGATGGGCATCTTCGCCGATACCATCTCGACCATCGACGCGGAACTGTCGGACGACAGCTACGGAAACGTCTCTGTCCCCCAGCCGATGCCGACCTTACCACGTACATCCCCGGCAGGTCCGGTGAGGTGATTGATCTCGCCGGCAGGGAGTACACGGTCGCGTCGACGGTCACGGTCCCGTCGCCGATCACAATCCGGAACGGGACAATCCAGCCGGACTCGGATTCGAGCGCCTCGAGTTTCGCGAACGATTGGATGATGCGGACGGATCCCGCCGCCGATCACCGGAACGTCCGATTCGAGAACGTTACGTTCGGACCTCGAAACGGTGTCACCATCGCCGGGATGCAGTTCAACAACGTCGCCGAGTCGGTGTGCCAAGGCTGTGATTTCGAAGACATGTGGGGGAATACTCTCCAGGTAGCGGGCAAAAACTCGACGCAGAATGAGTGGGGAACGCTTCGCGTCGAGGACTGTCAATTCAATAATTGCACGGCGCAGGTCAATTCGGACGCCGACTACGTGATGTTCGTCGGGTGTGACATCTCGAATAAGACGGCCCTCACGCTTGCCGGCGAGAACAACACCGTCACATCCTGCCATGTCTCGGCCGGTGGAACGCAGGACAAGATCACCGTCACGGGGAATAAGAACAAGGTCTACTCCACGACGATCAACCACACAAGCCGAGCCATCGTCGCGACGGGGTGTTCACGACTCCATATCGACGGCATCCAGTCGCTCATCTCGGCCGCGCACGCGATCTACCTCGATGGTGTGACCAATTCGACCGTCGAGGGACTGACGGTCGGTCGTGCCGGCAACACCGACACTGGGGATGCCGTCCATCTCACCGACGCAGCGGGCACCTGTACGAGGAACGTAATCCGAGACGTGCAGGCTGACGTGTACGCCAACGATTCGCCGACGACACGTGACGTAGTCCACGAAACGGCCGGTGTTTCGGGCAACAAAATCCACGACTGCACGCAGCAGGGTGGCGCGGGGCTGACACTCAACTCCACGGATACGAGCAACAACACAGTCCTATGACCTACGGAAGCTCCGCATACGGAAGCTCCGCATACGGATCAACTTCCGGAGAGAGTGGCCCCGGTAGCGATGAGCCGACGGCATCGTGGTACGACTCGAACTGGTCCTACCGGAAATCACTCGACATCGACACCGGGCAGGTGACGGCCGATCTGTCGAGCTATCCGGTACCGATAGAGATCACCGGAGACGGCGACCTCGGGTCGAACGCCCAGTCGAGTGGTGACGACATCCTCTTCACCGCTGACGATGGAACGACGAAGCTCAACCACGAGATCGAGTCATACGACCCCGCCACCGGCGACCTCTACGCGTGGGTGCAGGTTGCGACGCTCTCCTCGTCGTCCGACACCAGCATTTTCATCTACTACGGGAACGGAAGCGCCGCGAATCAAGAGAACGTCACCGGCACATGGGACGGCGATTACATCGGGGTCTACCACTTTGAGGCGGATCCGGGAACGGGAACGCTTCCCGACTCAACGGCTAACGCGAACGACGGGACTGTCAACGGCACCCTCGGCTCCGCGCAAGAAGAAGCGAGTGTCTTCTCGAACGGGTGGAACTTCGACGGCGGGTCATCTGTCGAGTTTGGAAGCGACCTTATCGCTGGATCGGCCGGCCTCACGGTCGAGATTTGGTATGTCGACCCCGCGTTCGATGACGGTCGGGCCTTCAACACGACCGGGACGGGGACGAGCCAGACGATGCTGTGGCCGGACAACGCGAACGGACTCGACTTCATCCTCGAAGGCTCCCGTGTCTCTGATTCTGACACTTCGCTCACGGGGGCGGTCTCGCAGATTGGTCGGTGGGACGGCTCGACGATGTCTCTGCACCGAAACGGGACGCAGATCGGAACAGCCTCCTACACAAACTCGCTCCCGGACTCGGGCAACGCGTGGTTCGGCGATAGCGACGGGACGGGGTCAAGCGCGCTCACGGACCTCGTCGACGAACTGCGTCTCTCGTCCGTCGACCGTGGTGCGGGGTACGCCGAGACAACTGATAATCTCCTCCGCAACTCCGGGGCGCTGTTGACCGTTGGCACCCAGGAAACGGCGACCCAACCAATCACGCTGACCGGCTCGGCGGCTACCGTCACTGTCGCCGAACCGACCGGCGACGCTACAGCACCGGTCACCGCGACCGCGTCGGCACCCACGACGTCCGTCCAGGCCCCCAGCGGCGCCGTCGCAGCACCCGCAACCGGCACCGGCACGGCCGGCGTCGTCGGGGCCGTCGAACCGGCGGGCGCGATCCAGGCATCCACCACGGCTACCGGGAGCGTCGCCACCGTCACGGCCACGGGACCGAGCGGTACCACCACCGCGCCGACGATAGCGACCGGGTCCACGGCAGTTGTCACTGTCGTCCAGCCTGCGGGGAGTACTGGCGGGATCGTCCTGACCGGCTCGACGGCGACGGTGACCGCCGCGGGGCCGAACGGCACTGCGTCGGCCCCCACGACGGTGACTGGGACCACGACCACCGTCGACGCTGTGGCCCCTCCCGGCCAGGTGCTTGCCCCCACGACCGAGACGGCGAGCGTCGGCGTCGTCACAGTCGAGCAGCCGGCTGGAGCGTTCGCGCCCCCGGGCGCTATCGTCGAGGTTGAGTCCCTCGTCGCCGCGTTCGACCTGGACCGCACCCTCGCTGGGGGCTTCGACATCACCCGCGACCTCATCGGCTCGATCACCATGCCCGCACGCACTAACCAGGACGTCGACACCTACTGGGAGGGCGATACCCTCCACCTCGACGTCACCTGCTACACGGACGACCGGAATAGCACGCCGACGGACCTCTCGGGCGCCAGCATCGAGTGGACACTCCGCCCGCTGCCGGCGTTCGCGCCGGAGCTCACGAAAACCCTCGGGAGTGGCATCGTCGACGTCGACCTCGGCGCTGGAGAGTTCCGCGTCGAAATCGACGATGGCGAGACGCAGGGACTCTCGGGCGAGTACTACCACAAGGTCGTCGTGACTGATTCAGACGGCAATCAGACGACGATCCTGACCGGCTGGATCGATATCGACCCGTCCTGATCGCCCCCCTGTCTGTCGGTGCCCGCGTATGGCCCAGTCCCAACTGTGGTCAGTCCTCAGTATCGCCCCGACAACCATCCTCGTCGCCGCCGGCGCCGTTTCGATCGTCGTCCTCGTGGGGACGCGTCGCCGTCTCGGTCCCGACGCCGACTGGGTCGAGGTGATCCGGGCGACTGCACTGCCGATGCTGGATCCGGCCATCGAACGTCTCCTCGGTGGCGTCGGTTCGGCCTACGAAATCGCACCGGCGGAGTACGTCGGCCTGTTGCAGGCCTCGCCCGAGGAAGTCGAGCGGATGCTGTGGCAGGCCGGCTGTCGTCGGAACGTCCTCTCGGCGACGAAGACCACGCCCGACGGGCGCCGGCAACTCGGGGCGTGGGTGTACCGAAATCCCGCCGATGTCGGCCGGCAGATGCAGGTCGACGTCCTCCTGTTTGCGGGGCCGAACGACACGACGCTCGTCGCGGCCCATCACGAGTACTCCTCGAGTCTGCGGTGGCTCACCGAGGACCCGTCGGTACTCGTGAAGCACTATGCTGGAGAAACGTGCGATCCGCACGCGGGCGCGGCGATCCTGCAGCGAGCTATTCTGCCGGACGCGCGGTGGGTCGAGTAGCCCGACGCCGGCGATTCTGGCGTGGGGCGCTTACAGCTACTGGCGTGATCTTTCGTAGGTACTCCGCAGTGTGTGTAACTCGGTGCATGCCTATTCCTCAGGAGTCTCTGGTGACTCTGCAGGCGCTTCGTCGGCCACCTTCCGGAGTGCTGGTTCTGTCTGTCGTCCCTGCTCGGTCTCCCTGCTGATTTCGAGTGGTTCCACGGAATACTCCGGTGATACCCGATAATACTCGAGCAGCGTTACTGGCGTATGCGCCTCGATACAGTCGTGGTCGTCGATGTTCGACCATGTGATGAGTGGTCCAAACGATTCGAAGAGCTCCATTGGCGTGGTGTCGGTGAGCTTGACGACACCACTTTCACTGGCTGTATATCGGCGGTTGTGATGCTCCTCGTAGCGGTCGCGATCGATGATCCAGATTGTGCCGTCGGGACGGGCTTCTCGGACAACCGTCTCGAACTTTTCCAGTTTCCGCTCGCCGAGATAGTGGAGAATCCAATCGTAAATCTCACGCGCAACAGCGTCCTGCAGGAAATTACGGCCAGTCGCATCGATCTGCTCGAGTTCCTCGCGATTCACCTCCACGAATTTCTGCGCGGCTCTTTTGTCATCCCCTTCGAGGTACACGACGGCATTGAACGCAGCGCCATCTTCCCGAGTGTTGCGTCCTGAAATCCGTATCTGCCGGACATGGGTTCGTTCCTCGTAATTGAAATCTCCAAGCCCAAACTCCGTCTGTGGGCCTTCCTGGATCTTCTCGAATGCTTTTGTCATTGGTATGTTGACTGTGAGCGGTCGCGCACAAATAACACGCTCAACCGAGCTGACACGCCAAAAATATAGACGAACAAACATTAGTGAGCTCACACTTTCTTAGTATATTTTAGATTACAATAATATCGAAGTACCACAAAACACTTAATTCAGGTTCGATATTTTCCTGACACCCCTACCAGTGGCTGGATCGTCCCAGACCACAAACCCGACATGAAAGAGGAACGACCTCGGAAATGTCACTGCAGACACAACAACGCAAAAAATGACAGACTATAACGAGAAAGTCCGCGCAGTTATCCTTGCGGCGCTTATGGTATTCAGCGTCTTCGCTGGTACCGTGGCGCTGTCGGGATCGGCTGCTGCGGTTGACTCAATCGACACAAACAACGCGTCTGTGTCCCCGAGTACAGTCCCACAGCAGAACGTGACTCAGACAGTCACAGTCACGTTTGATAATGTGGACGCCTCTAGTGGTAGTGGCGGCGAAGAAATCAACATCACCAACGACAACGCAGTATTCAAATCGATCCAGACTGATTCGATCAGCATCGAGAACGATACTGAAACGTTCTCCAATAGTGACAGCGAGGTCACTGAAAACCTGCAGGTCATTGGTGACCACAACATCGGTGTGACGGTCGACACGCAGCAGGTGGCAGATGGAACCGACAATATCACCGTTACATTCGATGCTGTTGTCAACTACAACGGTGTCTCTTCGGACACTGTCACTGCCTCGATCGACGAAAACGACGACAGTGTTGACTCCACTGTCACTGACATCGAGAGCAATGCCGATCAATCCACGGACATCGAGTCCATCTCGGTTTCCGACATCACCCGTAGTTCCGACTTCAGCACCGCGGACGGTGAAGGTACCATCTACGACGGCGCGACCGTCTTCCAGGGCGAGTCCGGTCTCTCCCTGGGCGGCGACCTCGCGGGCGAGACGCTCGTGAAGACGGCCGGTGACGCCGAGGGCGTTCCCCTCGAACTCCCCGACATCCCGCAGAGTCAGGAAACCGGTCGCTACACGACCGACGGCTCTTCCGGTTCGCCCGGTGTGACGGTCACGACTCCGCGTGTCACCACGCTGGACGTGATCAACACGAACGGTGAGGACATCGCCGGCGGCTCGGTCGCCGAGGGTGTCTCCGGTGAGAGCGGTTCCGGGTACCTCTCGGTCGTCGCCTCGTGGAACTACGAGCAGGCCGAGGACCTCGAACTGACCGTCACCGACGACTCCGGTCTCGACGTGACCGGTGACGTCACCTCCGATGCTGTCAAAGATTCGGGCGACGTCACGTCGGATGCGGAGACCCAGAACGGATACGAGCTCAGCAACGACGAGGTCGGCTACGACCTCGACCTCGCTGACTCGGGTACGGGCACGTACACGATCGAACTCGCCGGGACGGACGACCTCGACTTCGGTGAGGCCGTCCAGACCACGACCGTTACGGTCACCGGCGACGACGACGCGAGCCTCAACCTCGACTCGGACGAAGTCACGCGCGGTGAGGACGTCCGCTTCGAGATTCAGGGCTCGGACGCTGGCGACACGCACACGGTCCTGATCGAAGCCGACGACTTCCGTGACGGCTTCTCGCCCAGCAACGCACAGAAGGTCTTCCGCCAGGTTGGTGACACCGGTGCAGTCGGTACTGTCAGCAACGCGGAGGACCTCTCCGGCGACGTTGACGAGCGTAACACCGACACGGCCGACGACGCCGCCAACATCGACTACGCGTACGCGAACGTGACGATCGACGACGACACGGGTGTCGGCGTCGGTCAGATCGAGACGCAGTATCTCGACGACTCGGACGTGGACGTCTACCTGTACGAGCAGGGCTTCGGCGTTCCGTTCTCGACGAGCAACGCGACCGCAGAGGACAACGAGACGGACGACGAAACTCTGACCGTCGAGCAGGGTGACCTCTCCATCGAATCGCCCGGCAACACCTACGTTGTCGGGAGTGAAGTGGACGTGAACGGCACGGCGTCGGAAGGCATCGACGAGGTCGCCTTCTTCGTCCGCCGCCAGAACGACTACCAGCTTCTCCAGATCGACGGCAGCAACACGCTGACCGTCGACGCTGACGGCACCTTCGACGAAGAGGACGTCGTCCTCTCCCAGGGTGACGCGGCTGGTAACAACGAACTCTCCCAGCCCGGGACCTACCGTCTCGGCGTCCTCGACGCCGACGGTGTCCCCGGCACGATCGGTACGGGCGAGGACGAGATCGAGACGATCACGACCTCGGAGTTCAACACGAACACGAGCGCTCAGCAGTCGCTGCGCGTGCTCGACACTGAACTTGAGGCGAACCTCAAGACCGTCGGCGGCCAGGTGGCCACCGAGGACAACGAGGTCAACGTCTCCGGTACCGCGTTCGGTGCCCAGCAGGTGACCATCGTCTTCGTCGGTGAGCGTGGGAACACCGCGTACCACACGGTCAGCGTCGACGACGACAACACGTTCGACGAGGACGACCTCACGGTCTCGGAAGCCACGGGCGGTAGCGGTCTCTCCGAGGGCGAGGTCAGTGCTCACGTGATGATTCCGGGTCGTGACGACCAGTTCGGTGACGGGTCCTTCGACCCCGGTGCGGACTTCCAGGAATTCGTCACGGAACTCGACAACGACAACTCCGGTCTGACGGGTCAGCAGGTCCGCTCGCGGATCCTCGACCAGACGACCGAGGAAGTCGCTTCTGACGACCGGATGGTCACGACGCGCTTCCGCTACGCGGACGCGCAGACGACGATCAACACGGTCTACCCCGAAGGGATGGAGGCCTCTGGTGTCAACCCGGTCGGCGTGGACGACACGCTGGTCGCGGAAGGTTCCACGAACCTCCAGCCGGACGACAACTCGATCACCGTGGAAATGATGACCACCGACGGTGACTCGGTCGCACTGACGACGACCGAGGACTGGTCCTTCGACGGGACCTACCAGGTCGCCCTCGAACTCGAGGACGTGCAGACGGGCACGGCGACCTGGAAGCCGACGACAGCTACAACACGGACATCATCGAAGTCGAGATCGTCCAGAACGTCCAGACGGCGACGCCGGAACCGACGGAGACGCCGGAACCGACGCCGACCGAGACGGCGACGCCCGAGCCGACGCCGACCGAGACGTCGACGCCTGAGCCGACGGCGACGGCGACGGCGACTGAGACGCCGACGCCCACCGAGGGCGGCGGCCCCGGCTTCGGCGCCATCGTCGCGGTCATCGCGCTGCTGGCGGCTGCGCTGCTGGCCACCCGGCGCGACTAACGACGAGAACCACGACTGACCGCCGATAGCGGTCATCCGGTGCGGCTTTATTTTTTCGCGACGCTACGATCCGAGCGACAGCGACCGCTATTCGTCGGCGGTGTCAAGCTCGTCGAGCATCGCTATCGAGTGTGTGCCAAGTGCCTCATAGAGACACTGGGTGCAGAACTGATCCTGGGCATGGAAGGCACTCGGATCGGACGACCGCCCCTGTGGCCGGTACGACTCGAGTGAGTCTCCGCAGTAGGTTTCCTCACGCTCCGGTCGTTTCAGGTGCGTCGCTGTTCCTTCACTCGAATAGAGTACCCACGCATCGGCTCCGACCATACGACTAGATTCGTGACCCTCCAGTATGATCCCTCCTGCGACACTCCCGAGCGGTTCGTGTCGGCGTGCCTCCTCGAGTGGCTGAGTGATACACTTCGATAGCGGGGTGGGGTGTGGCGACGCTACCTGGAGAACTGCAGAGGGAGGGGAAATTGGGGAGGGGATCCCCAAATGGATAGCAACGGGCACACTATCGCACGCAGACATGTGGAGGCATGTCCGCGAGGGGGTACAGTCGGGGAACGCACCCGGCGGGGACCGTCTCGGGGAAGTGCGTCCACGCGGGTGCAATTCTGTGTCGCAGGCGGACGAACATGAAGGGGCAGGGGCTGTTGCCAATTCTGAAACGGCGCGGAGTTGGGTGGGGCGACTGGGACGACATTGGTGACTGGGATCCGGCGCCGCCGCTGGCGATGCTGGCGGTCGGGAAGATACACATCGATACCGGGGTGGGGAGTGGCAGCTACAGTTCGTCCATCACGGCTTCGGCTTGCTCGCGACGCTGCTGGGCTTCTTTGATCTCGGCGACGCCGTCCAGGTCGAAATCAATCAGCGCCGGCGACTGCTGGACGCGCTTGAGGACGCCGAGGGCCTCCAGTGTCGAGGCGGCCTTCGAGACGTCCGACGTGCCTTTCACGCCGAGGCGATCCGCGACGGTTTCGTAGTCAACCGGGCTGCCCTCCTGGATGATCGTCGCGACGACGCCCCGGACGTACCGCGGCGACGCGCTCGTCTTCTCCTTTGCCTCCTCGATGGCTTTCTGGACGACCGGCTCGTCGACGAAGTCTTGATAGTCGGTCGGGACCGTGACGCCGTCGCCGCCCTGCTCGCGCAGCCGTTCGTTCTCGGCTTCGAGGGCGTCGATGCGTTCGTGGGCGTCCTGGAGGCGGCCGCGGAGGTCCTGGGCTTCCTCGCGGGCCTCGTCGTACTCCTCGACCAGCCCGTCGCTCGGTGCCGGCGTCGCACTTGCCTTGATCTCGACGCCGACCACGTCGCGGACCTCCTCCAGCATCGTCTCGATCTCCTCGGCACGCTCGACGCGAGCCTCGATGCCCTGCAGGCGTTCGACCTCGGCCTCCAAGTCGTCGCGCTCTTCGCGAAGGGCGTCAGTCTCGGCCTCCAAGTCGGTGACGCGCTCCCGGAGTTCGGCGATGGTTGCGTTCTTCTCTTCGAGGAGTTCATGCTGTTCGGTCTCGACACCGCCGCCATCGCTGCCCTGGGCGGCGTCGACGAACGCTTCGCCGAGGCGCTGGAGGTCGCGGGCGTCCTCGAGTTCGTCCTCTAACTCAGTGATCCGCCCGTCTTTCTTGTCGAGGCGTGCTTCGAGTTCGGCGATGCGGTCCTGCCGGCGCTCGTGCTGCTCGGAGATATCTTCGAGTTCGTCGACGAGGTCGGCGTCGATCGCCTTGAGGTCCGGGCGATCGACATCGTCAAGGCCGGGCGTCGCGCCAGCGTCGAAGGTGTGCTTGCGACGGAATTGCACCCGCTCGACGTCGGCGTCGCTCCAGTCGGCCTGGACGAACGCTTCACCGTCCGCAAGCCCCTCGATCCCGTCGGCGTGCTCGCGGTCGATCACGCGCTTGACCACATCTGTGTCGTTGTCCCAGGTGAGCCGATGCCAGACCAACAGGTCCGCCTGGGTGATGAAATCCTTTTTTACGTCGGCGGGGCGCTGGGAGAGACCCATGATGCCGAGCCCGCGTTTCCGCCCGCGCTTGGCGACTCGGATCAGCACCTCGCCCGTCTCGTTGAGACCACCGCCTTCGGGGATGTACTCGTGAATCTCCTCGACGAGCATGAGGAACGGCTGCAGGGCGGATTGCTCGCGGGCAAACAACTCCCGGGCGGTCTCCCGGACCAGCGCGTCGGCCTCGTCGCCGTCGACGTAGCCCGAGACGTCGAGGATGATCGGGACGAGTTGATCCAGGGCGAGGTCGGCGAGCTTACCGGCGTGTTCCGGTCCGACCTGGAGATCACACTCCTCGGTCGCACCGACATGGAGGAGTTCGTACTCCTCTTTTAGGCCCCAGTACTCACCGTCGACGTCGACGACCAGCAGTGGGAGGTTCTGGGCGAGCAACTCCTCGGAGACGACGCTGCCGGTGTTGGATTTCCCTGAGCCGGACTTGCCGGTGATGAACGCCCGGCCGGTGAGGAGTTCTTCGACCGGGAGGGTGTAGGGTTCGCCGGCGACGGTTTCGCCGACAGTGATAGTCCGATCTGGGGACATCTCTTTCGGGGATTCGGGCTCCGCGCTCATGTATCCTCCCGCGGGTCCTCCACAAGTCGCCAGAATGCGGTCGGCTCGTGGACATACTCGATACATTCGGCCGCGTAGAGGCGGTCGAGACGTTTCGACACCGTCGGCCGTGACGTATCGGTCTCGTCGACGAGGTAGCCTGTCGTCGCGTACCCGTCAGTGCGGACGAACGTGTTGAGGACGTCGTCCATCGTGTCGTCGATCTTGACCGGCATCGGTTGGGTAGTCATCCGATCACCACACCCTTAGTTATCCATGCGACCACTTGTAATTACGGTTAGTAGGACTAACCACCTTTACGGTCCGTTAAGACTAAGTGATCGGGTGACGTACCTGTAGGTACGGAGCGGGAGTCGGCGTGAGAACGCCGCCCGGTGTTGGAGCACCGGACGACCGCTTCCCTGAGGAAGCATGACTGAATCCGATTCGCGCCGGCACAAATCTGTCGGCTCCGACCTGCCATCGAGCGCGTACCGCCTCGGCATCGACACCGCTGGGCGCGAGCACTACCACGACCCCATGACCCAGCACATCTGGGTGGCCCGCGACAGCGACGTCGTCCATGAGCGGGACCTGGACGGCCGGTCGGTCGTCGCGTGGGTGCTGTTCGTCGACGAGAAGCTGGCCGGATGGGCCGAGCGCCACCCGGTCGAGGAGGCCGGCGGGCTCGAAAGCATCGTCGAGGACGTGGCCCGGAGACTGGACGCATGAGCACGACCCACGACATGACGAGCCCGCGCACCCGACGCGCCCGGTTTCGGTCCCTGCGGGCCGAGCAGATCGCCCCGGGGATGTTCGAGGTCGAGCGCCGCGGTGGCGACACCCACGTCGTCGACCGCCGCGAGGGGGCGTGTGACTGCGAGGACTTCGAGTACCGGATGGGCCCGGCCGGCGGCGCGTGCTACCACCTCCGGTTCGTCCGGCTCGTCGAGGACGGCGTGCTGTGCCCCGGCTGTGGCTACGAACGCTGCCGGCCGAGTTGTCCCGAGCGATCGACCACCGAGGAGGACCACTAACTATGCCCGAGACTACCGACACCGACGAGCGTACTGACACCCTTACCCTGCGAGCGAGCGGCACGGCGGTCATCGAACGTGAACGTAGCGAGGGTGACCTCGACGTCACCATCACCGAAGAGGCCGACCTGGACGCGACCCTCGACGTTGACGCCAGGTGGATCAAGAGTCACGGTGGCGTCTACAAGCAGGGTGCCCACCTCAAGCGCAGTGACGTCACGGAGTTGATCGCCGAGCGTCTGAGCGGCGACGACGCGCAGTACTATGTCGAGGACACCGAGGTGTGGACGCTGCGGCTCGACGGTCGCGTCGACGACTGGCTCAACGTCGCTATTTACCTCGCGAAAGATCGCCGGCGCGGCTCGAATGCGAAGATCGCGACGAACGCCTGCCACATCCTCGATGGCCTCGCCGAGTACACGCCCGAGGACGCACTCCGTCCGTACCTCGCGATACTCGATCTGCTCGGGCAGTACGACATCTCGGACTACACGAGGGTGGGCGTGCTGGACGACCTGATCGGCGAGGAGACTGGCGCCGTCGCCGAGGAGGTGCCCGCCAATGCCTGAGCTACAGGTCGGCGACGTGGCGCTGGATCTCACGCAGGGGCGCCCCGTCCACGTGCTTGAGGACACCGGCCAGACCGCCGCGGAGTGGTCCGACGCGAACGACTACGACCTCTGTGGTAACTACGGCAACAGTCGGCTGGAGGCCCAGCCCGACGACGCCGTCTTCGAAGTGGTCTACTGTAGCAACGCCAAATCCGAGCCGAGTAAGACCTACGCCATGCCCGAGTCGCGGCTACTTCGCATCGAGACCGAGGCGGCCGACGATGGGCGGCCAGTCGCCGAGCGGGCTGTCGTCGACGTCCTCGAACAGTTGTTCGATCTGGCGATGCAACTCGACGAGGACTGGAACACGGAGCCGGAGGGGTTCGACGACGCTCTGTCGACGCTCGTGATCAACCACTCTGAGCGGCTGGACACCCTCGGCGGTGAGGCACGCGAACTCGCGGACGTGTCCCACACGGTGACCGGCGATGTCGAGTGATCGACCGGGCGGCCTCACGATCCGCTTCCGCCCGAACAGCGGGCGCGGGACGCCCGAGCGCCTCCGTCTCGAATCCCGAACGGACGGCCTGCACGACTACTACGAGGACTACTGGAACGGGTGCAAGTGGCTGCCGCGCGGCCACGACGTCCTCGCCGACGTCGAAGTCGAGGGCACCCTCGACGGCACCGCGGTCCTGACGCGGCCGGACGGTGGCGAGACCACGGCTGACCGACTCCGTGAGCACCTGGAGGACGCCGTCGAGGCTACGACCGCGGACCCTGCCGAGACGCGCCGACACCTCCGGGAGGCGCTGCAACTACTCGACGCCATCGAGGAGGGCGTATGATGCCCGGGAGCGACTTCCGGTCGTTCGCGGACCCGGATACCGAGTTCGTCCTCGACGTTTCTGAGACACCGCGAACCGTGGATGGGTTCAAACCGGGCGAGCCGACTGGGAAAGTGATCTGCCCGCATTGCGGTGAGGCCGCAAGCGCCCCGGAGTACATCCCGCACCCCGAGAACTGCCGGCAGTCGGGCGTCACCTCCGAGTGGTACGAACGGACGCACTGACTACCTCACTGTTCCCACTTCAGTAACTCACCGTCGTATCGATACCCCGCGTTCAACGTCGACGGTGGGATCACTTTGCTCACAACGAACCACACCTCCTGGGTGATTCGCTCACCTGAATAGACGCGTTCTGGCCACGATGATTTTCCTTCGGATTCCCACCGCTCGTCATCTCGCCACAGAACAAACTCCTCGATTGGCGGTGGCGTGACCGGTGATTCGGTTGAATTTGAGGCAACGACAGATAACGACACGCGCTTTTTGCGATCCGGGAGACCGGACGAATTCATCTCTCCGAGTTCCAGCGGTGCGATCCCGACACCCTCGACCGTCCGAAATTGACCAAACGGGAGGGTGTCCGGCCGTGGCGTCGTCGGTTCCGGCGTCGGGGTTGCCGTCTCCTCAGTATACGAGAGTGTCAACTCGTAGGAGATCCGAACTGTTTGATCCGTCGGTGCCGTCCCTGTCGTCGTGTGGTCGAAGACGATCGCGTGCTCGTCGGCCTGCAGTTCTGCGTTAATCGTCGTCAATGAAGTATCGTACGTTGATGGCTCCGTGTACAACAGAAACTCGCGCTGTTCCCGGTAGCGTTCGAATTCGGCACGTTCCATCACGAACACGTCAACCGATGCATCGGATTGAACCTGTACGCTCAACTCCATTCGTGCCGGTAGCTTCGGTTCGGGGAATCGGACAGCATACGTGTTCGGTGGGAGGACGACTGTACCACCAATAGTCTGCTGGGTCGCCGTCGACGATTCCTCCGTGTTGCGCCAGGGGTCAGCAGCGCCGCGGAACTCCGGCGTCGATGTCGGGGCTACTGTCGTCCGAGTTGGGGTGTTAGTATCCGCCTCCGAGGCGGCTGGCTGGCCGTTGCTACCAGCGCAGCCTGCACCCACCGCCCCCAGCGTTGCGAGGAACGAACGTCGATCCATGTGATAGTGGTTAAACTGATCTGACATAAACGTATGCCACCCCCGGAAACCATACCCCATTTTATGTATCCGCTCGTCGTCAGGTCAGTCCGCGATGATTACCGATCCCCGCGTCTTCGAAGACGATCACCTCCCACGGGAGTTGATGCATCGCGAGAGTGCCGTCGAGACCCTGCTGCGGGCGTGGGACCACACCCGACTGGGCGAGGCCGGCGACGAGGTCATTATCGCCGGCCCCTCCGGCGTCGGCAAGACCGCCCTCGCCCGGCATACCCTCCAGCGACTGGCCACGCAAGCGGCCATCGACCACACCCACGTCCGCTGTCTCGGGGCAACGCCAGCATCGGTCCTCCGCACAGTCTGTCGGGGGGTCGATATGGACCCACCGGGTAACGCCCCGACAGATGCCCTCCAGACCAACCTCATCGAGACGATCGACCGCCCGACCGTCGTGATCCTCGACGAGGCCGACGACCTCCCGGGGTCGCCGGCACTGGAGTTGCTGGCCGGCGTCCCCCAGCTCTCGACGGTCGTCATCACCCACGACCTCCACCACTGGCTCGCCCGTCTCGAACACGTCAACGACCGCTACATGGACGCGACTACCCTCACGCTGGATCGCTACGGGGTCGCCGAACTGGCGGATATTCTCGGCGCCCGGGCGCGGGCGGGACTGCCGCCGACAGCCGTGACGCGGGGACAACTCGAACGGATCGCCGACGACGTCGCCGGCGTCGCCCGTGAGGGGATTCAGGCGCTGCGGGCCGGCGCGAAACTCGCTGAGGAACGCGGGCACGGGACGATCGAGGCGGTTGACGTCGACGATTCCTTCGAGCGGGCCCGGCATCTGATTCGGCAGTCGAATCTTCGGTCGCTGCCTTTCCATCATCACGTCCTGTACGCGGTCCTCTTCGAGGCCGGCACGTTGGAGGGGCAAGCGTTGCACGACCGCTACGACGCCGTCGCCGAGGCGGCCTACGCCGACCATCGCCTGACGCCGGTCGGCAAGCGGTCACAGCGGAACAAACTGCAGAAGCTCATGGCCTACGATCTCGTCGCTCGCGAGGGACCCACGCACGACCCGACCTACGTTGTCGTCGACGAGGGGGTCGAGCCGACGCTCGCGATCCCCACTAAAGCATAGGGGGTCGGAAATTCACTTCCATTTTTAGGTGTATCCGGCCGTCGGTCCTCGCGTATGGCACCAGACACGATCGAGGCCTACGACGGGACCGAGGTCGAAGTTGATGTCGTCAAACCACTCTCGGGTGGGGGCGCCCGCGTCGAGATCGATGCCATCGACGGTGCGCGCTGGCGACTCGATGTTACCAGCACGGGTGAACTCAGCGAGGTCGTCACCTCGTGGAATAGCGATGGCGAACTGGCAGATAAAGAGGTGCCCGACTGGGTCGACGATATCCTTCTGCGACTCGCGAGGGCGTAAAAGATGTCAGTCCTGGCCGGCATCGGGCGTCAGCTCGCTCGCGTCGAGCTCCTCGTTGAGGAAAGCCTCGCCCCGGTCGGTGAGGCGGTAGAGTCCGGTGCCGATACGCTCGACGAGGCCGTACTTCGCGAGTTCCGACAAACGGTTACTCGCGTGGTTGGCGGCAGTGACGCCGAACGTCTCGTCGAGAGCTTGGGGCGTAAGATTCCCCTCGTCGCGCATCGTCTCCATGATGCGCTCGTCGACGGGGCGCATCCAGTCGGCTCGCTGTCTGACCACATCGTCTGTAGGCGCTGTGTAACTCATAGTGGTACCGATGGTAGACGATACGAAGTGCGACCATTTGTATTTAGGCCCATACCCATTCCACTTGCTGTGTGACACACAGCAAGTTATTTTACCTGTCCGACTCAACGGAGTAAGTGACCCGGGCCTTCCGGCTCTACGAAGGCCGGCGTGCTGGAGACACGCCGGGCTCGGGTCAACCTCCCTACGAGGTTTCCGAGCATGCCCAACGAGAACAGCGGGGCACAAAACGCGCCCCACGAACCGAGACGAATCGCCCGCGAACACACCCAGTACTGACGCAGATGCTTCTCACGACGTCGTCTCACCACACGCCGATGCCGCCGCAGAACGAAAGGGTTGTGCAGGCCAGAAGGCCCGCACTGAGGCATCGAACGGCGACGCGGAAAACGATATCGACGGTGCCTTTGCCGCAGCGGGGGCGGATCGGCGGCCGAGCAGCGACGACCTCCGCACCGACGGCGGTCTCCTCACCGGCGGCGACGACGACGTCCACCCGACTGACCTCACCCAGTTCCAGACCGACATCCTCGCAATCCTCGCCGGTGGGGAACGGACGCCGAGACCCAGACCGGCCTCGAAGCCGACTACGGGCTCGCCATCAAGCGCGCCCTCGAGGGCTACTACGGCCAGGAGGTGTACCACGGGCGTCTGTACCCGAACCTCGACGACCTCTTCGAGAAGGGCCTCGTCGAGCGCGGAAGTGTTGACAAGCGGACCAACAGCTACGCGCTCACCGATGCTGGGCGCGATCTGCTGCGGGGACGCATCGAGTGGCTCGCCGACCAGGCCGGCCTAGACGTGATGGAGGTCGATCACCGGCTCGCGAACACCGAACCCGTCACCAAGGAGGGCGACGACTGATGGCGGGCTGTCGCAAGTGCGGCCGTCGGTGCAAGGGCCGTCTCTGTCGGGACTGTGAGCGCGACGAGCGGTACGCGGACGAAGCGCGGTACCGCGCTGACCAAGACGACGATGACGACGAGGGAGAGGACCCGGTCCCGCTGCCGGACGGCGGCGTCGCCGTCGACGGTGACCAGCCGGGGACGTTCGAGTGCCCGGACTGTGGCTGTCAGGTCACGCGCGGCCCGAGTGGCCGGGAGTACGGCCACCGACGCGGAACCACCCACGCCGACTACGAACGGTGCCCGCGGCGCTCGGCAGCGGTCGATCCCAAGCGGTCACAGCCCGACAGCGACCTCGTCACTGACGGCGGCCGCGTCCACCCGGCCGACGCGGCACTGACTCACCGCGGAATGGGTGACCAACGGTCGGCGACCTGTCCGAACGGGAGCGTCGAGTGCGCCAACCCCGGGACCGCACCCTGCGCGGAGTGCTTTCTGAATGGCGGTGGTGAGGATGCGTAGACACCTGGTTCGCGGCGTCGCGACGGCGGCCGCGTTCGCGACAGTGACCGCGCTGGCACCGTATGTCCTCGTCCGCGAGTTCACCCGCGGGGCGTCGGAGGCCGACCAGCAGACGGGCCTGCAGTGGATCGAGTCGGGGCATCGGACCATCCTCGTCGACCTCGACGCCACCGACGAGGACGATGCCGGACGTGAACGGTATCCAGCCCACGTCAGCGCCGACCAGGAGGCCGTCGTCGATGTCCAGGAGGTGCGGTAGATGGCCGACACCGAGCCGACCGAGACCGAGCGCTTCGACGCCGCCCTCGAGGAGGGCATCACGTTGGTCGAACAGGGCGATACGCCACTCGTCGCCGCCGACTGGGCCGCCGAGCGCTACGAGCTGAGCCATCGGCAGACCGAACTCGAGGAGCGGATCCAAGAGGAGGTCGAGGATGGCGACGACTGACGCTCCGACACCGCTGCGGGAGTACACCGCCGGCGATACCCTCGAATTCGAACTCGCCGATCGCGAGGGCATCCTGCTCGGGACCGTCGAACGGGTGACCTGCGTCGGTGGGGAGTGTCGGGTCCTGCTCGAGCAAGGCGTTCCAGACTGGCGCTGGCGCCTCGTCGACCGGCCAGGGCACCCGACGACCGCTGCGGTTCGGATGATCGACGGCGTCGCGGGGTGGGAGGATCGTGGCGCTGTTGCGTCCGTGGAGGTGGTGGCGTGAGTGACACCGTCCAGGCCTGTCCGGAGTGCGATTCGGCGGTCGTCTACGAACGCGCTGACGCCGATCCAGCTTGGATCTGCTACGAGTGCGACGCCGAGTTCGACGAGCCGGTTGAACGACCCTCCCGGGCGCCTGGGGTGACCGACTCGGCGGACGCCGAGGAACCACAGGGCACCGACTCGCCAACCCCGACGGTTGGGAAGCTGGACACGCCTGACGCGGTGTTCGAGGGTGTCGAGCCGGGGGCGAAACTGGCGATGGCCGACTACCAACAGCCGTTCACGCTGATGGACGTTCGTCACCGAATCGTGTGGGACGTTCCATTCGGCGAGGACTGGGTCGACGCCGAGGTGATCGTCACCCAGGGCGCCGGCCTCAGCGGGACGGGATACCGCGCCGCCGTAACGAGTGCGGGAGAGGTTGATTTGTATCGGCCCCACGGCGATGACTATGTCCGGGAGGCCGAGAAGCACATCACCAGCGCTCACAGCGTCGAGCACGTTGGCGAGATCAGCACAGCCGCGAAGCTCCAACTGCTCGGCGACGGGGTCGCCCAGCCCGAGGGAGACGACTCCTGGCAGCAGTATTACCGGGAGGGAGAGACGTGACCCGCGACTATTACCTGCTCGCGCTGTGGGCAGTGGTGCTCGCGGCCGGGAGTGGACTACTGATTCTGGACGTGATAGCATGAGTATCGAGACTGACAATCCTGACGACCCGACGATCTTCGAAGAGCTGTACGAACGCCACGGCGACGCCTACGAAGAGTTGGCGGTATCGGACAACCCCGCCGCGCCGTTAGCTCAGATGGTCGTCGACGAGGCGACCGGGGAGGACGATGCCTGAGTCAGTCGCCGTCCGCGGCGTCGCGGAATCGCTGGACGGCTTTCGCCCGGAGCGTGGGGTGTTCCATCATCGTCTCGAAGAGCGTGTCGATGGCGACCTGTTTGGTCTCGTCATCCGAGGAGACACGGCCCTGGTAGGCGGCGTTCTGGGCCTTCGAGATCGCGTCCGCGGCGATCGGATCGAGTGCCTGCCCGCACCACATACAGAGGCCCGAATCGGGCGGGCTCTCCTTCCCGCAGCGGTCGCACTCGATCGGGGCGTGATCCTCGGCCGTCTCGCGTTCGACCTCCTCGCCGTGGAGGGCGCGATACTGGGTAGTCGCGTCCTCGCCACCGAAGGTCGCGACATAGCGGGCGACGGCATCACTCCCGCGCTGGCGACCCTGGCGGTCCTCGATCAACGCCGCGTTCGCGCCCATCCGGGCGAGCCAGGTGGCGTTGGACTTCCGGAGGATCGTCGGCGTGACTCGCTTTTCGATGTCCGCCCGGCGGGCAGGTTCCTTGAACATCTTGAGGAACATCGGGTAGGAGAGATGCTCGGTGGCGCCGAGCTTGCACCACATCGGGGCGTCACCGCTGTCCTCGGGATGTTCGTCGAGCCACCGCGAAACGTAGGGCGTCGAGGGGACCAGTGCGACCTCGCGCTCGCCAGTCTTGCCGTCGACGACGACCTTCAGCGCCTCCGGACCGTCGATGATCTGGCCGCGAGTGAGGCTGTAGAGTTCGGACTCGCCCCGGAGGCCGGCGTCCATCTGGAGGGCGATCGCCGCCTTGTCGCGAGCGTTGCGCGCCTCGTCGATCATCGGCTTGATGTCCTCTTCCCAGCGGAGGAGGTCGGTCGATTTGGGCGAGGGGTCGTAGTTGCGGGGGGTCTTCGCCGAGACGATCTGGAGACTCTCGGGGACCTCGTTGCCCTCAGTGACGCGCTTTCCGAAGACCCGGACGGCGACGCGGTAGTCGCGGTTGGTCTCGGGGTTGTCGTAGGTCTGGTGGATCCAGCGGACGGTGTCCTTGACGGCGTCGGTGTCCTCAAGGAGTGGCTCCAGGGGACCGGCGTTTTCGCTGACGATGGTCAGGTGTCGGAGGAGCTTCTCGTGGCGGTTGTCGCCGTACTCCTCCCGGAGGAAGTACATCTCATCGGAGAACTCGATGAGGAGTTCGCGGTCGCGGTCACACCCGCCACGCTCGCCGGTGTCGAGCCGACCCCGCAGGGCGTCCACACGGTCGCCGGGATTCTGCATGGTTCATCTGCCTATACGTGGGATGTTAAACATCTGGTTGAACTCCCTGTCCCGGCGTATACTCTTCCGATCACTCCCGTGCAGTCACGACATCGCGTCCCGCGGCATCACCAAGTCGCCGCCGCAGGCCGGACACCGCGTGAACGACCCCGTCACGCCCGTCGTCGTCCGGTACTCGGCGTAGTCACAGTCGGTACAGACCGCCTCGGCGACGTATCTGCGGACGCCGGCTGGCTCCTCCGGACCGACTTCGGTTCCGCCCTCTTTCAGAGACATGGTAACACTCCACACTCGATCTACTTAACACACACGCCGAGATTTTCTTTCCAATAGTGGTGGATCGTCACTCGCACACCGTATTCGCTTCGTATTCGAACACTCTCACACGGACTCGGAATCGGAGAAAGGTTCATGTTGTGGGGGTGCGTCCCCTTGCATGACAATGCCTGACACGAAAAGTGGTCGCGAGCGAAACGGCCGGAACAAGCGCGCACAGCTGCGCCAGCGGCTGTACGAGGTGGAACTCGAATCGCTCGACGAAGAGGCGGAGTTGCCGGAGTTCGGCGAGGGCGAGGAAGGGACGCCGCTCGACGAACGGTAGTACAGGGAGCCACGGGCCGGCGTCCTTTTACGTACACCGACCCAATCGGTCGTCCGTGCCACCTCGTGCGAACTACGCGACGATGTACGTCGGCGCGCAACTCGCGCCGGAGCGGCGGGAACTCGACCTCGACTGGGCCGAGAACGTCGGCGACGAAACCGCGGCTCACGAGTTCGAGGTGCCGACCGACGACGCCTTCGACGGCTACGTTGGGATCCAGGCCTTCGACGTGGGCGCGTACGGCCACGAGATCCTGATCAACGGCGACCCAATGAGTGGATTCGACATCCCGCCCAACGACGGCTGGCAGTACTGGGTCGATACGTTCGCCGATGCCGTCTCGCTCACCGAGGGCACCAACGCTCTCCGAATCGCCCGCGACGTCGACTCCGACGACGCCTTCGCCGTCGGCACCGTCACCGTCCACTGGAAGGAACCCGAGGACGCGTAGCGCCCGCGTGCGGCGGTCCGCACCCTGGCGTGTACTTAAACCTTGCTCAGCCCCCGGTCGAGCGTTCCGTCTCGGTTCGTGATAACAGTTGTCAAGATTCGAGGTGGGGCGCCTCTGTCACCGGATTTCGTGCGGGGTCGTGCTCACATCTCTGTGCCCAATCTCCGCTCGCAACACCTACTTTTATATAGAAGGACAAACAATCAGACGATGAACCATGAGTCAGCGAATGCAGCAGGGTCAGCCGATGGTAATTATGGGCGAGGACGCCCAGCGCGTCAAGGACAAAGACGCACAGGAGTACAACATCTCGGCGGCCCGCGCAGTCGCGGAGTCGGTACGCTCGACGCTCGGTCCGAAGGGGATGGACAAGATGCTCGTCGACTCGATGGGCAGCGTCACCATCACCAACGACGGCGTGACCATCCTCCAGGAGATGGACATCGACAACCCGACGGCCGAGATGATTGTCGAAGTCGCCGAGACACAGGAGGACGAAGCCGGCGACGGGACGACGACGGCCGTGGCCATCGCGGGTGAACTCCTGAAAAACGCCGAGGAACTCCTCGATCAGGACATCCACCCGACGGCCATCATCAAGGGCTTCAACATGGCCGCCGAGCAGGCCCGCGAGGAAGTCGACGACATCGCGGAGCGCGTCGACCCCACCGACGAGGACCTCCTCCGCAAGGTCGCCGAAACGTCGATGACGGGCAAGAGCTCGGAACTCGACAAGGACCTGCTCGCACAGCTCGTCGTCGACGCCGTGCAGGCCGTCACCGTCGAGGCCGAGGACGGCTCCCACGTCGTCGACCTGGAGTTCGTCGAAGTCGAGACCCAGACCGGAAGCTCCGCGTCGGAGTCCGAACTCCTCAACGGCGCGGTCATCGACAAGGACCCCGTCAACGACGACATGCCCGTCGAGTTCGACGAGGCCGACGTCCTCTTGCTGAACGATCCCATCGAGGTCGAGGAGACCGACGCGGACACGCAGGTCAACATCGACAGTCCCGACCAGCTCCAGCAGTTCCTCGACAGTGAGGAGAAACAGCTCCGCCAGAAGGTCGATCAGATCGTCGCCACGGGCGCCGACGTGGTGTTCTGTCAGAAGGGCATCGACGACCTCGCGCAGTATCTGCTGGCCAAGGAGGGCATCTTGGCCGTCCGCCGGACGAAGAAGTCCGACATGGGATTCCTCCAGGAGATCCTCGGCGCCGAAATCGTCTCCGACCTCGACGCCGCGACCGACGCCCACCTCGGCTCCGGTTCGATCACCCGCGACGCCGAGGCCGGCCTGTTCTACGTCGAGGGCGACAACGCCCACGGCGTGACCATCCTCCTGCGCGGCTCGACCGAACACGTCGTCGACGAACTGGAGCGCGGCATCCAGGACGCCCTCGACGTCGTCTCGACCACCGCGGCCGACGGGCGCGTCCTCGCCGGCGGCGGCGCCATCGAAGTTGAACTCGCGAGCCGCCTTCGCGATTACGCCGACAGCGTCAGCGGCCGGGAACAGCTGGCCGTCGAGGCCTTCGCGGACGCGGTCGAGGTCGTCCCGCGCGTCCTCGCCAGCAACGCCGGGCTCGACAGCATCGACACCCTCGTCGACCTGCGTGCCGCCCACGAGGCGGGCGATACGCGCGCCGGCCTCAACGTCTTCACCGGCGACGTGGTCGACACCCTCGATGCGGGCGTCGTCGAACCCGCCCACTCGAAGGAGCAGGCACTCTCCTCGGCCAGCGAGGCCGCCAACCTCGTCCTGAAAATCGACGACATCATCGCTGCGGGCGATCTCTCGACCTCCGGCGACGAGGACGAGGGTGCCGGCGGCGCCGGCGGCATGGGCGGCATGGGTGGTATGGGCGGCGCGATGTGACGTAGGCGCACACCGACACTTCCCGAGGCACGCTCCGCCCCCCGACCGACTCGCGTTTTTTCCGTCCCCGACACAAAGTCCTTACCCCCGACGCCGGTAGCCGGCGGCATGCCCTCCGACAGACGTGCGTTCCTCGCGAGTCTCGGCACCGCGGCGGCAGGGATGGCCGGCTGTCTCGGCGCTCCCGATGAATCGAACGGATCGCCGACGGCGACGGCGACGACGACGGCGACGCCCACCCCCGGTTCCACCGGGGCGGTAACGGCGCCGCTCGGCGAGACCATCGAGGTGGACGGCGTGCGCGTCACGGTCTCCGACCTCGTCGCGGCCCACTCCGTCCGGTATCTGTCCGCTCCCGACGCCTTCGACGTCGTCACGGCCGACGGCGACCAGTTCGTCTTCGTCTCCGTGGTCGCCGAGGGCGGGAGCCGCCCCCCATCGCCCGGTTCGTTCGGGATCGTCGTCGCCGACGTCCGGTACAGCTCCGGTCTCGAAGCGCTCGGTCCGGCGCGCGTCGATGCGCCCGTGCGTGGGCGCCGGTACGACGACACGGAGCGGCGCGGCTATCTGGCCTTTCGCCTTCCGGCCCCCGTCGCAACGACGGACCTCGCCGTCCTCTCCGACGAGGGGCGATGGACCGTCCCCCCGTCGGCGGCCGAGCCCCTCGGGTCGCCGCCGCCGTCGTTCGCGGCCAGCGTCGACGTTCCCGAGGCGGTCCCCGCGGACGACCCCGTCCCGATCACCGTCGACCTGACCAACGAGGGCGACGGCCCCGGCGTCTTTCGCGGGGCGATCAACTACCAGGGGCCGCTCTACTCCGCGGCGTCGTTCGACGTCTCGCTCGCGGCCGGCGAATCGACGACTCACGAGGCGACCGTCGACTACTACGTCGACAGCGGGGTTCCCCCCGAGCGCGTCCAGTTCGCGGTGATCGGCCCGGGACTCTCCCGGTCGTTCGAGGTGACCATCGAGGGTGGGGGGACGCCGTCGGGGACGGGTACCGCCACCGGAACTGCGACCCACTGAGCCACACCCCGCGAAACTGGTAACTCTCCCGTCACGCTAGGGGTGTCCATGGAGACTCTGCTTCTGGACGCCGAGACCGTCGAGGACAACGCTCCCATGGACCCGCTCGTCGACGCCGTCGAGTCGGCGTTCGCGGCCTACGAACGCGGCGACGCGACCATGCCGCCGAAGTCCTACGTCGACCTCCCGCAGTACGACGGCGACTTCCGGTCGATGCCGGCCTACCTCCGGGCCGAGGACTGGGACGCCGCGGGCGTGAAGTGGGTGAACTCCCATCCACACAACGGGGAGCGCCACGGTCTCCCGACGGTCATGGGGACGATGATCTACTCCGACCCCGAGACGGCGGTGCCCCTCTCGATCATGGACGGCACGACGCTCACGACCCGGCGGACGGGTGCGGCCGCCGCCGTCGCCACCGACTACCTCGCCGTCGCGGACGCGACGTCGCTCGGCCTCGTCGGCGCGGGCGTCCAGTCGTTCGCGCAACTGGACGCCATCACGACGGTCCGGCCCATCGAGACGGTGGTCGTCGCCGACGCCGACGCCGAGCGGGCGGCGGCGTTCGTCGAGGACGTGAGCGACCGCTTCGACGCCCGCGTCGGATCCATCTCCGAGGCTGCCGCCTGCGACGTGCTCTCGACGGTGACGCCCGTCCGGGACCCAATCGTCGACGCCGTCGGCGAGCGCACCCACGTCAACGCGATCGGCGCCGACGCCCCCGGCAAACACGAACTCGCCGACGACCTGCTGGCGGCCGCGAAACTCGTCGTCGACGATCACGCGCAGTGTACCCACTCCGGCGAGATCAACGTACCCTACGAGGCGGGACGACTCACCGACGACGACATCCACGCCGCCCTCGGCGCCGTGGTGACCGGCGCGGCGACGGGACGGACCCCCGAGGACGGCGTCACCGTCTTCGACAGCACCGGCCTCGCCATCCAGGACGTGGCCGCCGCCCACGTCGTCTACGAACGCGCCTCCGCGGCCGGTGCCGGGACGGCCTTCGACCTGCTCGGCCTGGCCTAACTGAGCCGTTCGCGCATCCAGTCGGCCGCGTAGGGACGATACTGGGTGACGCGGTTCTTACAGACGTGGTCGCCGTCGGGGTAGTACAGCAACTCGCCGTTGGGCGCTCGTTCGGCGATTCGCTCGGTCTGTTCGGGCGGGATGACGGTGTCGTTGCCGCCCGCGATCATGAGCGACGGCGCGGTCAGGTTCTCGATATCCCCGTGGAGCGTCATCCGCTCGGTCACGTCGTCGGCCTCGACCAGCGAGTCGGTGTGACAGGCGTGGAGAAAGCCCTCCCGCATGCTCGGGTTGTACATCGAGGCGGCGCCGACGCTGAAGGGACCGGCAAGCCCCACGCAGGCGTCGAACCGGTCGTCGTTGGCGGCGACGTGCGGGGCGTAGAACCCGCCGATCGAGACGCCGTAGACGCCCAGACGCGAGGCGTCGACGCCGTCGAATCCCTGTGCGTGATCGACCGCGGCCGAGATGGCTTCGTGGTACTCTGGGGTCATGGGGCGGGTGTACCACGCCTCGCCCTGCCCGGGGCCGTCGACCGAGAGCGTCGCGACGCCGCGGGCGTGGAAGTCCGACGCCCGCGTGTGTTGTTCTTCCTTCGTCGAATCGAGTCCGGAGAGGAGAATCACCAGCGGCGACTCGTCGAGGCCGTCGGGACTGTGCGACGGCACCCGCAGGAAGCCCGGAACGTCGACCCCGCCCGGACACGGCGCTTCGATCCGTTCGGCCGCCGGATCGAGGTGTGGTCCCGCCTTCTCGAACAGTTCGACGCCGCGTCGGTGGACCGTCTCGCGGCGGTCCTCGTCGACGAACCACGCGAACGAGCCGAAGTGACAGTACATCGACGCACGGAGGTAGTGTTCGCCCGCACTCGTCGAGTTGCCCGCCGCCTCCGCGTCCCGTCCGCGTTCGGCGTGTTCCTCACCGACCGCCGCGAAGGCGTCGCACCACTCCGCCCACGTGTCGATATCCGCTCGCAGGTTCTGCAGGTCGTACCGGTCGAGGCCCTTGGCGAGAAATCGCGTCCACCACCGGTCGAAGCGGTCTTCGACGTACTCCCGGCCGCGTCCGTCGTCGGTCATCGGTTCCCCGTGTCGCGCGCTCCGTTCCACTGCCGTCGCCGTTCCAGCGTCGTCGTGACCGTCCGTATCGAATCGTACACGCGTGGCGCAACGTTGGTCAGTCCGAAAATAAGTATTTCCGTGAGGAGACGGGTCACTCCGCCGTCGGGGCGACGGCGTCGAGGGCGTTCGTGACCGCCCCCACCAGGAGCAGAATCGGCAACGACGGGAGGAGGATCACTATGCCGAGAAAGGGACTCCATCCGATCACGTCCACCTCGGCGCCGGGGCGGGAACGAAACGACTCGCTGACCGTTCGATAGACGGCCGTCGTGCCCGCGTCCTCGTCGGCGTCGCTCGTGGACGAGATACGCGGGGCCGACAATAACTGTTTCCTGTCCGACTATTCGAGGTAGATCGCCGGGCGGAAGGGGACGGCGTCGCCGGCCTTCTCGCCCGGGTCTGGCGGGTCGGCGTCCTCGGCGTAGACGGTCACGTCGGCGTCGAACTCGCGTTCGAGGAAGGGAACGGCCGCCTCGTAGACGCGCGTTTCGTCCAGGTCGCGCATGGCGTCGACCGTTCCGTCGTCCAAGTCACGCGCGAGTTCGACGAGTTCGCCCGCGAGGTCGTTCACCTCGTTCCCCCGTTCTCGGAGGTCCGGATCGCTCATCGCCTCGCTCATCACGGCACCCACGTCTGGGCCGGCCTCGGCGACCGCGTCGAACACCGTCCGCTTCCAGTCGGCGGCGACGTACACCCGTATCGTGTCGGGATCGGTGCCCGTCACGTCGACGATGTCGTGGATGTCTTCCGTGAGCCGTTCGATCTGCCGTTCCTGCAGTTCTGCCCCGGTGCTCTCCAAGGCGGGATCGACCTCGGGCCACGGGACGTCCTCGGCCGGGTCGCCAGTCAGCCGTTCGTGGAGTTCGTTCGCCATGAACGGGACGAACGGTGCGAGGAGGCGCAGTCGGGTCTCCAGGGCGTGTCGGAGCGTCCACTGGGCGCCCGCACGGTCCTGGTCGGTACGACGGCGGTACCACCGGAGCGACTCTTCGAAGCCGTAGAAGGCTGTCTGGCTCGCCGACCGCGTTTCGGAGCCGTCCATCGCCTCCGTCACCTCGCGGACGGTCCGCTGGAGCTTCGAGAGCAGCCACCGGTCGATGTGTTCGAGGTCCTGGGCCGCGGGGTCGTCGTCGAACGTCGAGACCGGCTCCTCGGCCAGCAGTTCCTGGGCGCGGTTCCAGAACCGTTCGAGCTGGTTACGGACGCTCTCGACTTGCCCGGCGCGCCAGTCGTAGTCCTGCCACGGCTCCGCGGAGTTGAGCAGGAAAAAGCGCACCGTGTCGGCGCCGTACCGTTCGATGGCCTCGCCGGGGAGGACGACGTGGCCCTTCGAGGATGACATCTTCTCGCCCTCCAGCAGGCCCATGCCCATGATGACGATGCCAGCCGGCCACTGCGATTCGTCGAACAGCTCCGCGTGGTGGAACAGGTAGAACGTGAGGTGATTCGAGATGAGGTCGTTCGCGGAGAAGCGGTAGTCGACGGGGTACCAGTACTGCCACTCCTCGCGCAGGTCGAGCGCCCGCGGATCGGGGTCCTCGACGGCCTCGGAGCCGTAAAAGAGGGCGTCGAAGAAGTCCCGGTCGAGGTCGTCGACCGGAATCTCGCGCAGGCGCGGCGCGAGCGTGTAGTACGCCATGTAGATGGTCGAGTCCGAGAGGGGTTCGATGACGAAGTCGTCGTCCCACGGCAGGCGCGTCCCCAGCCCGTAGTTGCGGATACACGGCCACTCGTTGAGCCAGTCGATGGTGTGGTAGTACTCGCCCTCGGTGTTCTCGGGGACGCACTCCATGTTCTCGACGACCCGTTTCGTCATCTCCTTCCAGTCCTCGTCGTTGTACCGGAGGAACCAGGTGTCCTGTTCGGCCACCTCGACGTGGCCGCCACACCGGCAGACGACCTCCTCGGAGAACTCGTACATCGTCCCGAAGTGGCCGGCGTCGATGCCGGCGTCGCGGTAGGCCTCGCGCACGTCTTCGATCACCTCGCCGCCGAACTCCTCGTAGTCGTCGTGGAGGCGGCCGGCGTGGAACTCGCGGTTGTACAGTTCCTTCGTCACGTCCTCCAGTTCGGGATCGTTCGAGGACTCGACGCCCGCCGACTCGACGGCGTCGCGGGCGGGGACGTCGCCGTACCCCTCGACGTCGAGGATCGGAATCGGTTCGATAGCATCGACGACGGCAGGGTCGACGCCGTAGCGTTCCATCCGTTCGTCGTCCGCCTTCGCCTCCTGCAGGGCGAGGTAGTCGTCCGGCGAGTGGGCGGGCACCGACATGACGACGCCCGTCGCGTTGTCGGGGTCGACGAACGTCGCCGGCAGGACCGGCACCTCGTCGCCGGTTACGGGGTTGGTGACATCCTCGCCGACCAGTTCCGCACCGGAGAACCGCTCTTCGACGTGCACGTCGTGGGCCTGCAGGCGGAGTTTCTCCGTCGCCGCCTCGCTCACGAGCCACGTCTCGCCGTCGACCGTCGCGCGTACGTAGGTTCCGTCGGGGTTCACGTAGGCGTTCGTAACGCCCCGTACCGTCTCCGGTCGGAGCGTCGCCATCGGCACCACCGCGTCGTCGAGGCCGAAGCGGATCAGGGTGTACTCCTGATACTCGGCCTCCTCACCCTCCAGAATGTCGTGGGTTGTGACCGGCTGTTCCTCGTTCGTGCAGTATTTGACGGGGTGGAGGCCCTTCTCCAGTCGGCCCCGCTCCCGCAGGGTCTCGTACTGCCAGGTGATGAACTTCGAGTAGCGGTCGTCGTTGGTGGTGAACTCGCGTCGCCAGTCGATGGAGAGACCCAGCGATTTCATCCCCCGCTTGTAATGTTCCTCGATGAAGTAGCGGGCGTAGCCCATCGGCGTCTCCAGTTCCTGGAGGGTGTCCTCGGGCACGTCGTAGGTGTCCCGGAGGACCGACAGTTGCTCCTCCTCGCCTTTCTTCAGGCGTTCGACGGCGCCGATGATCGGCGTGCCGGTGACGTGCCAGGCGATGGGAAAGAGGACGTTGTCGCCCTGCTGGCGGCGGTAGCGGGCGTACACGTCCGGCACGGTGTACGTCCGGGCGTGTCCGATGTGCATCCCGCCGCTCGGGTAGGGATACGGCACGGTGATGAACGTCGCGTCCTCTCCCTCGCTGTCCGGGTCGGCTTCGTACCGGCCCGTCTCGGCCCAGCGCTCCCGCCAGCGCTCCTCGATGTCCTGCGGGTCGTAGTCCATACTCCGGTGGAGGTCCCCCCGACCTAAAATAACTCCTATACCACCGGGCGATCGGGGGCTCGCCGGCCGAAACGGGAGCCATCTCGCAGTATCACGACTGAACCGTACGGATAAGAGGCCATTATCCTGGGCCGGGGTTCCGGTAAGCGACCATTATCTATCCGTGCCCCCGATGACAATCCAGGGTGAGAACAGTCGTGACACGGTCGTCGCTCGGACGGGTCGTCGGGACGGGCGTTCTCGTCGGTCTCGCCGTCGCGGTCCTCGTCGTCTGGGACGGACGCCTTGGCAACGGGGCGTGGCAAACGCCAAGTCGCGTCGCCGCTCCGGCCGGGTTGGTGATCCTCCTCGTCGTCGTGGCCGGGTGGCTCCTCCGGAGTGACCTCGACGGGTGGGTCGCCATCCAGGTTCCCGTGACGACGCTTCTCGGCGTGGTCGTCTTCGGCGGCGTCGCCTGGGGTGTGACTCTCGACTCCGCGACCGGATCGCGGACGGCGCTGGTGGTGTTGAACTTCGCGGGCGCGGGCGGTGCCGTCGGCGTCCTCATCGGGCTGTTCACGGCGAAACAGTCGGCGACGATCCGGTCGCTCCACACCGCCCGCGACGAGTACCGGGCCCTCTTCGACGGCATCGGCGATACGGTCATCGTCCACGACACGCGGGGACGGATCATCGCCGCCAACGAGGTGGCGGCGGTCCGACTCGGCTGTGACCCGTCGTCGCTCGAGGGGCGCTCCATCGACGACGTCGAGGGTGACGCCGCCTTCGACGGCCGGCACGCCGCGGGCGGGGATCGTCTCGTCTACGAGACGGTCCACGTGACCGCCGACGGCGGGGCCGTTCCCGTCGAGGTCAGCGCTCGGCTCGTCCGGTACCACGACGCGCCGGCCGTGCTTTCCGTTGCCCGGGATATCAGCGAGCGGCGGGCCTCCGAGCGTGAACTATCGCAGGCCCGTGACCAGCTACGGGCGCTCAACCGGGTGCTTCGACACGACATCCGCAACGATATGCAGATCGTTCTCGGCCACGCCGAACTCCTCGACGACCACGTCGACGAGGCGGGGCGGGACCACCTCGAGACGATCACCGACACCGGCGAACACGTCGTCGAACTCACCCGAAGCTCCCGTGACCTCGCGCGGACGGTCGCCGGGGGGACGGAACTGCCGCTGGAGGCGGTGTCGCTCTCGGAGACGCTCCGGGGCGAACTGGACCGGCGACGGAAGGTGTTCACCGACGCGGAGTTGGTCCTGGAGGGCGACGTGCCGGACGTCGAGGTTCGGGCGAACGATCTGCTCTCCTCGGTGTTCCGGAACCTGCTGAACAACGCCGTCCAGCACAGCGACCGCGACGAACCCACCGTCACCGTCTCGGCTGACCTCCTACGGGGTCCTCATCGCGTCCGCGTTCGCGTCGCCGACGACGGTCCGGGCATCCCGGCGGAACTGGAAGATGACGTCTTCGGCAGGGGCCAGAGGGGCCTCGAGAGCGAGGGAACGGGGCTGGGGCTGTATCTCGTCGAATCGCTCGTCGACCACTACGGCGGCGAGGTGTGGGTCGAGGAGAACGACCCCCGCGGCACCGTCGTGGTCGTCGAACTCCCGCTTGCGGACCGGGACTGAGACGGCTCGTCGTCACTGTGTCCCGGCCGTCGCCGACCACGGGGGACGACGGCGGCCGAAACTGACTGACAACAGTCCGTACGAGACCGATCACTCGACGTCGATGTGGCGCACGTCGCCGTCGGCTTCGACGGGAACCGTCACCGTCAGCACGCCGTTCCGGTAGGTCGCCGTGGCGTTCTCGCCGTCGACCGCCACGGGCAGGTGGATCGTACGTCGCACCGTGCGGTGGTGGCGCTCGCGGCGCACGTAGGAGTCGTCGTCGGACGACGACTCCATCTCGGATTCGGCGCGGACCGTCAGGCGGTCGTCGTCGATAGAGATGTCGAACTCCCCCTTCTCGAAGCCGGGGACGTCCGCCGTCACGACGAGTTCGTCGTCGTGGTGGGCGATGTCGACGGCGAAGTCGGCGCTCCCGGAGACGGCTCGGCCCATCGTGCCGAAGCCCTGGTTCATCCGCTCGAACAGGTCGTCGAAGTCACTGAAGTAGTTGGGTTGCATCGGGTAATTCACCGGGACGTTGTACGCTCGGTGAGGGCATAAAGATAGCAGGACGGGAGCTATCCATGCGCACGATAGCTGGCCTGTAGGCACCGTCTGCGGCACCTCAGACGACGTGGCGTGTGTCGTACGAGCCGAGGCGTCGGACCCACCCGTTGGCGGCGATATTCTCTACGTCCTCGACGGCCGCCTGCGCGTGGTCCTCGTAGAGGCCCGCCTCGAAGTCGATGTGGAAGAGGTAATCGCCGAGGCGGTCACCGGTGGGTCGGGACTCCACACGCGAGAGATTGATGTCGCGGTCGGCGAAGGCCTCCAGCAGTTCCAGGAGGAGGCCGGGGTAGTTGGCGTTCGGGTTGACGATGATCGTCGACTTTCCGCCGGCGTCGGAGCGTTCCTCGGCGGGCGAGATGACGAAAAACCGGGTGGCGTTGGAGCTTCGGTCCTGGATGTCTTCGGCGAGCACCTGAAGGTCGTCGCCCGCGTTGTCGGGGTGGGCGATGGCGGCGACGGTGTCGTCTTCGCGGGCGTGTTCGACGCCGCGGGCGGTGCTCGCGACGGCTTCGAGGGTCACGTCCGGATACTCCGCTTCGAGGAAGGTTCGACACTGGGCGAGCGCCTGCGAGTGGCTGGCGACGACGTCGAACGACTCCGACTGGGCGATCAGCGCGTGCCGGATCGGCGTGACGACTTCCTCGACGACGCCGACGTCGTAGGCGGACAGGGCGTCGAGCGTCTCCGTAACGCTTCCCTCGATGCTGTTCTCGATAGGGACGACCCCGCGGCGGTACTCGCCGTCGGCGACCGCCTCGACGATGGCCGTCACGGATTCGCTGAACGTCACCTCGTCGGCGACCGCTCGCGCGGCGCGGTGGGAGTACGTCCCCGCCGGACCGAGCGTGATGGCTTCCATGGGCCGAGGGTCGCCGTGCGCGGTGAAAAACGCGTCGGGTTCCGGTGTCGTGCGGATCGCTGTCCCCGGTTGCCGATGGTTCGCCGACCCGTCTCGACGAACCACCGGAATCGACTTACGACCGTCCGTCCCCGTCGGCGAGTTCGAACTGGAGGACGAACACGGTACCGCGGGGGTCGTTGTCCTCGATTCGCACCTCGCCCCCGTACTGCTCCACGAGGGTGGACACCAGATAGAGCCCCAGCCCCGTTCCCTCGCTCTCGATACCCCTCTCGCCCTTGCCGAAGACGTCATCTTCCAGTTCCGCCGGGATGCCCGGACCGTCGTCGGCGACGCGGACGGTCACCGTCTCGTCCCCGACGGACGCGGAGACGGTGACGGTGGGTTCGTCGCGGTCGCTGTGTTGGACGGCGTTGTTCAGCAGGTTCCGGAACACCGAGGAGAGCATGTCGTTGGCGACCACCTCGACCAGTGGGACGTTCCCGCGCGTTCGGATCGTCGCCTCGGGGTAACTGGACTGTGCCTCCCGGATCTCCTGGTTCAACACGTACGAGAGGTGTGTGGGTTCGAGGTCCGGGTCCGCCTCCGAGACGAGCGTCTCCATCAGGTCGCCCATCACGTCGGTCAGTTCGATCACGTGGTCCGTGCGCGTGCGTATCGTCTCCAGTTGCGGCTGGTTCGTCTCGTCGACGACCGAGTCGAGCAAGTCCGTCATCCCCTGGACGAGTTGCATATCGTTGCGGATGTCGTGACGGACGATCCGGTTGAGGAGTTCGAGGCGTTCGTTCTGCTCTTCGAGCACTCGTTGGTACTCCCTGATCTCGGTCACGTCCTTGATCGCACCGTCGATGTACGGGTCGCCGTCGACGGGATCGACCCGGCAGACGGTGAGCAATCCCCAGAACGTCTCCCCGGTGAGCGTCCGGAGTTCGAGTTTCTCGGTCACGACTCCTTTCTCGTCGACCGCCTCGAAGAACGCCCGGCGGTCGGTCGGATCGGCGTAGATGTCGGCGACGGTGACATCGAGCAGTTCAGACTTGCCGTCGGCGCCGAACAACTCGACCATCGTCGGGTTGGCCTCGACGAACGTCCCGTCGGGGTCCCCGCGTGCCCGGAAGATGCCCGTCGGCACGTGTTCGACCAGTTCCTCGAACCGGCCGAGTTCGTCCTGTCGGCGCTTCCGGTCGGTCACGTCCCGGACGGTCGACAGTACGCACCGGTCCCCGTCCAGTTCGACGGACGATGCGGAGAGTTCGGCCCAGAAGGTGCCGCTGTCCCGGCGCTTCAGCAGCCACTCGACGGTTTTCGTGCCCGCACCGTCGGTGGCGTCGGCCAACCGATCGACCGGCGTCTCCGGGTGCCAGTCGTCGGCCAGCAAGTCCTCGACGTGCCGGCCGACGAGGCCTTCGCGGTCGAAGCCGGTCAGTTCCGCGAACTGACCGTTGACCGCGCGAACGGTACCGGTCTCCGGGTCGTGGACCAGCAGCCCGTCCGGCACCTGTTCGAAGAGGGACGGACTCCCGGCGCCGGTCCTGACCGTGATCGAGTCGTCCACGTACCTCGTTCCGACGAGATCAGCATAAACTCACGGCTCCGATTATCACTCCGGAGAACAGATGTCGACGAAGTTTCGCAGTATCGTCAGTCCCGTCTCCCCGCTCTTTTCGGGGTGGAACTGCGTCCCGAAGACGGTCCCGTCTTCGTTCGCGATAACGGCGGGGAACGTGCGCCCGTGGTCGGTGGTGGCGACGACTGCACCCTCGTCGTCCGGGACGGCGTAGTAGGAGTGGACGAAGTAGGCGTACTCGCCGTCGACGGAGCCGCCGCGGTCGCTCCCGTCGACGCCCGTCACCAGCGGGTGGTCGCGCTCGACGGACAGGTCGTTCCAGCCCATGTGAGGCACCTTCTGTCCCTCGTCGAACCGGAGGTTTCGGCCGGGAATGAAGTCGAGGCCGACGACGTCGCCCTCGCCGGCGTGGTCGGCCTCCTCGCTCGACGTGAGGAGCATCTGCATCCCGAGACAGATCCCGAAGACGGGTTGGCCGCGGACAACCGCGTCGGCGAGGGCCTCACGGTAGGGGCCGGCGTTTTCCATCCCTTCGCGGAACGCGCCGACGCCCGGCAACACGATGCCGTCGGCGGCGGCGAAGTCGTCGGGGTCGTCGGTGATGGTCACGGCCGCGCCGGCGCGCTCCAGGCCGCGCGTTGCCGACCGGAGGTTACCGAGGCCGTAGTCCACGATGACCACGTCCGCCAGCGCCTCCGACGGGGGTTCGGACAGGCTCATACCTCCACTCCGTCGCCGGGGGGCAAGTGGCTTTTCGTTGCGTCAAGGGTTTCGTACGGCTCGATGTACCTGTTCACCAGTAGGTCGCCACCCGTCTCGCCGAACCGCCGGTACTGACTCACAGCAGTCCGTATCAGTAATCGCCCAGCCGCGACTGCCCGCCGCCGTCCGTCGAGGCACCCACGAGGTCGGCCGCCTTCGTCACCGCCTCCGCGAACGGGTCGCGCTGACTCCGGTCGTACAGCGTCGCCGCCGGGTGTAGACAGAGCAGGACTCGTCGCGACTCCCCGCCGATGCGGGCGTCGACGACCGATCCCGCCTCCTTCGTGACCGCCACGTCGCGATCCAGCAGTCGCTCGCCGGGCACCTTGCCGAGCGTGACGATCAGGTCCGGATCGACCGACTCGATCTCACGGGCCAGAAACTCGGCGCAGTTGTCGAGTTCGCCGACGTGCGGGTCGCGGTTCTCGGGCGGCCGACACCGGACACAGTTGGTGATGCGCACGTCCGCCCGGGCGAGGCCGGCGTCTCGGAGGGCGTCGTCGAGCACCGATCCCGACCGCCCGACGAAGGGTTCTCCCCGCTCGTCCTCGTCGGCGCCGGGTGCCTCCCCGACGAACAGGAGGGCGGCGTCGTCGGGGCCGACCCCGTTGACGATGCGACTCCGTGACTCGACGAGCGCCGGACACCGTTCGCAGGCACACACGTCCGGTCCGTCCGTCTCGACCATAGCGGATGCGCGTGGTCCGGCGGCTTAAGTGTCCTCGTCGGCGAGGCCGGCGTCCTCGTTCACGAAGCGACGGGCGGCGCGGGCGGCCAGTCGCGCCACGCGGAGCGGGTCCGGCCGGCCGCCCTCGGGGGTGAACGCCCGTACCGTCTCGGCGGCGGCCACGTCGTCGACGCCGACGCTCCGGACGAACACGTCTTCGTCGTTCACGTCGACTCGTCGTCGGGCCGGCTGGGCGCGGTACGTCCGGAGTCGCCGGTCGAGGGCGTCCCCGGAGAACTGCTCGCGAAGCGCCGGTTCGAGTCCGGGACTCGCCTCGAACGACACCGAGACGACGGGGCGGTCGATCCGTTCGTGGAGGCTCGACAGGTCGACGATGTTGAACCAGGCGGGCGCGATACCCGAGAGCAGGAGGACGCGGACGTCCGCCCGGTCGAGGGACGTCCAGAGGTCCGCGATGGCGTCGGTGGCGTCGGTGCCGCCGACGGTGCACGCTCCGAAGGCGAACCCGTCGGCGGTGCGGTCACGACGGAGGACGGCTCCACAGAGGACGCTCCGATCCGAGCCAGAAAAGGATTCGGCGACGCCGAGCGCCCGCGCGCCGGATTTCACTCGTCTTTGATCTCTTTGAGGCGGTCGATCAACTCGTCGTTGGACGCCCCGATTTCGAACTCGACCGACCCCCGATGGTCGTTCTCGGACGTCTCGACCCCCTCGTTGTCGTCGAGGTCGGCGTCTAACTCTTGGTTCTCCTGTTCGGATTCATCGTAGCTCCCGAAGCCCATACGAGTGAACGTAGCGCGTCCACAACCAAAAAGGATTTGCCGGGTGGGTGTGACGTCCACCGCCCCGTTTTTGTCGTCGGCGCGAAACGAGTCGATATGGACGTCCACAACGTCACCGCGGACGCCGAGGAGTTCACCTGCAACGCCTATCTGGCCACCGGCGAGCGGCCGGCCCTCGTCGACGCGGGCACGATGTCTGGCGTCGTCGACGTCGTGACAGACCACGTCGACGACCTCGACCGGGTGGTGCTCACCCACCAGCACCACGACCACGTCGGCGAACTCGACGCCGTCCTCGACGCCTTCGACGCCGACCTGTACGCCTACGCCGACCACCCGCGCCGGACCCACGGCCTCGCGGACGGGGACACCGTCTCCCTCGGCGACGAGTCCTTCGACGTCGTCTACACGCCGGGCCACGCCGACGACCACGTCTCCCTCGTGAGTGATCGTACCCTGTTCAGCGGCGACGTGGCCGTCTACAACGACGGCGCCTTCGACGACGGGAGCTTCGGCCGAACCGACAGCCCCGGCCAGTCCCGCGAGCGCCTCATCGAGAGTTTGGAGACGCTGCTCGACCGGCTACCGGACTCGGTCACGGCGATGTACGCCGGCCACGGCGACCCGTTCCACGCCGACGGGGAGAGCGTGCGAACGGTGATCGAACGGGCGCTCCGACGGGCCGAGCGACGGGAGCCGAAGTACGACTGATCGTCGGTGAGGGTTCCGACGGCGGGGCCGCAAAAAGATCGACGGGGCATACGGGCCGTCGTAACCGTCTCCCGGTCGTCTCCGACCACCGGAGACGGCCGGAACTGACGTAGGACCGTCCGTATCAGGCGCTGCGCCGTTCTTTGGCCTTGGGACGGAGCTTCTTGTAGCCGCACTTCCGGCAGCGCTTGGCGCGGGGGGAGTTGCGCGCGTTACACCGCATGCAGATCTGTTTGTCGAGGATGCGACGTTCCGCCTTCTCGAAGGTAGCCATACGCCCCGATTTTCGGCCGACTGGCATAACGCTTGCGAGTGACCCCGAAGAATGGTCGGGACAACGCAAGCGTTTAGACGTGCCGTGGAGTACATCGTGGTATGGCGAACTGTCCGCTCGCCGACGACTGCCCCAGTTTCTCGGAACGCATCCAGGGCATGGGGTGCCAGCACTACGGTGATCGCGGGGGCGCCGAGTGGTGCAACCACTACGATATGCCCATCTCCGACCTGAAACAGCAACCGGTGAAACCCGGGGAGGAACTCGTCGTCGAGGTGACCGACATCCACGAGAGCGGGTCCGGCGTCGGCCGCACCGAGGACGGCTTCATCGTTCTGGTCGACGGGACGCTCCCGCCGTCCCGGGCGCGCGTCCGGATCGACCGAGTGAAGGCCAACCACGCGACCGCCGACGAAGTCGAACGTCTCCCGATGGACGGCGACGAAGACGAAGACGAAGACGAAGGTGAGGGCGAGGGCGAGGACGCCGAGACGGACGCCGACGGCGGACCGAGCCGTCCCGAGCAACTGGGCAGTCGAGACAACTTCTGGGGCGGATAGACGCCGGCGGCCGCGGACAGTCCGAAGTGTAGCTTTTAGGTGCCGAAGGTCTACGTCGAGGTATGGAAGACGACCCGGACGCGGACGCGCTGCTCGAACGCGCCGGTTTCGACCCCGAAGAGAGCGTGTTGACGCGTCGGCAAGCCGAGGTGCTCGCACTCCGCGAACGGAACGTGCGCCAGTCCACCATCGCGGACCTCCTCGGCACGTCGCGTGCCAACGTCTCGAGTATCGAGTCGAGCGCCCGCGACAACGTCGCGAAGGCCCGCGAAACCGTCGCGTTCGCCGAGGCGCTGACCGCGCCGGTTCGTGTCGAAGTCGACGAAGACACCGATCTCTACAACGTCCCCAAACTCGTCTACGACGCCTGCGACGCCGCCGGCGTCAAGGTCAACCACACGGCCCCGGACCTGATGAAACTCGTCAGCGACGAGGCCGGCGACGCGGTCAAGGGTCGCGAGGTGCAGGCCCCCCTGCTGGTCGGCGTGACCACGGACGGCACCGTCCGCGTCCGACAGTCGAGGTGATCGCGCGGGTCGTCCCTGCGGTCGGCATCCCGCCGCGACGGCCGAACCACGGAATCGATCAGAACTCCCCGCTCGACTCCAGGTCGGAGACCAGTTCGCGAACCCGCTGTGCCGCCGCCGTCGGCACCACGAGCACCCGGTCGTCGTAGGCGACGACCGCGAGATCCTCGACGCCCACCAGCGAGACGTGGACGTCGTCGCCGGCGACGACGTTGTTCGCCGCGTCAACCGCCGTCACCGCCGCATCGCCGGCGACGACCGTCCCGTTCTCGTCGGCGGGCAGGATTCGCTGGAGGGCGTCCCACGATCCGAGGTCGTCCCACTCGACCGTGAGTGGGACGACGGCGACGTTCTCCGCCCGTTCGAGCACCGCGTGGTCGACGCTTACGGGATCGACCGCCGCGAACCCCGCCTCCGGATCGCCCTGGTCGAGGGCGTCCACGAGGGGGGAAAGTGGCGAGTCCGGCGCGCCCGCCGCCTCGACGAACGCGGCGGGCGTCCACGCGAAGATGCCGGCGTTCCAGTAGTAGCCCCGATCCACGTACTTCCGTGCCGTCTCGGCGTCCGGTTTCTCGTGGAAGGCCGCCACCTCGGCGTACACGCCCCGGTCGCGCCCGGGTTCGACGTAGCCATAGCCGGTGTCCGGGCGGTCGGGGGCGACGCCGAAGGTCACCAGCGTGTCGGTCTCGGCGGCGACCCGCGCGCCCCGCCGGGCCGGCGTCTCGAAGTCGCCGGCGACGTGGTGGTCGCTCGGGAGGGCGAGCACCACGGGGTCGTCGAAGCGCTCGGCGATCCGGTGGGTGACGTAGGTGAGTGCCGGGCCGGTGTCCTTGCCGGCGGGTTCGACCACCACCGTCGCTTCGGGAACCGCCTCGTGGACGGCATCGGCAAACGCCGGGCGGGTGGAGACGACCACCCTGTCGGCGAAGTCGGCGCGGGCGACGGTGCGTTCGAGGAGGGTGTCCCCGCCGGTGAGCGACAGGAACTGTTTGGGCCGGTGACTCCGGCTCGCGGGGTAGAGTCGGGAGCCGACGCCGCCGGCGAGGACGGCGGCCACGAGCGGTCGATCCATGGGCGTCGTGTGGACGACTGTCGGCAAAAGCGCTCCGCCAGGCGGCCGCCTACCACGTCTCGACGATGCCCTCGCGGACGTCCTCCAGACAGCCCTCGCAGTCCGGGTGGCCCGCCTCGAAGCACTCGGGACGCCCCTCGCCGTCGACGGCGACGGTCCGCCGTTCGGCCTCCCGACGGCAGACGATCCGGACGCGTCCGTCGTCGTCGCGGGGCAGGTCCACCGACGCCTGCCCCTCCCGGTAGGCCCTGCGGGCCTCCGCGTAGCGGCGGCCGGCCGAGCGGAAGGTCGTTCGCACGAACCGTTCCAGTCGGTCGTCCATACCCGCCCTTGCGGTGGCGGACTCAAAGACCCGTCGGCGCCGGTTCGATCGCCCCGACGTTCACTTTCACCCCGGTGCCGGAGGTTTTTATATTGTCGCGCACCAATCGGCGTGTGCCTCCCCACGAGAACAGACCGGAGGCGAGTGTGACCATGACCGATTTGCATACCCACGCGGAGGACATCGTAGCGCAGTTCTCGGATCATCTCGATCTGAGCGTCGACGAGGTCGAGGAACGACTCGACAACCTCGTCAACGAGTACCGGGTCCCGGTGGACGAGGCCCGGCGGAGCGTCGTGAACAGTTACCTCGACGAGGCGGGACTGGAGCGCGACGCCCTCGGCGGTGGCGGCGGCAACGCTTCCGTCGGCCTCGCCGAAATCGATCAGGACGAACAGTGGCTAGACGTGACCGCCAAGGTGGTCGAACTCTGGGAACCACGGAGCGACTCCGTGGCGCAGGTCGGCCTGCTCGGCGACGAGACGGGCACCACCAAGTTCGTCGCCTTCGAGACGTCCGACCTCCCCGAACTGGAGGACGGCGCCGTCTACCGGCTGGAGAACCTGGTGACCGACGAGTACCAGGGTAACTTCTCGGTGAAGCTCAACCGGACGACGACTATCACGGAGGTCGACGAGGACATCGAAGTCGGCGACGACGCCGAGACGGTGGAGGGCGCGCTGGTGGACATCCAGAGCGGGAGCGGCCTCATCAAGCGCTGTCCCGAGGACGACTGCACCCGTGTCCTCCAGAACGGTCGATGTTCCGAACACGGGAGCGTCGAGGGCGAGTTCGACCTGCGGATCAAGGGCGTCCTCGACGACGGTGAACAGGTCCACGAGGTGATCTTCGACCGCGAGGCGACCGAATCACTCACCGGGATGACACTCGAGGACGCGAAGGACATGGCGATGGACGCACTCGATACGACCGTCGTCGCCGACGAGATGCGCGCGGATACGCTCGGCCGGTACTACCGGGTGAGCGGCCCGCAGTTCGGCCGGTACGTGCTGGTCGACGAGTTCGAACGACTGACCGGGCCGGTAGACGCCGAGGCGGCCCTCATCGAAGCGAGGTCGATCTAACATGAGTCAGGCACCCACCCGCGAAGTCGCGCGCCGCGTCTTCGCCCGCGAGTTCAACGACGCGAGTCACACGTTCAAGGAGTCCGAGGACGAACGCGCCCCCGTCTACCTCCTCCTCCCGACCGGCGAGCGCGCGAACCGTGTGTTCCTCGTCGGCACCCTCACCGAGAAGGAAGACGTCGGCGAGGGCGACGAGTACTGGCGGGGTCGCATCGTCGACCCGACGGGGACGTTCTTCGTCTACGCCGGGCAGTACCAGCCCGACGCCGCGTCGACGCTCCGGGATCTCGAACCTCCGGCCTACGTCGCCGTCGTCGGGAAGCCCCGAACCTACGAGACGGACGACGGGAACGTCAACGTCTCCGTCCGCCCCGAGTCGATCACCGCCGTCGACGCCACCACGCGCGACCGCTGGGTGGCCGAGACGGCGACGCGGACACTCGAACGCGTCGAGGCGTTCGAGGACGAGGGGGACGAGTACGCCCGGATGGCCCGCGAGGAGTACGATCCCGCGGTCGACGACTACCGCCAGATGGCCCTCGCCGCCCTCGAAGGACTGGACGAGACGGACGAACTCGGCGGCGAGGACGCCGACGCGGCCGCCGAGCACTGACGGCCGACCCCTCGTCTGACAAACCGTTAAGTGGGTCGGCGTTCGACGTCGGGGTGACGATGGGTAACAAGAACAAAACCGTCTCGTTTCGCGTCAACGAGGACGCGTTCGAGACCCTGCGCGAAATCGCCGAGGAGCGGGACCTCTCGCTCTCGGCGGTGTTTCGCGACTACGTCGACATGCTCGTTGCCCACGACGGCCAGGTGCAGGTCGTCCCGGAACACGAACTCGACGCCGATTCGAGTGAGCCCCCGAGTTTCCCGCCCACGGTCGAGGTGCCGAAGAGCTTCGTCCGCGAGCACGAACGCCTCGAACTCGAAGCCGAGCACCTGCGGGAGCAGCTCGACGAGCACAAACGCTACGTCAACCACCTGCGCGAGCGACTGGAGGCGGGTGACGAGGACGTCATCCAACTCGAAGACCTAGACGGGGAGCGAAACGAACCGCCGTACAAACTAGGCTGACAGGGTCCGACGCGCTTCTCGGGCGCGCTCTGCCATCGCGTCGTCACCCTCGACGGCGGCCAACGACTCGACCGCTTCCAGCCGTCGCACCGCCCGGTCCAGAAACGAGAGCACGTCGCCCGGGTAGGCATAGAGCATGTAGTCGTCGCTCATTACGTCGACGATGGCGTCAGGGCCGAGTCCCTGCGCCCGGAGTTCCAGTAGGTAGCGGACGAACTGTCGTTCCGGGTAGCCCGTATAGATGTCGTCCGGGTCCTCGCAATCGAGGAAGTCGGTGGCGAAATCCAGCAGTCGGTCCCGGGTCGCGTCGTCGAGTTTCGAGAGGCCGTCCCCGCTGTAGAGCACCTCCATCGTCGCTCCCTTGAACGCTCCCTTGGGGAGTGACGTCTCTAACTGCGCGGTGATCTGCCGATGGTTCTTCAGGTAGACCTTGTCGGTGATGGCCACTGCCGACGCGTAGGCGACTGCGAAACTAAAGCGTCCCGACTCGACCGTGCGCTTCCGACACACCCTCGTCCCGAGTCGTAACCTACTTCACTCACAGCGCAGTACCGTAATCCGTGTCCGGGTTAGGGTAGTGGTTATCCTTCAGCCTTGTGGAGGCTGAGACGCGGGTTCGATTCTCGCACCCGGACCTTCTGAGGAACGAAGTGAGCGCGTCCGACCGTGGCTCGATTCTCGCACTCGGACCTTCCGACGGCGAACGGACGTGAGGACCGGACGGGCCGGCAGTGGATCGCACTCGGGACCGATTCGCGCACGCTGCCCGTCAGTCGTCCGACCGTCACCGAGACACGGCACCACGATTTTTCACCCCGTACCGGAGAGTACTCCGTACGCATGGACGAACGACGCGCAGTAGTCGCCCTCTTCGGACTCCTCGTCACCGCCGTCACGGCCTACATCGCGTACCGGTTCATCGCCGCCCTCACCGTCGCCGTCTTCATCTACTACTCGACGCGGCGGTTCTACAAGGCACTCGACCGTCTCCACCTCCCGAAACGGGTTCGAGCCGTGACCGTAATACTGCTTCTCGCCGTGCCGCTCCTCCTCCTGTTGAGTTACACACTCGTGTTGCTGGTCACCGAGACGCGCCGGTTCGTCGCGGCGTATCCAGTCGTCGAGACGGCCGCCGCGAACGTGGCGTGGCTCGAAGGGATGGAGGAACTCCCGAGTCTCTCCTTCGCGGGCGTCGTCGAGGCGTACCGCGCCGGCCAGTTCGACGCGATCATCGATTTCCTCGTGGAGAACGCCGCCTTGCTGACCAGTGCGATTACGGGCTTTTTCCTCAACCTCTTCATCGTCACCGTCGTCAGCTACTACCTGCTGATCGACGGATCGCAGTTGTACCACTGGCTCCGCCAATTCGACGACGACGCCATCGTCCGCGAATATCTGGAGGCTGCCGACCGCGAACTCGAGGCCATCCTCTTCGGTAACCTCCTGAACGTCATCGCCATCGCCCTCATCGGCGTCGGCGCGTTCAAGGGGTACAACGCGCTCGTCCCCGCCGCCGTTCAGGTGCCCTATCCGGCGCTTGCGGGGGTACTCACCGGTGTCGCGAGCCTGATCCCCGTCGTCGGCATGAAGATCGTCTACCTCCCCATCGCCGCCGCGATGTCGATGCCGGCCGTCTTCAGCGGCGAGTACTCGCTGTTGGTGTACGTCGCCGGCTTCCTCACCGTGGCCGTCGTCGTCGTCGACACCATCCCGGACCTCGTCCTCCGTCCGTACCTCAGCGGCGAGCGAACTCACGTCGGTCTGTTGATGCTCGCGTACATCTTCGGGCCGGTCGTCTTCGGCTTCTACGGACTCTTTTTCGCCCCCATCGTCCTCGCTCTCGCCGTCACGTTCGCCCACACGGCCCTTCCGCGTCTCCTCGGCGCCGACGCGGCCGCCGACGCGGCCGCCGATTCGGCGACGCCGCCGGATCGGGGCCGTCGGGACTGAGGCGGCTCAGCGACGGGCGAAGTCGGCGTCGTTCGACAGGCGGTCGAAACCCGCACCCATCCCCGCCGCCGACCCGCGGGTCTGGATGATGTTGAACGCTCTCATCAGGTCGGTACGGGAGACGAGACCGACGAGTTCGCCCGCGTCGTCGACGACGGGGAGACGACCGACACTCTCGCGTTGCATCGTCGAGAGGGCGTCCATCGCGTCCGCCTCCGGCACGATGGTCACGACGTCGGTCGCCATCACGTCCTCGACGCGGTAGGCGTCTCGCTCCACGTCGCGCACCTCGCGGGTGTCGTCGAGGGTGACCATCCCGACGAGACTCCCCTGTCGGAGGACCGGATAGCCGGTGTGGCGTTCGTGGAACATCCGATCGGAGAGCGTCGTCAGCGAGGTGTCGGCGGTGACGGTGTCGAGTTCCGCCGCGGGCGTCATGATGTCGGCGACGGTCACGTCCTGGAAGGCCGCCTTCATGACGGTCTGCTGGGCCTCGCTCGACGCGCCGATGTAGATGAAGAAGGCGAGCGCCACCAGAAACAGGTTGGCGAAGAGGCCGACGATGGCGAGGACGACGGCGAAGAGTTTGCCCACTTCCGCCGCGATCTGCGTCGCCCGAGCGTGCGGGCGGGTCCGCGCCAGCAACGCTCGAAGGACGCGTCCGCCGTCCATCGGGAACCCGGGCATCATGTTGAACACGGCTAGGACGATGTTCGTCATGGCGAGGTAGGCGAGGACGAACTGCACGGACGGCAGGCTTCCGGGGGCGAGCAGGAAGGCGACGTAGGAGACGACGCCGAGGGCGACGCTGACGATGGGGCCGGCGACGGCGATGGTGAACTCCTGTTTCCAGTTTTCGGGCATCTCCGTGAATCGGGCGACGCCGCCGAACAGCCAGAGGGTAATCGAGTCGATGTGGTAGCCGTAGTGCATCGCGACGAGGGAGTGGCCGAACTCGTGGAGGAGGACGCAGAAGAACAGGCCGGTGGCCGCCGCGCCGCCGAGAATCCACGGCATCGATCCCACGGTGAGCACGTCTACGGGCATCGTCGCGTCGAACACGTCGTTGAGAACGGTGATGAGATTCCCCACGTCCGCTCCGATCAGCCACGCGAACAGGGGGAGAACCAGGAGGAAGGTCAGATCGAGTTTGATCGGAATGCCGAACGCACTTCCGATACGGATCCCGCGCATACGGAGACTTGCGACGGGACGGACTTAACTCTTGCAAGGGCGCCGACCCGATTCCGGCCGTGGGTTTGGATCACACACCAACGATGTGACGGCTATATTTCGATCATATAAAAACTCAATCGCCCGACTCGGGTTGATTCGTTCGATGTTCGACGATACGGACGAACTGCCACCGTCGGCGTCGCGTCGTTCGTTCCTGATCGGAGCCGGATCGGCAGCCGGTCTCGCGGCCTCCGGTGGGGTGCGCGCGGCGGACGGCGACGAGCAGCGTGTGGAGCAACTCGACGCGACGGAGCCACCCATGAACTACATCACCGACGTCGACCAGCACAGCGACTTCCCGAACACGATCACCGCGGTTTCGGTCGCGCAGATGAACAGCCGCGAAAAGTACGAATACCGTGCGGACCCGCACCGGATCATCCTCGACCGGATGCTCTACAGCGAGGTTCGCTACCCCGGCGACTACGGATTCGTTCCCCAGACTGCCATGGGCGACGGCGACCCGCTCGACGTCCTGGTCATGCTCGACTCGTCGCTTTTCCCCGGTTGCGTGCTCGACGTGCGTCCGGTCGCCGTGATCCGCATGACCGACGCGGGTGAGAACGACGACAAGATCATCGGCGTCCCCGCAGACGATCCGCGGTGGGCACACGTCTCCGAAGTCTCCGACATCCCCGAGCATACTCGCGAGGAGATCGCGGAGTTCTTCCGGACCTACAAGAACCTCGAACCGGACGGCAACATCGTCGTCGACGGGTACGACGACAGCGAGGCCGCCAAGAGCATCATCTCCGACGCCAACACCAGGTTCCACAGCCAGGGCTGACCGATCGACGGCCTCACTGGCGACGCTAAACCTTAGACCCCCGCCCCCCTATTTCCCTCCATGAGCGAACAGTCACCGACCCCGGTGGTCAAGCGCGGCGACGACATCGAGGACGAGGCCGTCGACGCGGCCGACGGTCTCTCGAAGGGCGTCCTGATCGACGAGTCCGACGGCGCGCCACACTTCGCGATGCGACGGTTCACCCTCGACCCCGGCGCCGCGGTGCCGACCCACACCAACGCGGTCGAACACGAACAGTACGTGCTCTCCGGGGAGTACGTCGTCGGCATCGACGGCGAAGAGTACACCGTCTCGGCCGGCGACTCGCTGCTGATCCCGGCGGGTGTCCCCCACTGGTACCGGAACGAGGGCGACGAGGCGGGCGCGTTCATCTGTGCGGTGCCGAACGGCGACGACACCATCGAACTCGTCGAGTGAGGAATCGAGCACCGCTACGGAGTCGAACGGCTGAAATACCCCGTCCACCTACCCGAATTCGTGTCACGGCAGGTCGGACGCGTCGAGACGCTCTTTCTCCACGGTCGGGACGGCGACTTCCTGGTCGCCGTCACCCGCGACGGCGACCGGGTGTTTCGAGCGGTCCTCGACCTCAAGGAGACGGACGCCGGTCCCCGCCCCGCTCGCTTCCGGATCAAGCGCGGGTCGACCGAGGAGCCACGCGACCCGAGTCAGTTCGTCGAACTCGCGCGCCGCGCCGAGCGCATTCGCATCTCTCAGCAGACGTCGACGGCGGACCGCGAGCGACTGGAGGCGATGCTCGACGGCTACCAACTCGACGCGCTCACCGTCCGAACCTGTCGCTACTGCGCCTCCGAGGGGCGGTACTCGCCGATCACGGAGGACACCGCGATCAAGGCAGACCGGGACTACATCTGCCCGGACTGTGCGAAACGGGAACTCGACGGGGAACTCGCCTACGCCGGCGGACTCACCGGCGCCGCACAGGACCGCCTCGAAGAACTCCTGCTGGAGGTGCAGGATCTCGACCGTATCACCAACCTCCTGCAGGGAGAGCTCGACCCGGACCTCACCAAGTTCGACGAAATCGGCGCCACCGTCGAGGACGTCGACCCCGTCGAGACGGCGGATCTGGACCTCCACCCGAAGCTGAAGTCACAGGTCACCGACCGGTTCGAGACGCTCCTGCCGGTTCAGAGCCTCTCGGTCCGGAACGGCCTGCTCGACGGCGACGACCAGCTCGTCGTGAGCGCGACGGCGACGGGCAAGACCCTGATCGGCGAACTCGCCGGCATCGACCGCGCGCTGAAGGGGAAGGGCAAACTCCTCTTTCTGGTCCCCCTCGTCGCCCTCGCCAACCAGAAGGAGGAGAACTTCGAGGAGCGCTACGGTGACCTCGTCGACGTGACCATCCGCGTCGGCGGCAGTCGCGTCACCGACGACGGCACGCGCTTCGACCCGTCGGCCGACGTGGTCGTCGGCACCTACGAGGGTATCGACCACGCGTTGCGGACGGGAAAGGACCTCGGCGACGTCGGGACCGTCGTCATCGACGAGGTGCACACGCTGAAAGAAGGGGAGCGTGGCCACCGCCTCGACGGGATGATCTCCCGGCTGAAACACTACTGTGAGCGCCGGGCGTCGAACGGCGGCGACTACGACGGCGCACAGTGGATCTACCTCTCCGCCACCGTCGGTAACCCCGAGTGGCTGGCGACGAATCTCCGCGCACGCCTCATCGAGTTCGAGGAGCGGCCGGTCCCCATCGAACGACACCTGACCTTCGCCGACGCTCAGGAGAAGACCCGGATCGAGAACCGGCTGGTCAGGCGGGCCTTCGACAGCAAGTCGTCGAAGGGCTACCGCGGGCAGACGATCATCTTCACCAACTCGCGGCGCCGCTGTCACGAAATCTCCCGCAAGCTGGAGTACGACTCGGCGCCGTACCACGCCGGCCTCGACTACGGCCGGCGAAAGCGCGTCGAGCGCCAGTTCGGGGACCAGGACCTCGCGGCCGTCGTGACCACGGCGGCACTGGCCGCCGGCGTCGACTTCCCCGCCTCACAGGTCGTCTTCGACACGCTGGCGATGGGCATCGAGTGGCTGTCGGTCCAGGAGTTCGAGCAGATGCTCGGCCGGGCCGGCCGCCCCGACTACCACGATCAGGGCGTCGTCTACCTGCTGGTCGAACCCGACTGCGCCTACCACAACAGCATGGAGATGACCGAGGACGAGGTGGCGTTCAAACTGTTGAAAGGGGAGATGGAGGACGTCCGTACCGTCTACGACCTGTCGGCGGCCGCCGAGGAGACGCTGGCGAACATCACCGTCGCCGGCAAGCGGGCCAAACGGCTCAACGACCGGATGCTTGGCGACGTACCGACGACGCAGGCGGTCGGCAAACTGCTGGAGTGGAACTTCATCGACGGACTCCAGCCGACGCCCCTCGGGCGGGCGGTGACGCGGCACTTCCTCGCGCCGGACGACGCCTTCGCCATCCTCGACCGTATCCGCAAGGGAATGGACCCCTACGAACTCGTCGCGGAACTGGAACTTCGCGACGACGAGGGGTAGTCGGCCTCGTACGGACTGTTGGACGTCCGTATCACTCGGCGGCCGACCGCCGTGACTCCATCCGGTCCACCCACGCGGCCGGTAGGGGCTGGGAGCCGTCGCCGTCGGGGTCGACGTACACCTGTACCGTCTCGGCCGTCGCGGCCACCCGCTCGCCGACTCGGACCTCGTAGGCCATGGTGACGCTCGACTTGCCGATGGACCGAACGCCCATCGCGACGGTCACCTCGTCGTCGAGTTCGATCTGGCTTCGGTAGTCGATGTTCAGGTTGACGAGGACGGTGTCGATGTCGTCGAGGCCGACGCCGAGGACGTCGGCGTAGTAGTCGACCCGTGCCTGTTCGAGGTAGGTCGCGTAGACGGCGTTGTTGACGTGGCGCATGGCGTCCACGTCGCGAAAGCGCACCTGCATCTCCGTCTCGTACTCGAAAGTGGACATACAGGGGCGTGGACGAGCGGGCATTTGTGCCTACCGGCGGGGGCAACCCGCGGCGCACGTCCACTCGGCGCGGCCGCCGGTCACCGGTCGCCCAGATAGAGCGGCGAGTCCTCGGTCGTACACTCGGGGCGGCCACAGACGCCCGCTTCCCGTCCGGCGCGTTCGACGCCGGCGTCGAGACGGTGGAGTTCCCACGTCGCTTCGTGACCGGTTTCGGCGCGGTGGGCCTCGATGAACGAGCGGGCCGTCGCGAGTTTGTCGAACGTCTCTCGCCGATCACACTCCGGACAGGTCACCGTCGCTCGCTTGTCGGCCATCGTTCGGATCGACTGCATGAGCGCACTTAACCCCCCGGTTCCGATCCGCCCCGTCCGTTCCGGGAGCCATCGGCCGTCCCCCTCCACCGTCCGTCTGGGCGGAGATTTATGCGCCCCACCGCCCACCGTGTGGCCATGTCCTCGACCACGTCGTCGACGCCGGCGGCGGTCACCGTCGTCGGCGCGGGCACGATGGGCCACGGACTCGCGGTCCAGTTCGCTCGCTTCGGTGCTCCCGTGACGCTCGTCGATCATCGCCAGTCGAACCTCGACGACGCCCGTGCGGGCGTCGACGACGCCCTCGCCTTCCTCGACGCTGCGGGGTTGCTCGACGCCACACCCGGCGCCGTCCGCGACCGAATCGGCTACACGCTCGACCTGTCGGCGGCGGCCGCGGACGCCGCGCTGGTGATCGAGAGCGTCTCCGAGGATCTCGAGGTGAAATCGAGGGTATTCGAGACGCTCGCAGCGGACGCACCCGCGGATGCGGTGCTGGCGACGAACACGTCGGGCATCCCCATCACCGACGTCGCTGCGACGGTCCCGTCGGTCGCCGACCGGGTCGTCGGCTGCCACTGGTGGAACCCACCCTATCTCCTGCCGACGGTCGAGGTGATCCGCGGGGCCGAGACGAGCGACGAGACGGTCGACCGGACGGCCGCGTTCGTCGAGGCCGTCGACCGCGATCCAATCCGCGTCGAGCGCGACGTGCCGGGGTTCGTCTGGAATCGGATTCAGTTCGCCGTCCTCCGGGAGTGTACGCATCTCGTGACCGAGGGTGTGGCCTCGCTCGAAGACGTCGAGCGGGCCGTCCGGGACGGTTACGCCCTTCGCACGGCGGTCGTCGGTCCGTTCGAAACGGCCGACCTCGCCGGTCTCGATCTGTTCGAAACCATCGCGGAGAACCTCTACCCGCACCTGAGCGACGCGGACGAACCGGGGCCGCTGTTCGCGGAGCGACTGGCGGCCGGTCGCGGCGGCGTCGCCGACGGTGCGGGCTTTCACGAGTACGACGCCGATCCGGGGACCGTGATTCGGCGCCGCGACGAGCGCGTGGCGGCGGTTCGGCGGGCTCTCGAGGACTGATTACCGCATCTCGTCGAGGTGCTGGAACGCGTCGGCGTCGGCGGTCAGCCAGTGAGTGAGTCGCTCGACGTCCGTCGCATCCGGCGGGTAGAGCGTCCGTCGATCGGCTGCACCCTCGTACGTGACGACGACCGACCGGAGGCGTCCCTCGTCCGAACCGTCCACGTGGGGGCCGGCGTCGTCGGGCTGTGAGGTGTTCGACATGACCCGTCTGGCCGTCGTCACCGACGACGGTTAATCACTGCTATGTTGCCTCCGGGGCGGTCGGTATTTCGGTGGCGACACCTGATGGGTATAGTTCACAATGTAATCGACCCTACCATTTCGACTGGAGATCGGTCAGGGTGCTCGTTTCTTCGCGAGGACGGTTCGGTCGAACCCGCACACGAGTCGACCGTCGCCGTCGAAGGCCTCGACGTGCATGGTGACGACCCCCCGGTCGCCGTCGCTCGTCTCCCGCTTGTCGGTTACGGTGGTCCGGGCGCGGATGGTGTCGCCGATGTGGACGGGCGCCGGGTGTTCGACGTCGTCGTAGCCGAGATTGGCGACGATGGTCCCGTCGGTGGTGTCGGGGATGGTCAGCCCCACCGCGAGGCTCATCGTGTAGAGGCCGTTGACGATGCGCTCGCCGAACTCCGTCTCGGCCGCGAACTCGGCGTCGAGGTGGAGCGGTTGCTGGTTCATCGTCATGTCACAGAACCGCTGGTTGTCGCTCTCGGTGATGGTCCGCCGTTTGTCGTGGTCGAAGGTCTGCCCGACCGCGAACTCCTCGAAGTAACACCCCGTCATGCGCTCCACGTGGGGCGGCGCGGGCAAAGGGATTCCCCCGGTCATCCAGACATCGCGAGGCGTCCGCCGACGCCGACCAAGGCGACGGCGACGCCGACCAAGGCGACGGCGACGCCGGCCGCGGCGACCCCGAAGACGACTCGGAGTCCGAACTCCCCCGCTACCGGTCCGAACAGCACCGGTGCGAGGAACTGCCCGACGTAGCCGAACGTAGCGACGTACGAACTGAACTGCCCCTGTCGACCCGCGGGCACCAGTTCCTCAATCCAGAGCAACACCGTCGGGAAGACGAGACCCTGACCGAGGCCGAACAGGACGACGGGCAAGGCGGCGACGGCTCGCGAGGCGGCGGTCGTCGCGACGGCGAATCCGACGGTCCACAGCGCCAGTGCGACGAGGGTCAGTTGCCGGAAGTCGAACCGCCGCTTGATCCGGTCGTAGTAGTACGCGCTGACGCCGCCCGCGGTTCCAAGCGCCGACAGGTAGAGGCTGATTGCGAGCGAGGAGGTCACGTCGAACGTCGAGAGCAGACCTGGGTAGTAGACGACGATGGCGTACAGCAGGAGGTTGGCGAGGAAGTACAGCCCGTAGACGAGGGGCAACAGCGGCGTCCGGCGGACGACCCGGACGGCCCCGCGGATGCCGCCGTCGCCCGTGTCACCGGGTTCGATGGCCGGTTCCGGGACGGTCAGGAGGGCGAGCAGACCGAGCGGGAGTGCGAGGAGGTAGACGGCGAACGGCCCGTGCCACGAGAGGGTACCCAGCGCGCCGCCGACGAGCGGCCAGACCGCCGCACCGAGGCTGTTGGCGCTCCCCCGGAGCCCCATCGCCCGATCCTTCCGCTCCCCCTCGTAGAGGTTGTAGATCAGGACGGTGATCGACGTGTAGACGAACGCCACCGCGACGCCGAGGGCCGCCCGCGAGACGAGGAGCGCGGGGAACGTTTCGACGATCAGGCCGGCAGCGCCGGCGATGCCGTAGAGCGCCAGGCCGAGGACGTAGGGTCGGCGCGGCCCGTACCGGTCGATCAGCCCTCCCGCGAGCGGGCTCGTGAGGACGATAAAGAGGCCGTGGGTTGTGACGACGAGGCCGGCTCGCGACTGGGAGACGCCGAGGCTCGTGCCGATTCGATTGACCACCGGTCCGAGGACCGCCCCGGCCATCACGGTCAGCGTGCCCGAGGCGACGAGAACCCAGAGTGCGGTGCCGGGTGAGCGCCACGACTCGGTTCGCGGCGCCGACGTTCTCGGCATGAACACGGCGTTGGCGATACGCCCCGAAGAGACTGCCGTCTCTACAGGACTGTCCCGTGTTTCTTGCTTGGACGGTCCTTCTCGACCGTCTCGTAGAACTCGAACCGGCCGACCAGTTCCTCGCGGAGCGTACTCGGCGGCACGAGTTCGTCGACGACCACCTCGCTCGCCATCCGGTGGACGTCGATTTCCTCCCGGTACTCCTCGCGCAGTTCCGCCTCCCGGCGCTCGCGCTCCTCGGGGTCGTCGATGTCGGCGAGTTTGCGGGCGTACACCGCGTTGATCGCCGCTTCGGGTCCCATGATCGCGATTTCGGCACCGGGGAGCGCCAGCGTCGACTCGGTGTCGAAAGCCGGCCCCGACATGGCGTAGATACCCGCGCCGTAGGCCTTCCGCACCACGACACACTGCTTGGGCACCGTCGCCGCCGACGTGGCGTAGATCATCTTCTTGCCCCGTTCCAGGATGCCGTCCTTCTCGACGCTCGACCCCGCCATGAACCCCGGCGTGTCACAGAGGTAGCACAGGGGAATCCCGTAGGCGTCGCAGGTCCAGACGAATTCGGCGGCCTTCGCCGCGGAGTCGGGGAAAATGGCGCCCGCACGGACGGCGGGCTGATTGGCGACGACGCCGACCGGCCGCCCGTCGAACCGAGCGAAGGCAGTGACGATTTCGGCGCCGTAGTCGGGTTTGAGTTCCAGTACCGATCCCTCGTCGGCGAGGCGGTCGAGCAGGTCCCGCACGTCGTACCCCTTGCGCGGCGCTTCGGGCACCACCGCGTCGATGCTCTCCGGTGCTTTCGCCGGCGCGCGACCCTCGGTTCGTGGCGGGTCGGTGTCGGCGTTGTCCGGGAGATACGAGAGGAGTCGAGCGACGAGCGAGCGGGCGTGTTCCTCGTCGCGCGCGACCAGGTCGGCACTGCCCGACTCGGCGGCGTGGACGGCGGGGCCGCCCAGTTCGTCCATGCTGATCCGCTCTCCGGTGACCATCTCGACCATCCGCGGCGAGGCGATGGCCATCGCCGACCCCTCGACCATGACGGTGAAGTCGGCGAAGACGGGTGTGTAGGCGGCACCGGCGATGCAGGGACCGTACAGGACACAGACCTGTGGCACCCGCCCCGAGAGCATCGAGTGGTTGTAGTAGAACTTCCCGATTCCGTCGCGGTTGGCGAAGAAGCCGGTCTGCTGGTCGATCCGGCCGCCCGAGGAGTCCATCAGGTAGAGGACCGGCCGCCCCGTCTTCAGTGCGCGCTCCTGCATCCGGAGGAACTTCTCGACGCCCTTCTCGGCCATCGATCCCGCCTTGACGGTGTAGTCGTTGGCCATGAAGTGGACCGCCCGTCCCTCGAAGTCGGCGGCGCCGGTGAGGAGGCCGTCGGCCGGGAGGCGGTCGTTCCCGTCGGCGTCCGCGTTCGGCGCCGACGGGTGCCACGCGTCGAAGTTGGCGAACTTGCCGTCCTCGAAGGTGAGGCCGTCGGGGAACCAGAGGTCGAGTCGGTCGCGGACGAACAGTTTGCCCGCCTCCCGCTGTCGCTCGCGGTACTTCTCCGGGCCGCCTTCGAGGATGTCGGCGATTTCGTCCCAGAGGGCGTCCTCACGGTCGGTCGGGCCGTCGGCGTCGACCGTCGTCTCTCGTCCGCCCGTGGCGTCCGGCGGGTCGCTCTCGGCGACCGGGTCCTCGTCTTTCCGGCCCGCGAACACGCGGACGCGTTCGCCGAAGCGGGTTGCGAGCGCTCGAGCGATGGCTTCCGCCTCCTCGGCCGTCGCCCCATCGACACGTACGTCCATCTCAGTAGGACCTCGGGAACCCCATCTCGGTCGCGATGTGGTTGTACGCCATCTGCTGGGTGACGGGGGCCAGGCGGGTGAGGTTGATCTCGCGCCACCAGCGTTCGACGTCGTACTCGACGGCGTAGCCCCAGCCACCGAAGGCCTGCATGGCGTGGTAGACGGCGTCGATGCCCGCTTCCACCGCGGCGGCCTTCGCGACGTTCGTCTCGTAGCCACAGTCTCGCCCCCGATCGAACAGCCACGCCGCCTTCTGGCGCATCAGTCGCGCCGTCTCGACGTTGGTGTACGCCTTCGTGATGGGGAAGGAGACGGCCTGATGGGTCCCGATCGGTGCGTCGAACACCTCGCGGTCGTTGGCGTAGTCGACGGCGTTCGACACCGCGAGTTCGGCGATCCCCGTCGCGGCGGCGGCAAAGCCCACCCGCTCGGGGTTGAGCGTCTCCACCAGGTGCCACCAGCCCTCGCCCTCCTCGCCGAGCAACGCCGTCTCGGGGACGCGCACGTCCTCGACGAACACCTCACACGACTTCGAGTAGTTGATCGCGTGTTTCCGGATTGGCGACACCTCGATCCCGGGGTCGTCCATGTCGACGAGGAAGAGGCTGAGGCCCGCCGTCGGTTTCGACGCCTCGTCGCGGGGGGTCGTCCGCGTGACGAGGATCATCTCGTCGGCACGGTCCGCGAAGGTGATCCACGCCTTCTTGCCGTTCAGGACGTACTCGTCGCCGTCGCGTTCGGCCCGGGTGCCGACGTTCAGCGTATTCGTCCCCGCCTCGGGTTCCGTGATGGCGACGGAGAAGACCCGGTCGCCGGCCGCGACGTCGGGCAGGTACTCCCGTTTTTGTTCGTCGGTTCCGGACTCCCGGAGCGCGATGGCCGCCATGCCCGCGGTGACGACGAGGTACCACGTCCCCGCCATCCCACAGCCCTCGGCACACAGCGTCTCCATCGCGAGTCCCATCTCCTGGAGACCCATCCCGGCGCCGCCGTACTCCTCCGGGATCAGCAGGCCGTGGAACCCCGCCTCGCCGAGTTCGTCCCAGAAGTCGGCGGCGAATTCGCCCCGTTCCTCGCGCTCGCGCCAGTACTCGGGACCGTACTCGTCGGCGATGTCGCTTGCGGTCGAGCGGATCAGCGCGTGTTCGGGTGGCGCTTCGAACTCCATATTCCCTCTCGTGGACGGGGGAACCTATACTCTCTGCCACTCGTTGTCACGGAACGCGACCGGCGCGGGGCCGGTCGTCATCGCCTCACAGGTCGTCGAGTTGGGCCTCGTTCGTCGCGAACGCCGCGTTGTCGCCGCCGCTCGGCACGATCGGATAGACGTCTTCCTCCGTGGCGACGTGTGCGTCCACGACCGACGGGCCGTCGTACGCCAGTGCCGCGCGGAGCGTCTCCTCGACCGCGTCGGCCGTCTCGACGCGGAAACCTTCGGCACCGAACGCCGCCGCGAGCGTGTCGAACTCCGGGACCCACCCGTACCCCGAGGCCATCCGGCGCCCCTCGAAGAAGGCGTCCTGCCACTGGCGGACCATCCCGATGGCCGCGTTGTTGAGAACGACCACCGTGATGTCGAGGTCCTCCCGGACGGCGACCGCGAGTTCCGGGACCGTCATCAGGAACGAGCCGTCGCCCTCGAAGCAGACGACCGATCGGTCGTCGTCGGCGGCGATCCGAGCCCCGATGGCCGCGGGGAGCCCGTAGCCCATCGTCCCGAGGCCGTGGGAGGAGACCCACGTCCGGGGATGGCGGTACGTCCAGTACTGCATCGCCCACATCTGGTGCTGGCCGACGCCGGTCGTGACGACCGTCCCGTCGGGGGTCAGTGCGTCGGTCGCCTCGACGACGAACTGGGGTTTCAGCGGCCCGTCGTCGGACATCGCGTAGTCGAGGGGATACGCGGACTTCCAGGCCCGGCACCGCTCGCGCCACTCGTCGGCCTCGGGCGCCCGCGGCATCGCGCCGTGGAGGTGGTCGAGCACCGTGGCCGCGTCGCCGACCAGCGGATAGTCGACGCCGACGTTCTTGCCGATCTCCGCGGGGTCGATGTCGACGTGACAGATCTCGGCTCCGGGTGCGAACGTCTCGACGCCGCCGGTGAGGCGGTCGTCGAAGCGCGTCCCGACCGCGAGCATCACGTCGCAGTGCTGGAGCGCCAGATTCGCGTAGCCGGTCCCGTGCATCCCCGCGACCGCCAGCGCGAGGTCGTGGTTCTCCGGGAACGAGCCGATCCCGGGCATCGTCGTCACGACGGGGACGCCGTACTCGACCGCGAACGCCCGAAGCTCGTCCCACGCCTCGCCTTTGATCACGCCCCCGCCCGAGAGGATAACCGGCCGCTCGGCGCCGGCGAGCGCGGCCGCAGCGGCGTCGACCACCTCGGACGCGGCCGCGTCGGGGACCGCGACGTGTGCGGGGCGTCGGGGCTCGCTGGGGGTCCAGTCGGCCGAGCCCTGGGTCACGTCCTTCGGGAGGTCGACCAGCGTCGGCCCCGGTCGCCCCGACCCCGCGAGCGCGAACGCCTCGCCGACGGTGTCCCCGACGGCGTCCGGGTCGGTCGCGAAGTAGTTCGTCTTCGTCACGGGTTCGGTCATGCCCGTCGTGTCCGTCTCCTGGAAGGCGTCCTTGCCGACCAGATCCGAGGGCGCCTGGCCGGTCAGAGCGACGACCGGATCCGAATCCATGTCCGCGTCGGCGAGTCCGGTGACGAGGTTGGTCGCACCGGGGCCGGACGTCGCCAGACAGACGCCCGGCGTGCCGGAGACGACGCCGTAGGCGTCGGCGGCGTGGGCGGCACCCTGTTCGTGTGCCATCGTGACGTGTTCCACGTCGGCGTGATACAGTGCGTCGTAGACGGGCATGATGGCCCCGCCCTGCACGCCGAACGCGTGATCGACGCCGGCGGCTTCGAGCGCCGCGACGACGGCGTCGGCGCCGGTCGTGATCGGTCGTGTGGTCGGTTCCTCCGCTGTCTCCTCGCGAACGTGTACGTTTTTCGTCATTCTGGGTCGTGTGGGTCGGCCCCGCGAACGGGTGGCATCGTCGGTGGTCGGATCGTGTTGCGAGCGGAAATCGGGCGAGAGAATGGAGTGTGGGGCTACTGGGCGGCCCCAATGATGGCGATACCGGACACACCACTGTCGGCGGATGACCGTTTCGGTGTGGTGGTCCGTGGCATTCGGGTGGACACAGGTGGACGAGGGTCATTAACGTTCCGCTCGGCGGACCGTGCTCGTCCGCAGTTTTTTGCGCCGCCCGCTCCCAGCGGTGGCATGGCCGACGGTGACGTGGACGGCGACGAGCCGAACGACCAGTTGCGCGCTCGCGCCTCGGAGAGCCGAACGAAACTCTGGCTCTATCTGGAGGCCGACCGCCGCCTCGTCGTCGCGGGTCTCGCCGTCGTGGTGTTTTTGATCGTGCTGACGGTCGGGGTCGTGCTCCCGGCCGCGGCGCCGAAGCTCCGCGGTGGCGACGCCGTCGACACGCTGTTTCAGGGTTTTCTCACCGCCACCATCACCGGCGTGACGCTGGTGTTGACGCTCAATCAGCTTGTCCTCTCACAGGAACTCGGTGCCGTCGGCGATCAGCGCGAGCGGATGCGCGGTGCCCTCCAGTTTCGTGACGACACCGCCGACCTGCTCGACGTCCCCGTCAGTCCGGCGCGACCCTCACAGTTTCTCCGTGCGCTCGTGCAGGTCGCCAGCCGCCACGCACGGGACCTTCGCGACGCCGCCGGCCCGGAACACGCCGAGGTGGCGTCACTGACCGAGAGCCTGATCGGCAACGCCGACCGCGTCGCCAGCGACCTCGACGACGCGCAGTTCGGCGAGTTCGACGTGCTCTCGGCGGCTCTGAACTTCAACTACTCGTGGAAGATCTTCGCGGCGAAACGCATCCGCGAATCGGATTCGCTCGACGCGGACGCCGAGGCGGCACTCGATGCGCTGATCGACACGCTCGAACTGTTCGGGCCCGCGCGCGAGCACTTCAAAACGCTCTACTTCCAGTGGGAGCTCATCAACCTCTCGCGGAGCATCCTCGCGGCGGCGCTCCCTGCACTCCTCGTCGGCGTCTGTATGATCGCGTTTTTCGACCCCGCCGGTCCGCTCGGTCGGACGCCCGGTGTCGTCCCCGTCGTCGCCCTCGCGTCGACGGTGGCAGTTCTGCCCTTCCTCGTCCTCGCTGCCTCCATCCTCCGGATCGCGACGGTGACGAAACACACCCTCTCCATCGGTCCCTTCATCCTGCGCGAGACTGATCTGGTCGAGGACGTCGAGTGGGACGACGACGCCGGGTCCCGTTAGCCTTTAGCCACCGGCCGTGTAAGCCCGCGCAATGACTGCGCAGGCGCTCCAGCAACGTGATCTCGCGGTCGTCATCGGGCTGGAGGTTCACGTCCAGCTCGAAACCGACACGAAGATCTTCTGTGGCTGTTCGACCGAAGCGGCGGACGACGAGGAACCGAACACGCGGACCTGTCCCGTCTGTCTGGGACTTCCGGGTTCCCTCCCCGTTCTCAACGAGGCGGCCGTCGAAGCGGCGGTCAAAGTGGGGAAGGCGCTCGACGCCGACGTCGCCGAGGAGACCCGGTTTCACCGGAAAAATTACTACTACCCCGACCTGCCGAAGAACTTCCAGATCACGCAGTACGACGCGCCGATCTGTGCCGACGGCTCGCTCGAAGTGAGCGTCGAGGACGACCGTCGAGAGATCGGAATCGGCCGCGCCCACCTCGAGGAGGACCCCGGGAGCCTCCAGCACGAGGGCGGCAGCATCGAGACGGCCGACTACACGCTGGTCGACTACAACCGCGCGGGGACGCCGCTCATGGAAATCGTCACCGACCCAGACTTCCGCGGCCCGGGCGAGGTCCGCGCGTTCCTCGCGAAACTGGAGGAAGTGCTCGAGTATCTCGGCGTGTTCGACGCCTCGCGCGACGGCAGCCTCCGGATCGACGCCAACATCTCCCTCGTCCCCGACGACGAGGTGGCCGACGACGGCGCCGTCGACGACGAGACGCTGGCGGCCGCCAACCGCACCGAGGTGAAGAACATCTCCAGTCACAAAGGTGCGGAGCAGGCACTCGCCTACGAGGTGACCCGCCAGAAAAACGCCGTGAAGCGCGGCCGCGAGGTCGAACAGGAGACGCGCCACTGGGACGAGAGCCGGGGCATCACCGTCTCCATGCGCTCGAAGGAAGAGGAGAAGGACTACCGCTACTTCCGCGAGGCCGACCTCCCGCCCCTGCAGGTCGCGGACTGGAAGGAGCGCATTCCCATCCCGGAACTGCCGGCCGCCCGCCGCGAACGCTTCCGCGAGGAGTACGGTCTCGACACCGAGGCGGCGTCGAAACTCACCTCGACGAAGGAAGTCGCGGACTTCTTCGAGGATGTGGCCGACCGGTTCGACGCCGACCTCGCGGCGACGTGGGTCGCCGACGACTTGCTCGGCGAACTCAACTACCGCGACATGCAGGTGACGGACGTGGCCGGGCGACTCGACGAGTTCGCCCGCCTGATCGAACTCGTCGACGCCGACGAAATCACGGAGAAGAACGCCCGTGAGGTGGTACTGCGCGCGATGCTCGACGAGGGACTCGCCCCCGACGAGGTGGTCGAGCGCGAGGGGTTGGGCAAGGCTGGCGACGACGCCGTCGCCGCCGCCGTCGAGGAGGCCATCGAGGAGAACCCCGAGGCGGTCGAGGACTACCACGCCGGCGAGGGCGGCGCCCTCAACTTCCTCGTCGGTCAGGTGATGAGCAAGACGGGGGGGAGCGCCGACCCCGGCACCGTCAACGGCCTGCTTCGCGAGCGGCTGGACGGCTGACCGCGCTCGCCCGTCGGTTCGACGCCGTCAGCGGCCGAGGATCGGATCTTCGAGCGCGACGACTTCGGCCATGATGGCGTCGACGTTCTCCTCGGTGACGCCGTTCCGTTCGAGGGCCGACCGCAGGTGGCGACCCACGGCCGCGAAGTCCTCGGCGTTCAGGTCCAGGTGGTCGTGGGCCTCGCGCATGTCGGCGCCGGTGTACTCGGCCGGGCCGCCGGCGACGGCGCTGATGAACTGCACCTGGTGAGCGCGCAGTTCCTCCATGTCCATCCCGTCGAAGTACGGGGCTAGCTGGTCGTCCGCGAGCACGTCGTCGTAGAAGTCACTGACGACTGCTTCGACTGCCTCTCGTCCGCCGATGTCCCGATAGATCGTCTGCGCCATCGTGTCACCGCACGCTCGCCGCCGCGTTCGGATACGGTCTCTCGCTAGGATGCTCGGGTTTATTTAAGCCCGCGTGATGCGGTACCGAGGAACGAGCGACGACGTCCGCGGTGTCGACGTTCGGGGCGCGACCCCGTCAGGTCGCCATGATCTGATCGAACAGCTTCGTCTGTGCCACGGAGAGGTGTTCGACGAAGGTTGACACCGAGACGCCGAGTTCGTCGGCGACGGCCCCGGAGTCCGCACCCTTCGGCGATTCGAAGTACCCCATCTCGTGGGCCGTCTCGAGGACTTCGTACTGGCGGTCGGTGAACGCGCTCCGGTCGGCCACGAGAAGCGACGGGTCGTCGTCGGTCACTCCCGAGCGAACGAGCCGTCGCACCCGCAGGGTCGTACAGTACGATTCGAGGTCCGCGACGACCGTTCGGAGCGTCGCGAGGTCGGGCACGATGAACTGGAGGACGAGTCGTCCGGAGTCCGCCCGACGGTCACGGATCGGACAGCCGTGAGCCGGGACGCGGGTACACGGACACGCCGTCTCGTGTGTGTACCGGTACACGGCCCGTGATCCGTCGTCGAACACCTCCTCGACGCCAGCGGGGTCCGGGCCGTCGGCGCCGGACCGGTCGACGGTCACTTCGCCGACGACGTGTGCCGACTCGCCCGTCCCGTGCCGGTCGACCGTCACTGATTCGACCGGCCCCGCCTCGCTGAGCGTCGACGCAGGACAGCCCGCCACGCCGTCCAGTTCGAGCTGGACGTGGACTCCGGACATGCCTGTCGGGAGTCGTCCCCGACCTATAAGCGGCTCCGTTCGGCCCGGCCAGTCCCGACGTCACGCCCCCTCGCGCGCCCGATGCCGTCGTCGAGAGCCTCGCCGCCGACCCGGCGGTGGCACACGCCGGCGGCGTGGCACTGCCCGACTGGACGCCGATCCACAGCCGTCGCCCGGCGCCGGAGTGAGTCGTACTGCCGGCGCGTGACTCCCGTTCACACCCGTCATGTCCGGTGATTTTCGCCCCACGAAAGTTTTAGGCGGGTGCTCGGCGTATCCCTCCTCGATGAAACGCGGCCCCGAGTTGATCGTGACGGAGAAGGACAACGCCGCCCGCCGCATCGCGGACATTCTCAGCGGGGGAGCCGCGGATGCCGAGCGGATCAACGGCGTCAACGTCTACAAGTGGGGCGGCAAGCGCTGCATCGGCCTGTCGGGTCACGTCGTCGGCGTCGACTTCCCGCCGGAGTACAACGACTGGCGCGACGTGGAACCCGTCGAACTCGTGAGCGCCGAGGTGGAGAAGCGCCCGACACAGGAGAACATCGTCGCGGCGCTCCGCCGGTTGGCGCGCAACGCTTCGCACGTTCACATCGCGACCGACTACGACCGCGAGGGCGAACTCATCGGCAAGGAGGCCTACGAACTCGTCCGCGAGGTCAACGACGAGGCGCCAGTCGACCGGGTGCGCTTCTCCTCCATCACCGACCGCGAGGTGACGGAGGCGTTCGCCGACCCGGACGACCTGGACTTCGACCTCGCGGCGGCCGGCGAGGCCCGACAGATCATCGACCTGATGTGGGGCGCTTCGCTCACGCGGTTTCTCTCGCTGTCGGCCCGACAACTCGGCGACGACTTCATCTCCGTCGGCCGGGTACAGGGACCGACGCTGAAACTGATCGTCGACCGCGAACGCGAAATCGACGCGTTCGACCCCGAGGACTACTGGGAACTGTTCGCCGACCTGGCGAAAGACGACGAGACGTTCGAGGCGCAGTACTTCTACCTCGATACGGACGATACGGAGGCCGAACGCGTCTGGGACGAGGACCGCGCCGAGACGGTCGACGCGGTGCTCTCGGCGGCGTCGGCGGCGACGGTCGAGGAGGTTCGCCGCCGAACCCGGACCGACGACCCGCCGGCGCCGTTCAACACGACGCAGTTCATCCGCGCCGCCAGCGGGATCGGTTACTCCGCCCAGCGGGCGATGAGTATCGCCGAGGACCTCTACACTGCGGGGTACATCACGTACCCCCGGACGGACAACACGGTCTACCCCGAGGACCTCGACCCGCGGGAGTTGCTCGACGCGTTATCGGCCGGCCGACGCTTCGGCGACGACGCCGCGTCGCTGCTCGACGCCGACGACATCACGCCAACCGCTGGCGACGAGGAGACGACCGACCACCCGCCGATCCATCCGACCGACGAACTCCCCTCGGCCTCGGACCTCTCCGAGGACGAGTGGGAGGTGTACGAACTCGTCGTGCGGCGCTTTCTGGCGACCGTCGCCGACGCGGCCACGTGGGAACACCTGCGCGTCGTCGCGGCCGTCGCCGGCGAGAGCGAGGACCTCTCCCTGAAGGCCAACGGCAAGCGCCTGGTCGATCCGGGCTACCACGCCGTCTACCCATACCGCTCGACGACAGAGAACTACGTCCCCGACGTCGTCGAGGGCGAGGAACTCGCGGTGACCGAGACGCGCTTCGAGGCCAAGCAGACCCAGCCGCCGCGACGGTACGGCCAGTCCCGGCTCATCGAGACGATGGAGGACATGGGGATCGGAACGAAGGCGACGCGTCACGACGTGATCCAGAAACTGTACGACCGCGGCTACATCGAGGGCGATCCGCCCCGTCCCACGCGCCTCGCGCGCGGCGTCGTCGAGGCGTCCGAGGAGTTCGCCGACCTCATCGTCAGCGAGGAGATGACCGCGCAACTGGAGGCGGACATGCAGGCCATCGCCCGGGGTGAGGCCACGCTGGAGGCGGTCACCGACGAGTCCAGGGAGATCCTCGAACGCGTCTTCGACCGCCTCGGCGACTCCCGGGAGGAGCTCGGCGACCACCTGCGCGAGTCGCTGAAAGCCGACAAGACCGTCGGCCCGTGTCCCGAGTGCGGGTCCGATCTCGTGATCCGACGGAGTCGAAACGGCTCCTACTTCGTCGGGTGTGACGGCTACCCCGACTGTGAGTTCACGCTCCCCCTCCCCTCGACGGGGAAGCCGATTCTACTCGACGACGTCTGTGGCGAACACGGCCTGCACGACGTGAAGATGCTCGCCGGCCGCAAGACGTTCGTCCACGGCTGTCCGCTCTGTGCGGCCGAGGCGGCGGAGGAAGAACCCGACCTGATCGTCGGTTCCTGTCCCGAGTGTGGCGACGACGAGGGGGGTGAACTCGCCGTCAAGCGCCTCCGCTCGGGCGGGCGGCTGGTCGGCTGTACGCGCTATCCAGACTGCGATTACTCCCTCCCCATGCCCCGTCGCGGCGAGGTGGAACTCACCGACGACGTCTGCGAGGAACACGGCCTGCCGGGGCTTCGGATCACCTACGAGGATTCGGACCGCGAACCCTGGGATCTCGGCTGTCCGATCTGCAACTACCGGGAGTATCAGGCCCGTCAGGAGGGGACCGAACTGGAGGCCATCGACGGAATCGGGGAGAAGACGGCCGAGAAACTGAAGACCGCGGGCATCGAGGACGTGGCCGGGCTGAAGGCCGCCGAACCGGACGCGCTGGCGAACGAAATCGATGGCGTCGGCGAGGACACGGTGCGGGACTGGCAGGCCGACGCGGACTGATACGACCTGTCGTAACCGTGTTTCGGCCGTTCGCCACGACGCTCCGAGCACGGCCGGCACCGACTTACGACGGGTCCTCCGAGCGGGCGCGGCGAGTCGGACCCTTTTTATCAGTTCCGTGGAGTAGACTCCTGCAATGACCACGCCGTGGGACGAGTGGGACCACGTCCTCAAGGTCGACCCCGACAAGGAACTCGTCGCGGGCGAGACGTTCGAGGACGTCTGTGCCACCGGAACCGACGCCATCGAGATCGGTGGGACGACGGGTATGACCAAAGAGAAGATGGAGACGGTCGTCGACGCCTGTGCGAAGTACGGCGTGCCGCTCTACCAGGAGCCGTCGAACCCGGCCGTCGTCATCGACGACGACGCCCTCGACGGCTACCTGATCCCGACGGTGTTCAACGCCGGCGACAGCTTCTGGGTGACCGGCGCCCACAAGGAGTGGGTGCGCATCGAGAACGGTCTCGACTGGGGACGCACTCACACCGAGGCGTACATCGTCCTGAACCCGGACTCGTCGGTCGCGGAGTACACCGACGCCGACTGCGATCAGTCGCCGGACGACGTGGCGGCCTACGCCGCCGTGGCGGAGAAGCTGTTCGGCCAGGAAATCGTCTACATCGAGTACTCCGGCACGTTCGGCGACCCCGAGACGGTTCGGGCCGCACAGGACGCGCTCGCCGAGGCGACCCTGTTTTACGGTGGCGGCGTCGGGGACTACGACACCGCCTACGAGATGGGCCAACACGCCGACGTGGTCGTCGTCGGCGACTTGCTCCACGACGAGGGCTGTGCGGCCGTCCGCGAGACGGTCGAAGGGGCGAAGGCCGCGAGCGACGACGCGGCGTAACTCGCGGCACTGGTTTTTACCCGGCGCCCGCCGAACCGACGACCGATGGAGATTACGGACGTACGCGTCGAACGGATCGAGGTACCGCTGAATCGTCCACTCGGCGTCTCTCGGGATCGATCCATGGACGCCCGCGGGGCGGCCTTCGTCGTCGTCGAGACGGACGCGGGGATCACGGGTATCGGCGAGGGCGTCGGGCCGGAGTCCTTCATCGTCGAGCGCATCGTCGAGGAGAAGTACGCCCCGCGTCTGATCGGCGAGGACCCGCTCGATATCGAGCGTCACTGGGGGGCGATGGTGACCGACGACGTCTACAAGGACCGGAAGGGCCAGGGTCTCTCCGCGGCCAGCGGCGTCGACATCGCGCTCTGGGACATCGCGGGCAAACACCACGACGTCCCCGTCTATCGCCTGCTCGGCGGGGCGGTGGGCGGCGACCTCAAACCCTACGCGAGCGACCTGTTCTGGCAGGACCCGGAGACGATGGCCGACCGTGCCGGCTCCTACGTCGACCGGGGGTTCGCGGGCGTGAAGACCCACCTCGGGCGCGGCATCGACGCCGACGAGGAGCGAGTGGCGGCGATGCGCGAGGCCATCGGTCCCGACACCGCCCTGATGGTCGACATGAACTGCGGGTACGACCGGCCCGACGCCCGGCGAGTCGGGCGGATGCTGGAGGAGTACGACGTGTACTGGTACGAAGAGCCCCTTTCGCCTTACGACGTTGACGGCCTGGCCGCGCTGCGTGAGGAGCTGACCGTGCCCATCGCCGCCGGCGAGAACGAGTACACGAAGTGGGGCTTTCACGACCTGTTCGAGGCGGACGCCGTCGACTACGCCATGCCCGACGTGATGCGGTGTGGCGGCATCACGGAGGCGAGAAAGATCTGTGCGCTGGCGGAGACGTACGGTACGGTCACGACGCCGCACTGTTTCACCACGGGCGTCGGTCTCGCGGCGACGATGCACGTGATGGCGGCGTCGCCGGCCTGTGAGTGGCTGGAGTTCGATCCGACCGACTTCCCGGTGTACGAGGCGCTGTTCGAGACGCCGCCCACGCTTTCGGACGGCCGGATCGCGTTGCCCGAGGAACCCGGTCTCGGCGTCTCCCTCGACGAGGACATCATCGGCGAGTATCGAGTCGAGTGAGCGGTGCTACGTCGGCGCTGGAGTGACCGGTCCGCCGACACGAAACGGTCGCGTTTAAGGCGCGCGGTCCGATACGGGTGGACATGGAAAACCGAACCCACGCGGCCGACGTCGTCGCCGGTGAGACGGCAACGGTCGCCGGCTGGGTCCACGAAATTCGTGACCTCGGCGGCATCGCCTTCCTGATTCTCCGGGACAAGACCGGTAAACTCCAGGTCAAGTTCGAGAAAGACGAGATGGACGAGGACCTCGTGGAGACGGGGTTGGGCGTCCACCGCGAGAGCGTCGTCACGGTCACCGGGGCCGTCGAGGAGGAACCGCGCGCGCCGACGGGCCTCGAGATGGTTCCCGAGTCGGTCGACGTGCTGGCCGACGCCGACCCCGAACTCCCGCTCGACCCGTCGGGGAAGGTCGACGCCGAACTCCCCACCCGACTGGACAACCGGACGCTCGACCTCCGCAAGCCAGAGGTGAAGGCCATCTTCGAGATCCGGAGCGAGATCCTGCGCTCGGTCCGCGAGTACTTCCGCTCGATCGGCTCGACGGAGATCAACACGCCGAAAATCGTCGCCACCGGGACGGAGGGCGGTACGGAACTCTTCCCGATCACCTACTTCGGCAAGGAGGCGTTCATGAACCAGTCGCCACAGCTGTTCAAACAGCTGATGGTGGGAAGCGGTCTCGAACGCGTCTTCGAAATCGGTCCCATCTTCCGTGCCGAGGAGCACAACACGCCCCGGCACCTCAACGAGGCGACGATGATCGACTTCGAGTCGGCCTTCGTCGACCACAACGAGGCGATGGACGTGTGTGAGGGGACGCTGAAGGCCGCCTACGAGGGCGTCGCCGAGAACTGCGCGGCGGAACTGGAACTCCTCGGCTACGACGACTTCGCCGTCCCCGAGGACGACTTCCCGCGCCTCACCTACGAGGAGGCCATCGAGCGGGTCAACGCGACGGGTGAACTCGACGCACAGCTCGTCTGGGGCGACGACCTGTCGACCGAGGCGGAGAAGGCCCTCGGTCGGGACGTCGGCGGTCACTACTTCGTCACCGACTGGCCCTCCGAGATCAAGCCGTTCTACATTCAGGACTACGACGACGATCCGCAGCTGTCGAAGGGGTTCGACCTGATGCACCCGCGGATGGAACTCGTCTCGGGCGGACAGCGTGAACACCGGTACGACGAACTCGTCGCCGGCTTCGAACAGCAGGGCCTCGATCCGGAGCAGTTCGACTACTACACCCGGATGTTCAAGTACGGTATGCCCCCCCACGCCGGGTGGGCCTACGGCGTCGAACGCCTCGTGATGACGATGCTGGATCTGGACAACATCCGCGAGGCCGTCCTCTTCCCGCGGGACCGACAGCGGCTGAGTCCGTAGCCGGACTCGATGCCCGACGAACCGACCGCGTTCGTCCCCGGCCACGTCACCGGCTTCTTCAGCCCTGCGCCCGCCGACGACCCGGCGCGGGCGGGATCTCGCGGCGCCGGACTCACCCTCACCGACGGCGTGGCCGTGACGGTCCACGAGGCGGACGAGCCGGGCGTCGTTCTCGACGGTGACGCCCTCCCCATGCCGCCGGTCGAGACGGTGCTCTCGGGCCTCGGGGTGGCCGACCGGGCGCGAGTCGTCGCCGAGAGCGATCTGCCCCTCGGCACCGGCTTCGGCGTCTCGGGCGCGATGGCGCTCGGGACGGCACTGGCCGCCAACGTCCGCTTCGGCTGCGAGCGCTCCGCGAACGACCTCGTGACGCTCGCCCACCGCGCGGAGGTCGAAGCGGGGACGGGCCTCGGCGACGTGGTCGCCCAGGCCCGCGGTGGCGTCCCCATCCGTCTCGAACCCGGCGCGCCGGCGTACGGTCGTCTCGACGGCGTGCCCGCGACGCGGCGTGTCGAGTACGTCACCTTCGGCGACCTCTCGACGGCCGAGGTGCTGGCCGGCGACACCGACCCGCTCGTGCGGGCGGGGGAGGCGGCGCTCGACCGACTGGTCGACCGCCCGACGCTCCCGACGCTCGTCGCCGAATCGCGCCGCTTCGCCCGCGACGCCGGGTTGCTCACGGACCGGGTGCGCGAGGCCGTCGACGCCGTCGCCGCCGCCGGCGGTGCGGCGTCGATGGCTATGCTCGGGGAGACGGTGTTCGCGCTCGAGACGGGGCTCACGGACGCCGGGTACGACGCGTCGGTCTGTCGAACCTGTGACGCCGGCGCCCACCTCGTCGACGGTGGCTGATCGGGGGGCTTTTATCCGGGCCACCGAATCGGGAGCGCATGGCCGAGGCCGAGATTCCCGAAGACCACCCCCGTCACGACTCGCTGGTGACCCGTCACCGCATCGAGGCGGGCGTCGAGAAGGGCATCACCAGCAGACAGGGTCTCATCGCCCAGGGGCGCGGCGAGGCCTTCGACTACTTGCTCGGGGAGCGGACGCTCCCCTCGGCGGACGCGGCGGCGCGTGCGGCCGCCGCGCACCTGTTGCTCGCCGACCATCCCGTCGTCTCGGTGAACGGCAACGCGGCGGCGCTGGTGCCCGGCGAACTCGTCGCCCTCGCCGACGCCGTCGGCGCGGATCTGGAAGTGAACCTGTTCAACCGAACCGAGGAACGGATGCGGGCTATCGTCGACCACCTCCTCGACCACGGCGCGAGCGAGGTGAAGGGACTGGCCGCGGACGCCCGCCTCCCGAATCTGACCCACGAACGTGCGAAAGTCGACGCGGACGGTATCGCCGACGCGGACGTGGTGTTGGTGCCACTGGAGGACGGCGACCGCGCCGCGGCGCTTGCCGACCTCGGGAAGGCCGAAATCGTGATCGACCTGAATCCGATGTCGCGGTCGGTGCAGGTGGCCGACGTTCCCATCGTCGACAACATCCTGCGGGCGATTCCGAACATCACGGCCCATGCACACGAGCTAGCCCACGCCGAACGGGCCGAACTCGAACGGATCGTCGGGGCGTTCGACGCGGCGGCGACACTCGACGACGCGGAACGCGCAATTCGGGACGGCGACCTCTCGTAGCCTCCGGGAGCCATCGCACACCCGGCCGACGGACGGCGTTTCACCGGGCCTCCGTGATGCCCGTCTCGCTACCGGGCGTCGGCGATGGCACGTTCGAGGCGGTCGAACCCCACCTCCAGTCGGTCGAGGCTGTTGGCGAAACTCAGGCGGAGCCAACCGTCACCCGCCTCGCCGAAGCCGTCGCCGGGGGCGAGGACGACCCCGTACTCCCGGAGGAGGTGCTCCGCCATCTCCAGGCTCGTTCCCGGCAGATCCGGGTCCAGAAAGGCGTAGAACGCGCCCTCCGGACGGGGACAGTGCAGGCCGTCGATGGTCGCGACTCGCTCGACCACGTAGTCGCGCCGCTCGCGGAAGGCATCGTACATCTCGGTGGCGTCGGCCTGTGACCCGGTCAGCGCCGCGAGGGCGGCGTGTTGACTCACGCTCGACGCACAGGAGGTGGTCGACTCGTGGATCTTCGTCGCCTGGTCGACGATGTCGGTCGTCCCCGCGAGCCACCCCACTCGCCACCCGGTCATGGCGTAGCGCTTCGAACAGGAGTTGACCGTGAGGACGTTCTCGGGGTGGCCGGTCATGGCGGCGACGCCTTTGGGGTCGCGCTCGTAGGAGAGCCCGAGGTACACCTCGTCGGCGACGACGTAGGCGTCGTGGGCGGCGGCGGCGTCGACGACGGCACGGACGGCGTCGGCGTCGTACGTCTGCCCAGTGGGGTTGTTGGGTGAACAGAGAATCACCAGGGCCGTGTCGGGACCGATGGCGTCGACGAGGCGGTCGGCGTCGAGGGCGAACCCCGTCTCCGCGGGCATCGGAACCGGCGTGGGCACGCCGTCGGCCATCCGGGTCTGGACCCAGTAGTTGGGGAACCCGGGCGTCGGGAAGACCACCTCGTCGCCGGGCGAGACGGTACAGAGGGCGGCGAGGTGCAGCGCCTCCATCCCGCCGGCGGTGACGATCACCTCGTCGGGGTCGACCCGGACGCCGTAGTCGCCGGCCATGTGATCGGCGATGGCGTCTCTGAGTGCCGGGTTGCCGGCGTTTGTGGTGTAACTGGTGTGGCCGTCCCGTGCCGCCGCGCAGGCGGCGTCGACGACGTGTGCGGGCGTATCGAAGTCGGGGATGCCGACCTCCAGGCGCACGAGGTCGTCGTCCATCTCCTCCGCGATGTCGAACATGTAGCGGATACTGGAACGCTCGACTGCACGGACGCGGTCAGTGGGTCCGAGTGTCATAGTCGGCGGTGGCCGGGCGGGATCAAAAGGCGTTCGATCGACCCGTCAGCTACATGCCGTCGCGGTGTCGACTGCACCCATGGCTCCCCGTCCGTACTTCTTCGGCGTCTACCACTGGCGTGAACGCCTCCGCCGGATCGCCCTCTCGGTTCTTCTCCTCGCGGCGTCGGTCGTCGTCTTCCGTCGGGGGCGGCGAGCGCTCCGTGTTCTCGCCGTCGTCGTGAGCGCCGGCGCCTGCTACCGCGGCGGCGACGCCGCCCGCCGCTTGCTCTCGCCACCGCCGTGGGCACTCGACCGGCGGAAGTACGACGCCCTCGGGTCGGTTCTCGCCCTCGACGGTTCGGACCGCATCCTCGACGTCGGATGTGGCACCGGGCGGTCGCTGGTCGGTCTCGCCCCACATCTCCCGGCCGGTGCGTCGGTCGTCGGCTGTGACGTCTTCGACGACCGGGTGATCCTCGGCAACGGGCCGGCCCTGGCGCGGCGAAACGGGGCGCTCGCCGGCGTCGACGTGTCGCCGGTCGCGGGCGACGCCGCCCACCTCCCCTTCGCCGACGGGGCCTTCGACGCCGTAACGGCCTGTCGGGTGCTCCACGACGTGCCCGAGGCCGACCGGGACGCCGCGTTCGCGGAGCTCCGGCGCGTGTGTGCCGACGACGGGACCGTGGGACTGCTGGAACTCCCCATCACGCCCGACGGCGTCGACGACCACGAGGCGTACTGGCGGGGGTGTCTCGAAGCCACTGGGCTGGCCGTCGAGCGCGTGGCGACCGTCGACCGCCCGACCCGGGACGGGACGTACGTCGCCATCGCGGCGACACCCGCGTGACCCATCGCCCCGGATCGATCCATCCCTGCGGCGGTCGACCCGTCGACCGAAATATATCTTGTGGCCCGTCGCCGGTCGTCAGATTTAGACCTCGTTCGTTCCTCCCGCCACTGTGAAAACACGCGTATCAGCGATCACGATCGTGGTCGCGGCGATGGCCCTACTCGCGGGCTGTTCGGCGTTCGGTGGCGGTGGGTCCGGGGCCGGCGCGGAGACGGGGACAGCGGTTCCCGACGAGCAGGTGGCCGTCGGTAACGAGGCCGCGGGCGCGACGGACGTCAATCAGACGCTCCGCATCACGGTCGACGAGACGACCGCGGGATCGGAGTGGGCCGAAATCGGTGCGACGTATCCACGTGATCGGTTCGTCGTCGATTCGGCCACACACGAGGCGATCACACTCGGCGTCGATACCGACGGCGACGGCGAGATCGACCGTCGGTTCAACGAGACCCACGTCAGTGGCGTCAACAACAACGAGTTCTCCTTCGACGTGACGCTCGACACCGGCTACACCCTCCAGGAGGGTGACGTGATCGTCGTGGGCTATCCGGCCGTCGATAACCCCGACGACCCCGGGGAGTACGAAGTCGAGATCCGGCTGAACGGCGAACAGACCGTCACCGGGACGGTCACGGTCGAGTAGCCCGTCGGTCGGCGACCCGCCGCGTCGGTAGGGGGTCCCGACCGGCCGACCGGACGTGTCGTCCGCAACCGGGGGGCTTTAGGCGCCCATCGCCGACTACACGCGTATGAGCCACGAGGAGTTTCCCACGGATCGACCTGCGGTGGTGACCTGTGGGTTGCCCTACGCCAACGGCGACCTCCACATCGGCCACCTGCGAACCTACGTCGGCGGGGACGTGTACACCCGCGCTCTGCGCAAACTCGGACAGGAGACGGCCTTCGTCTCCGGATCGGACATGCACGGGACCCCCGTCGCGGTCAACGCCGAGGAGGCGGGCGTTTCCCCCGAGGAGTTCGCCCTGGAGTGGCACGAGACCTACGAGGAGACGTTCCCGAAGTTCGGCGTCGAGTTCGACAACTACGGGCACACGCACGACGAGACGAACGTCGAGACGACGAAAGAGATCGTACGGACCCTGGACGAGAACGGCCACGTCTACGAGAAGGAGATCATGGTGGCCTACGACCCCGCGGAGGATCAGTCGCTCCCGGACCGCTACGTCGAGGGCACCTGTCCCTACTGTGGCGCGACGGCCCGCGGCGACGAGTGCGACGAGGGCTGTGGTCGCCACCTCGAACCCGGCGAAATCGAGGACCCCCGGAGCACCATCACCGGCAACCCCGCCGAGTACCGCGAACAGACCCACAAGTTCTTCCGCGTCTCGGCGTTCCAGGACTACCTTAGTGAGTTCCTCGACCGCCTCGAAGGGACCGCGAACGCGCGGAACCAGCCCCGCGAGTGGATCGAGGGGGAACTCCGCGACTGGTGTATCACCCGGGACATGGACTGGGGGATCGACTACCCGGACGGCGAGGAGCCACGCTCCTCGGAGAACACGGAGTCCGGCGACGGGAGCGACTTGGTGCTCTACGTCTGGGTGGACGCCCCCATCGAGTACGTCTCCTCGACGAAACAGTACACCGAACGCGTCGGCGCCGACGTCTTCGACTGGGAGGGTGCCTGGAAGGACGACGGGGACATCGTCCACGTCATCGGTCGCGACATCATCCAGCACCACACCGTCTTCTGGCCGGCGATGCTCCGCGGCGCCGACTACGGCGAACCCCGCGCCGTGATGGCGAGTGGGTTCATCACGCTCAACGGCAAGGGCTTCTCGACCTCCCGGAACCGCGCCGTCTGGGCCGACGAGTATCTCGACGAGGGGTTCGATCCGGACCTCCTTCGCTACTACCTCGCCACCAACGGCGGCTTCCAGCAGGACGTGGACTTCTCGTGGGAGCGCTTCCGCGAACGCGTCAACAACGAACTCGTCGGGACGGTCGGCAACTTCGCCTATCGCTCCCTGCTCTTTGCCTACCGCGAGTTCGGCGGGACGCCCGACGCCGACCTCTCGTCCGAGGTGCGCGACCGGATCGAGGACGCTATCGACGACTTCACCGCCGCCGTCAACGACTACTCGGTGCGCGACGCCGGCGACGCCGCCGTCTCGCTCGCGGCCTTCGGTAACGAGTACATCCAGCAGAACGAACCGTGGAACCTCGTCGACGAGGACCCCGAGCGAGCGGCGCAGGTGCTTCGCGACTGCGTGCAGGTGGCGAAGGCCGTCTCGGTCCTGTTCGCGCCGGTCGCCCCGGGAACCTGCGAGCGCCTGTGGTCACAGGTCGGTGGCGACGGTTCGGTCCACGACGTGACCGTCGAGGCGGCGCTCTCTCCGCCGGCGGCCGAGTTCGACGAACCGGACGAACTCTACGAGAAGATCCCCGAGGAGCGCGTCGAGGAACTGAACGCGAAACTGGCCGAACGGGTCGAGGCGGCCGACGACGGGGCGGCCGACGACGGGGCGGCCGACGACGAGGCGGCCGACGACGGGGCGGCCCCCGACCTCGAACCACTCGAACCCGACCGGATCGGCTTCGAGGAGTTCCAGGACCTCGACATGCGCGTCGGCGAGATTCTCGACGCCGAAGGGATCGAGGGCGCGGACAAACTCGCTCGTCTCGTCGTCGACATCGGCGTCGAGGAGCGACAGATCGTCGCCGGCATCAAACAGCTCCACGACCTGGACTCGCTGCCGGGCACGCGGGTGATCGTGCTGGCGAACCTGGAACAGGCGGAACTGTTCGGCGTCGAGTCCAACGGGATGGTGCTCGCCGCCGGCGACGAGGCGGCCCTGTTGACGACGGTCGGCGACGCGGTGCCGGGCGAGCGCGTGCGCTGATCGGCCGACCGGCTTTTTCACCTGGCCCGTCGAAGTGGCGGTATGCGACGGGCAAAGATCGTCTGTACGCTGGGCCCCGCCTCCGACGACCGGACGACGATCCGCGAACTCGCGGACGCCGGGATGGCCGTGGCCCGGCTCAACGCGAGCCACGGCTCCCACGAGGACCGCGCCGAACTGATCGAGCGGGTCCACGCGGTCGACGCCGCCATCGACCACCCGCTCTCGGTGATGCTCGACCTCCAGGGGCCCGAGGTCCGGACCGCCACCCTCGACGAGCCGATCGACCTGCCCACCGACGGGACCGTCCGGTTCGTCGAAGGTGACGCCGCGACGCCCGAGGAGGTCGGCCTCTCCTACCCCATCGCCGCCGTCGACCCCGGTGACCGGGTCCTCCTCGACGACGGCCGGATCGAGACGCGCGTCGAGGACGTCGAGGGCGACGTCGTGACCGCACACGTCGTCTCCGGCGGCGAACTCGGGAGCCGAAAGGGAGTGAACATCCCCGGTGTCGACCTCGACCTCGACGTGGTGACCGACCACGACCGCCGGGACATCGAGGTGGCCGTCGAGACGGGGGCGGACTTCGTCGCGGCGAGTTTCGTCCGCGACGCCGCCGACGTCCTCGCCGTGACCGACGCCATCGAGAACGCCGGCGGCGACCTTCCCGTCGTCTCGAAGATCGAACGCGCCGGCGCGGTCGACAACGTCGACGAAATCGTCGCGGCGTCCTACGGCGTGATGGTCGCCCGCGGCGACCTGGGGGTGGAGTGTCCGCTGGAACACGTTCCGATGGTACAAAAGCGGATCATCCACCGCGCACAGGACGCGGGCGTGCCCGTCATCACCGCGACGGAGATGCTCGACTCGATGATCTCTTCGCGCCGCCCGACCCGCGCGGAGGCCTCCGACGTCGCGAACGCGGTGCTCGACGGCACCGACGCGGTGATGCTCTCGGGGGAGACGGCCATCGGCGACCACCCCGTTCAGGTCGTCGAGACGATGGATCGCATCGTCCGCGAGGTGGAGGCGAGCGACGAGTACGTCGAGACGACCGAGGGGCGAGTGCCCGCGGCCGCCGAGGGGTCACAGACGGAGGCGCTGGCGCGTGCGGCCCGGTATCTCGCCCGTGACCTCGGCGCCGCGGCCATCGTCTCCGTCTCGGAGTCGGGGTATACGGCGCGTGCGACGGCGAAGTTCCGGCCGACCGTCCCCGTCGTGGCGACGACGCCCCGGGATCGAGTGCGCCGACAACTCGCGCTCTCGTGGGGCGTGGACGCCCAGTACGCCGCCTATCGCGAGGACATCGAGGGGATGATCGACGCGGCCGTCGACGCCGCCATCGACGCCGGCGCCGCCGAGAGCGGCGACACCGTGGTCGTGCTCTCGGGGATGATGACCGAACTGGAGGGGACCAACTCGACGAACATGCTGAAAGTCCACGTCGCCTCCGAGACGGTCGCCACGGGACGGAACGTCGTCGCCGGGCGCGTCGCCGGGCCCGTGTTCCGGTGTCCGGACGGTGACCTCTCGGACGCCCCAGCGGGCGCCATCGTCGTCCTGCCGGCCACCTTCGACGGGCAGTTCTCGGGCGACACCGCGAAGATTGCGGGCGTCGTCGACGCGCGCCCGGGGATGACGAGTTACGCCGCGATGGTCGCGCGTGAGCGCGGCGTCCCGATGGTCAGCGGCGCCCCCATCCCCGACGACGTGGCCGACGGGACGACGGTGACGGTCAACGCCGACCGCGGCGTCGTCTACGAGGGCGACGTGACTCCCCGCGAGCACCCGCGCTGAGCGAGGCCGGTACCCCTTTCCGTGGGCGCCCGTTACCGGGAGCTATGAGCGCAGTTCCGGAGGAGGACCGCGACGACGACGAGTCCCAGTGGCGGTTCGCCGTCGACGAGGTTGGCGAGGACGCGGACCCCGTCGGCCCGGACCCCATCGAACCGGGCACGCCGACCATCGAGAACACGGTGTTCGTCCTGATCGGCGTGACGCTCTCGGTTCTGATCTTCTACGTCGCCCTCGGAAGTCTGTAAGCGTCCGTGGCACTGATCACCGGCGGGCCGGTAGTATAAACGCCCGCGGCCCAAAGGTTCGGCTATGGCCGTCTCGACGAGCGTCCTCCAGACGGGGATCGAACTCGGTCCCCAGACGCTCCCACTCCTCCTGGTGATCGCCGGCCTCGGGCTCTCCATCGCCGAGGCGATGGCTCCAGGGGCACACTTCGCGGTGCTCGGCGTCGCCTTGCTCGCCGCGGGCATCGTCGGAATGCTCCTCGGCCCGGTCGCCGGCCCGCTCGTGCTCGCCGTCCTCGTCCTCGTCTTCGGGGGGTTGGCGCTGGCCGGCTACCGGCGATTCAATCTCTACGGTGACTCGGGCATCGGACAGACGAGCGATTCCAGTTCGCTCCGCGGTCGGACGGGGCGCGTGACCGAACGGGTGACGACGCAGTCCGGCGAGGTGAAACTCGACCGGGGTGGGTTCAATCCCAACTACAGCGCCCGGTCCATCGACGGCGAGATACCCGTGGGAACGGAGGTACTAGTGGTCGATCCGGGCGGGGGGAACGTCCTCACGGTCACCTCGCTCGACGACATCGAGGACGACATCGACGCCGAACTCGCCGCGGGACGCGCCGAGGAGACCGAGGAGGCCGCCGACGAGGACAGCCGGGAACCGACGCGCGAGGAGGAATCGGAGCGCGCTTGAGCCACGGCGGCCTGCAGCCTGACCGTGGCGTTTAAATCGTCGCCGGACCGAACGGGACACAATGGCTTTTGAGGAGCTGCTGAGCGATCCGGTGATCCAGAAGTACCTCCACGAACTCGTCGGTCCGACGGGGATGCCGGTCGCCGCCGCGCCACCGGACGGGGAGGTGACGGACGAAGAGCTCGCAGAGGAACTAGAACTGGAACTGAACGACGTGCGTCGCGCCCTCTTTATCCTCTACGAGAACGACCTCGCCAGCTACCGTCGCGTCCGCGACGAGGACTCCGGATGGCTCACCTACCTCTGGACGTTCCAGTACGAGAACATCCCGGAGAACCTCGAAGAGGAGATGTACCGCCTGCTCGACGCGCTGGAAGAGCGCCTCGAGTACGAACGCACCCACGAGTTCTACCTTTCGGAACCGGCGGGCATCCGCTTCGAGTTCAGTGAGGCGATGGAGTTCGACTTCCAGTGTCCGGAGACGGGCGCACCGCTCGAACCGATGGACAACGACGACCTAGTCGAGGCGACGGAGCGACGGATCGAGGAACTCCGGAACGAACTCAACGTGGAAATCACCCGCTGATGGTCGTTCTCGCAACCAAATGTTACGTCGAGGGGTCGGCCCGGGAACGGGCGCTCGACGGGATGAACGCGCTGGTCGACAACGCTATCGGTGACCTCGACGTGACCTGGGAGGTCGGCGTCCGACACGACGACTTCGTCTCGGTGACGATCAGCGGCGACGACGAAGTGGCCGCACGCAACGTCCTCGGCGCGGAGTGGGGGACCGTCGGCACCGGCTTCGAGGACGGCGAGACCTACGTCGGCACGCTCGAATCCTGGGACGAGGACGGCTTCGTCCTCGACGCCGGCGAGCGAGTCCGGATCCCGGCCGCCGAACTCGGCCTCGGCCCGGGGTCGCCGTCGCAGATCCGCGACCGGTTCGGCCTCGTCCAGCACCTCCCGCTGGAGTTCGTCGCCGGCGACACGCCCCGGCTCTCGGACGCGGAGCGCGACCGGCTGTTCGAGTGGACTCGCGGCGACAACGGCCGGCTGAACGTCAACAGCGCCACGCGGGGCGAGGTGCGGGCGACGCTGAACCGCGCCGGTCACGCCCGCGACGTCGTCACCGTCGAACGCCTCGGCCTGCTCGAACAGAGCGTCGTCTGTGCCGAGGGTACCGATCCGCCGGGACTGCTCGCCAGCGTCGGCGAGTACCTCCCCGCGGAACTGAAATGCGTCATTCCCTGACCGATGAACCGCCGTCACCTGCTTCCACTTCTCGGGCTCGTGGCGCTCGTGCTGACCTCGGGCTGTGCCGGCTTCTTCGGCTCCCAGCCGATTTCCGACGAACAACTCGACGAGGAACCGCCGTCGCCGTACGTCTGGGACAACGGGGTGAACGCCCACGTCACCATCACCGAGAACGCGCGGTTCCAGGCGGTCTACCGGCTCGACGAGACGCGGATGGAGCTGTTCCGTCGCGACGGGTTCGGCGGCCGGAACGCCATCCCCGTCTCGGCCGTGCGGTATCGTTATCCGAACGGCACGGTCATCACGGGGACCGAACTCGTCGCCCGTGGCGGGACGATCAACCGCTCGCGCGAACGGGTCTCGGTCAGGCTGCCCGCCGACGCTCCCAGCGATGGCGGCGGCCGTCTCGCGTTCACTTCCTCAAGTACGCCCAAACGGTTTAGCCTCCCGACGTTCGTCAACGGCTCCTACGCGGTCGTGTTGCCGCCGAACCGCCGTGTCGAGGTGTTCCCGTTCGGGAAGGTCAACCCCGGTGGCTACGAGGTAGCGTCGGCCGGCGACCAGCGGATCATCCGCTGGGATAGCGTGGAGGCCGACTCCATCTCGGTGCAGTTCTACCTGCAGCGCGACCTGTTGATCTTCGGCGGTGCCGCGGCGGGACTGGCCCTCGTCGGGGCCGCCGGGCTCCTCTACTACAAGCGTCGCATCGACGCGCTCCGCGAACGGCGGGAGGAACTCGGTCTGGACGTGGACACGGACGACGAGTTCCGCGACGACCCGCCCCCGGGGATGGGGTGATCGGGGTCCGGGTCGCGACTGTTTTCAACCTCGCCACTCTACCCTCCCTCATGCGAGTCGCGGTCGTCACCGTCGGCGACGAACTGCTCTCCGGGGACACGGTCGACACGAACGCCTCGTGGCTGTGTAACCGCCTCGACGACCGCGGGGTGTCCGTCGAGCGGATCACGACGGTCCCCGACCGAATCGCCGACATCGCTCGCGTGGTCAACGAGTACCGCGCGGAGTACGACGCCGTCCTCGTCACCGGCGGGGTCGGTCCGACCCACGACGACGTGACGATGGACGGCGTCGCGGCGGCGTTCGGGCGGGACGTCGTGCCCAACGAGGCGGCCGAGGCGTGGATCGCCGACCACGGCGACTACACGGCCGCCGATCTGACCGAGGGAACCGCCCACCTTCCGGACGGCGCGCGGATGCTCCCGAACCCCGAGGGCGTGGCGCCAGGGGCGGCCCTCGACTCGGTGTACGTCCTCCCGGGTGTTCCCGTGGAGATGAAGGCGATGTTCGAGACGGTCGCCGACGAGTTCGAGGGTGAGCGGCGATACGTCGAGGAGGTACGGACGACAGAACCGGAGAGTGCCCTCATCGCCCGCCTCGACGGGGTGCAAGAGCGATTCGACGTCGCCGTCGGGAGCTATCCCGGCGAGTCGGTGCGGCTGAAAGTCATCGCGGCCGACACGGAGACGGCGCGGGCGGCGGCCGACTGGCTTCGCGAACGCGTCGACCTAGCGGCGGAGGTAGAGCAACCAGAGCAGGGTGACGCCCAGACTGGCGAGTAGTACGACCGCACCGGTCGCCTCGATGGGGAGCGGTTCCCCGGACTGAAGTGGGAGCATAGGTGCTCCTATCGACGGCAGTCGCTTAAACGTTCGTCAACGGAGTTGGACGGTCGCCGTACCGTGCTCACGACGTCCGTCGTCGGGCAGTCGCGGCCCTTTTCACCGTGCCCACGTATCCCACACCATGCGACTCGGGTTCGTGATCAACCCCATCGCCGGCATGGGTGGACGGGTCGGCCTAAAGGGGACTGACGGGAAGGTCGCGGAGGCGCGCGCCCGGGGGGCCGAACCGCGCTCGCCGGACCGGGCGCGGCGAGCACTCGGCGCCATCGCCGACCGGGTCCCCGACGCGACGATTCTGACGTGGGGCGCGCCGATGGGGGCGGACCTGGCCCGCGAGGCGGGGTTCGATCCCGAAGTACTGGGGACGCCCGCGGGCGAGGAGACGACGGCGGCCGACACGCGGGCGGCGGTCGAGGGGTTCGTCGACGCCGGCGTCGACCTCGTCTGTTTCGTCGGCGGCGACGGTACCGCTGCGGACGTGGCCGACGCTCTGGACGGAACGGAGACGCCGATGCTGGGGATTCCCGGCGGTGTGAAGGTGTACTCATCGGTGTTCGCCGTGTCGCCGGAGGACGCCGCCGACGTGATCGCCACCTTCGAGCGGACCGAACGCCGCGAGGTGATGGACATCGACGAGGACGCGTACCGCGAGGGTGCCGTGAACCCGGAACTTCGGGCGGTCGCCTGGGTGCCGGTCGGCGAGAACCTGCAGTCCTCGAAACAGACCGGGAGTGGGAACGTGGAAGCCGTTGCCGAGGGGTTCGCCGACGGCGTGGAAGCTGGAGTGACCTACGTCCTCGGTCCCGGGAGCACGCTCGGGGCCATCAAGGACGCTCTCGGGTTCGACGGATCGCCCCTCGGCGTCGACGTGTGGCGCGATGGCGAGGTGCTCGCGTGGGACGCCACCGAGGCGGAGATTCTCGACACGCTGGGCGACCGAAACGTGATCGTCGTCTCGCCCATCGGCGGCCAAGGCTTCATCTTCGGCCGCGGGAACCCACAGCTCTCGCCGGCGGTCATCCGCCGGTGTGAGGTGGAAGTCGTCGCCTCCCGGGCGAAACTCGACGACATCGGGACGCTGCGCGTCGACACCGACGATCCGGAACTCGACGCGGACCTGCGGGGCTGGACGAAGGTGCGGGTCGGTCGGTTCGAACGGCGGTTGCTGGAAATAGCCTAAAACCGCCGCACATCAACATCTATCATGGGGTATAATGACCCATAGTGAAGATTAAGGCCGTTGGGACAGATACGTGTGGTATGGAAACACGGAAAGTTCAACGGCTGGGGCCGTCTACGCTGGCGATGACGCTCCCGGCGGAGTGGGCGAAAGAACACAACGTCGAGAAGGGCGACGAGGTGTCGCTCCGGATGGGTGGTAAGGGCACGTTGACGGTTCTCCCGGAGTCGGCGAGCACCGAGGGCTCCTCGGCGACGATCCACGCGGACAACCTCGACTCCGGGGCACTCGAACGCGCCATCGTCGCCCAGTACGTCCTCGGCCGGCGTGTCATCCACATCCAGAAATCGGATGGGGCTCTCGACAGCGAGCATATCAACGCCGTCTACCGCGCCGAGACGCAGTTGATGGGACTCGGCGTCATCGAGGAGACGCCCGAACGGATCGCCATCCGCTGTTCGGTCGACCCCGAGGACTTCACTCTCGACAACCTCCTCGAACGCCTGGAGAACACCGGAAGCACCATGCGCGGCGAGTCGGTGAAGGCCATCGCGCACGGCAACGCGGATCTGGCCGAACGCGCCCTGAACCGGGAGCGACAGGCGAACAAAATCTTCGTCCTCCTGCTTCGCCTGATCTTCATGGCCTACCAGAACCCGAACCTCGCTCGAGCGGTCGGTCTCGAATCGGGGTTCCCGCTGATCGGCTACCGATCGGTGGCGAAGAACCTCGAACTCACGGCCGACAACGCCGAGGACATCGGCAACATCGCGCTCGACGCGAAGAACAACACGCTGGACGTCGACAGTTCGACGATGCGAAACATCCGCGAGTTCACGGATCAGGTCGACGAGATCACCGTCACGGCGGTCGAGGCGGTAGTCGAACGCGACTACGACAAGGCTATCGCGGTCGGTCGGATGTTCGAGACGATCAGCGACCGCGAGATGGAGTTGATCCGCGGGCTTCCGGACATGCCGAAAGTCGAACTCCTCCGCACCCGGGAGGTGCTGGTGAGTCTCCAGCAGACCGCGCAGTACGCCATGCGCAACGCCGAAATCGCGGCGAACCTCGCGCTCAACGAGGAGTCGGAACACGTCACCATCGAGTAGGCGTCGCCGTCACCGAATCGGTTGGGACGGTACCGTACCGGGCGGCGACCGCACGTCGAGGAGTCCGTCCTCGGTGGGCGTCGGCGTTGGGGTCGCCGTCTCCCCGTCGCCGCCGTCCAGTAGGCCGTCGTCGGTGGGCGTCGGCGTTGGGGTCGCCGTCTCCGCCCCGTTTTCGGTGGGCGTCGTCTCACCGCCGGGCGTCGGCGTGGTCGTCGCCTCGCCGTCCGTGGCCGTCCCGTTCTCGTTCCCGAAGATATCCGTTTCGATGGTCTCGGTGTAGGTCAGCGGCGCGAGCGGAATCTCGACGGTGCCGGTCGGCAGGTCGACCTGCGCCGCGAAGTCGATCCGGAGGGTGGTCTCCTGGTCGTTCTCCAGGTGGGTCACCCACCACTCGTCGATGTTGCCGTTGTCGAGAACCGTCGTCGCCCGAATGGTGCGGGTGGACTTCGGCGGGATCACCCCGTGGCCCTCGGTGGAACCGTTGCCCATCGCGACGTCGTTCATCGTCGCGTGATAGCTCAGTTCGGAGACGGGGACGAGGTAGGCGTTGGGGTTGTAGACGACAAAGCGCATGTCGATTTCCGTCGCCGAGGCGTCGACCGTGCCCCACTGAGCGCTCGTCTCCTCGATGTAGAGGACGGGAGTGCCGCCCGTCTGCTCCTCGCCGACGGGTCGCCGTTCGGTCGAGTTGAACGCGGCGACGATGTCCGTCTCGATGGTGCGGGTGACCTTCGGCGCGCCGAAGGAGGTGCCGAGCGCGGACGAGTGGACGTCGGCGTTGACGGCGAGTTCGGTCCGCTCCCCGTTGTTGAGGTGGCTCACCCACCAGGCGGGGATGCGTTCGTTCGCGAGGTAGGTGGTCATCGGCACCGTCGACGGCCCTCGGGGGACGGAGACGCTCTCCTTGACGCCGCTGGCCATGCGAATACCGTTCATGTCGATGGCGTAGTCGACGGTGAGGCCGCCGAGGCTGGCACCGACGGGGTTGGGGTTCCGGACGGCCAGGTCGCTCTCGACGACCGTCGTCGTCTCGTTGACGCCACCGAACCGGTTGTCGATTCCCGACACCGAGGGTTGGCCGAAGCCGACGACGGCGAGGCCGACGAGCAGGATCACGACGACACCGACGGCGATGACCTGCTTGATCGAAGGCATACGGCGATTCTCGGTTGGTCCCGATATACGGCTTGTGGCTCCGTTCGGGGGACGGCCGCGTGACTGCCGAAATCGCCCACGAGACTTTTTAACCCCTCGGTCGTAACCCGCAACCGCTCCGAATGTCTCGACACGCAGCCAGACCTCCCGGTGACCAACCCGACCTCGACTGGTGCCACGAGGCGGTCCAGGGTGTCTCCAGAACGTTCGCGTTGACCGTCGACGTACTCGACGAACCGATGGCGTCGTACATCTGTGTCGGCTACCTCCTCTGTCGTGTGCCCGATACCATCGAGGACGCCGACCACATCCAGCCGGCCGAACAGGCCCGCCTCCTTCGCGCGTACGACCGCGTCCTGGACCCGGCGGACGAGACGGACGCCGACGCGTTCCGCGCGGCGGTCGACGAGTGGCTTCCGGCGTCCGAAGAGCGGTCCGACGACTGGGAGGTCGTCGCCAGCACCCCGCGGATCGTCCGCACTTTTCACGGCCTTCCCGACGACGTGCGTGAGGCGGTCACGCCGCCCGCCCGCGAACTCGTCCAAGGGATGGCGATGTTCGTCGAACGCTACGCGGACGAGGGGGGGCTTCGTATCCAGTCCCGGGAGGAACTGGAGGAGTACTGTTACTACGCCGCCGGCACCGTCGGTAACCTCGTCACGAACCTGCTTGCTCGCGGCGACCTGAGCGAGGGGCGTCGCGCACGCCTCTACGACACCGCCGAGGAGTTCGGCCTCCTGCTCCAGTTGGTCAACGTCGCCAAGGACGTCTACGACGACTACACCGAGGAGGACAACGTCTACCTGCCCGCGGAGTGGCTGGCAGCCGAGGGGGTACCCCAGGAGGAAGTCGTCGCCCCGGAACACGAGTCGGGCGCGGCGGCGGTCGTCCGCCGTACCGCCCGCCACGCGCGTTCCTTCCTCGACGACGCCCAGACGTATCTGGAGACGGTCCCCACGACCGACGGCAACACGCTGGCCGCGTGGGCCATTCCCTTCCTGCTCGCCGTCGGAACCCTTCGCGAACTCCTCGCCCGCCCGGAGGACGCCCTCTCGGAGGCCGGCGTGAAGGTGTCGCGTCAGGAGGTGTTCGCCGTCGTCACGGAGATGACGGGCACCGACGCCGGCGCCCACGGGGCACTCGCGGACCTCCGCGAGGACATCGCCGGACAGCCCTACCATCGGGCGAGCGGGCAGGCCGACTAGGTGACGACCGCGTAGGTCATCAGGAACCCGAAATAAAGCGCCACGAGCGCCGCCAGCGCGAGCAACCGGAACCGCCGGAGGTCGGCTTCCTCTTTTTCACGCGCCGTCTCGAACGCCTCGCGCTCCGCCGGCGACAGGTCCGCCGGATGGTCGAGTCCACGGTGGAGCGCCAGATGTCGTTCGCGGGCGAACGGCTGGCCGCACCGCTCGCAGACGTAAGCGGTCGCGTCGGGCGGGACGTGCGTGTCGGGGTCGGATCGGGTCACGGTCACGTGGCGAGGAAGGGGGGAGCGACGTACGGTTCGGCGACGATCCAGAGGCTGAGCATGGTGTAGCCGACCATGACGGCGGTCACGCCGTACTGGCTTCGAACGGCCTGCAGGCGGGAGGGAAACAGGTCGTAGGCGATGGCGTGAGCGACCCAGACGGCCACCAGGTGGCCGAGGAGGACGAAGGCGAGTTCCAGGCCACCGAACCACGCCGGCAGGCCGGCCAGTTGCGGCGGCGACGGCGGCGGCGAGAGTGGGGCGGCGGCGACGGCGGCGAACGTCGGGCCGAGCACCAGTACCGATCCGAGGTTGTGCGCGAGATGGTAGCCGGCGGCGATGGGGAGCAAGGACGGTGCGAACCGCCGCGCGAGTTCGGTCGTGGAGAGGTAGGTGTCGGCGCGACGGCGGCCGAGCCGTGCCGCCGCGTGGTAGGCCAGATAGAACAGCGCCGCGCCGGCGAGGTAGGCACCGAGGTACGCGACGACCGGCGGGACGCCCGCACCGACGGCGGCGCTGACGCCGGCTGCCCACGGTCCGGTGGCGACGAAGCCGTCGTAGGTGGTGACAAACAGCAGGGTGACGACGAACGCCACGTCGTCGCGTCCGCCGAGCGACGTTTCGGGCAGAGCGCTCCCGGGCAGGCGAAGGCGCAGGCTGCCGTCTTCCACGCCGAGGGGAGCGACTCGTCCGTAGAGACGAAACGCCCGCGAGAGGGGGTCGACGCTCTCGAACCACCGGTCGGAACCGAAGACGACGGTGCCGGCGAGCGTCGCGACGGTGTAGGCGCCGAGGACCGACGTGAGGAGGCCCGCATCGTCCGCGAGCGGCATGGTAATCTCGGCCCACACGAGGAGGAGCAGGGCGACGACACTCGGCCAGGCTCCCAGGCGGTCCGGATACGGCCGATCGAGGGAGGGGAGGCGTTCGGAGACGGTTCGGAAGGGGTTGAGCGCCGGCCAGGTGTTTCCCAGCAGGTACGTGGAGGCGACGTAGCCGCCCCACCACGCGACCCAGACGACGAGGACGGCGAGGTTGCGGACGCCGCTTGCACCCTCGACGACGCCGACGACCAGTGTGGTAGCGAGGACGCCGACGCCGCCGACGCTCGCGAGGGCGTGGAGTACGCGTCCCGGCGTCGGCAGCGGTCGGAGCCAGTCGTGGACGGCGGCGACGAAGCGGCGGTCGGTGACGAAACTGGCGAGGAGGAACGAGACGCCGACGACGCCGCCACCCGTGAGCAAGAACAGCCACGTGGGCACCGCCACGGGGTCACGCGTCGCGCCACGGAGGCCGCCGCTGTGGGCGACGGCCCGGCCGACGCCTATCGAGAGGGCCACGCAGACGGTGAGTGTGACTCCGAGGGCGGCGTGTGGTCGTCGGAATCGGAACCACCACGAGTCCGAGGCCATCGGTCGACGGTTGGGGTGTCCCCGTGGAGTAGCTTCCGAAACCGATCGAGGTCGGTTCGACGGAAGGTGGGAGGATTTTTGGTAGTTGAATCGCAACGGGGGGGTATGAGTACGGATCACGGCGGGGACGATCACGGACATCACCTCCCGGCAGTCGAAGACTGGCCGCGGGGGTTCGGCGAGGCGAGCTGGTGGCCGTTCATCACGGCACTGGGTGGCGGGGGTATCTACCTCGCCGCCGCACTCTTCATCGTCTCGGGCGGACAGGAGTCGACGATCGACCCGATGCTCGCGCCGCTGGCGGCGGCCGCGAGCGTCGGCGCTTTCCTCCTCGGGCTGTACGGCTGGCTCTACCACGCCTTCGTCTCGGAGTTCTGGTCGCGTGGCAGTAACGAGACGAGCGCGTCGGCCCTCCGCTGGGGGATGATCGCGTTCCTCGGGTCCGAGCTCGCAACCTTCGGCGCGGTGTTCACGTACTACTTCTTCATCCGCGCAGGGACGTGGCCGCCGGGTGAACTCCCGCATCTGACCGGTTCGCTCGTCATCATCAACACGGCAATTCTGGTGGCGTCGAGTCTCACGCTCCACTGGGCACACGTCGCCATCCGAAAGAACGACCGCCGGAAGTTCGTGCTCGGCCTGCTGGCGACGCTCATCCTCGGGATCGTCTTCATCGGAGGACAGATCTACGAGTACTACGAGTTCATCGTTCACTCGAACTTCACCGTCACCTCGGGACTGTTCGGCTCGGCCTTCTTCGGGCTGACCGGACTCCACGGGCTTCACGTCTCGCTCGGTGGCGCTCTCCTCGCCATCGTCACGATTCGTGCGCTCGCAGGGCAGTACTCCGCCGAACGTCACGTCTCTGTCAGCACCGTCTCGATGTACTGGCACTTCGTCGACGTCGTCTGGATCTTCCTCGTCGTCGTGCTGTACGCCGGCGCCTCGTTCGGCGCCTGATCGGTCTCCCGTGCCGCGCGCCGGTCCCGGCGCCGTAAATTTATGTGGTCTCACGCGTCAGCTATTGATATGGAGGATTTCGAGCAGCTCGTGTCGTCGCTCACGCCTCGAGAGGAGAACGACGAAATCAAACTCTACCAGAACACCGTCTCGGTGGCGTGTCCCGTCTGTGAGGACCCGTTCGACGACCTCGTGGCGTGTAAGAAGACGGAGACCAGCCTCGAACAGATCGAACCGCTCGACATCTGTGTCACCGTCCACGAGGGCAGTCCGCTCCTGTTCACCCACAAACACTGACCCGGCGGCCGCCGTGGGTTCCCCACCGCCCGTCGTCGTCTGCAGTGCCCTCAAATTAAACCCGCAGCCCACCGATCGTCTGGTATGGCGCGGGAAGTAACCCACACCGAGACGGGACCGAAGATCATCACACCGGACGACATCGACGACGAAAAGGGCGACGTGGCGATCTGTCTGTGCGGGTTGAGCGAGCAGTATCCCTTCTGTGACGGCTCCCATCGCCGGGCCGAGGACGAGAACGCCGACGAACGGTACAAGTACGTCGACGGGGAGCGGCGGCGAATCTCCATCGACTTCGTCGACGAGTGATTCGGAGTATTGTAACTGTTCACCGGTGGTTCGCCGAGACGGGCCGGCGAACCACCGGTACTGACTTACAATAACCCGTCTGTGGCGGTGGTCCTCGCCAATTGCCGGAAAGTATTTGGCTCGCTTGGGAGCATATCCCCACAAATGGACGGCGAGATTCTCGACGCGGTGACCGAGTGGGGGACCCGTCCCGTCGCCGACGGCGTTACCGGGTTGTACGACCTCGTTGACGAGGAGTTCTCGGGGGCGGTAACCGACGGTACGGCGTGGGCGTTCGTTCTCAACGGACGCTATCTGGGGGTGTTCGACGGCGACATCGAGGATTTCGAGGATACCTCGCTGACGGCCTACACCGCGCCAGACATCTCGCTGCCGCTCCTCTACGCGATGCAGGCACGCGGCGGCCAGACCCGCGGCCAGTACTACTCGAACGAGACGTCGCTCGCCGAAATCGACGAGACGCTCTCTTCCGGAAGCTTCGTCGGCTACGTCGAACTCTCGGAGAACGTGCTCTCGGGTGACTACTACGTCGTCTACTACGGCGGGCGGTCGCTCCCCGTCGCCTACGTGGGCAACAGCCGGCGCCTCCTCACGGGCGACGAGGCGTTCGAACGCGCCGCCGACGAGGTGGGCATCTACTCCGTCGTCGACGCCGACGTCGAGGTGGTCGACCTGCCGGAACGGCCGGAACCGGCTCCCACCGACGTGGCGGCCGCCGGCTCCGCCGTCGCCGGCGACGACGCCGGCACGGACCTGGCCGACGCCGAGGACGAAGACGAGGGCGTCGGGGACGTCGCGTTCGACGACGACGAGACGGACGACGGGACGGACGCCACCGGCGGCGGTGCGGACGACGACGGGACGGACGCCACCGGCGGCGTCGCTGCGGCGGGGCCGGCGACGGCCGAGGACGGCCAGAGCGCGGACGACGCCGGCACGACGCCGGACTGGGCGACGCCCGATGTGGTCCAGTCGACCGAGTCGGCCGAATCGACCGCGGCCGAGGGCGACGGGAGTGAGGCAGCCGCCACCGACGTGGCTGGGACCGACGTCGATGCCGACGCCGAGACGGCCGCGCCGGACGAGACAGCGTCGACGGTAGACGGGGCGGACGCGGCGACGACCGACGAGGTGGTGGACTCGGCGGACGAGGTGGCGACCGACGACGCCGAGGTGTCGAGTGACGCCGAAGCGTCGAGGGGATCGGCATCCGACGACGAAATCGATCGTCTTCGGCAGGAACTCGACGCCGCCCGGGCGGCCGAGGAGGAGGCGGAGGCGGCCCGGGACCGAATCGCGAGCGAACGGGACGACTACCGAGTGGAGGTCGAACGCCTTCGGGAGCGGGTGGCCGAACTCGAGGCGAAGATCGAGCGTCTGGAGGCCGGCGAGGCGGATGCGGACGCCGCACCCGAGCGAACGCTCGCCCCGGCGGAGGCGCTCTCGGGGACGAACCTGTTCGTCCGCTACGAGGACAAGACCGGCGGGACGCTCGAACGCGCCGCCGAGGGTCGCATCGACGAGTCGACGCTGCGTGACAACCTCCGGATCGACTACCACACCGAGTTCGAGACGGCCGGGCTGTCCGTCGACGGCCAGCAGTTCGAGGCGTTCCTGCGCGGGACGCCCGAGCATCGGTTCGCGGAGTGGCTGTTGACCGCTGTGACCTACGAGATTCGGCAGACGGACACGCGGGCCGAGTTGACGAAACTGTACGAGGCCATCGAACGGGTCGACCGCATCGACCTGGACGGAACGGTCGACGTCGCGACCGACGGGGAACGAGACGACGCTACGGCGGTGTCGTTCGACGTGGTGTTCCGTGACAAGATGGGTGATCCGCTGTTCGTCGCCGCGTTCGAAGACAGTCGAGATCCGACGTCGGCGTCGGCCATCGAGTCACTTCTGGATCGCTCCCGTCGGGTGAGCGAAACGGACGAGTCACTCGCCGCAGCGTTCTTCGTGACGACGAGTTTCTTCGGTGCCGACGCGATGGAGGTCGCAGTCGACGCGACGCGCGGTGGCCTGTTCAGTCGGAGTTCCCGGCGCAGCTACGTGAAGCTCTCGCGGAAATCCGGCTTTCACCTCTGTCTGGTCGAGGCGCGAGACGAGGACTTCTTCCTGACTGTTCCGGATCTCTAGCTCTGGATCTCGGCCGTCTCCTCGATTTTCATCGAGTCGAGTTTGTCGACGATAGCGTCGATTTTCTCGTCGAGTTCGTCGACGAAGTCGGCGGTGTCCTCGGTGGTGATCGCGCCCTGGCTCGACGGCTCGATCAGGTTCTCCTCCTCGAGGACGCGAAGCGAGTACCGAACCTTGTGGTGGGGGTATCCCGTCTCGTTGGACATCTTCACGATGCCGATCGGTTCGTTTCCGATGACCATCTTCAACACCTGAAGATGGCGTTCGAGCATATCGACTTCTTTCTCGAGCCTGTCTATCATGACACTTGTTAACTTGTCGTAGCGGGTTTTAAAAGTTGCTGTGAGGCCCGGCAACCGGAAACCAACGACAATGGATCGGCAGTGAGAGTAGTTAACGGTTCGGGTCGTGGCCGGATCAACCGGCAGTTCGACCGCGAATCTCGTCGCAGCCCGTCGGCCCGCCCGTTCGGAACTTCTCGGCCGGCCAGCGTGAGCGTATCGTAATCGGTTTAGCGAGTCGGCTGGAATCCCCGGACGGACATGACTGTCACCATCGTCGGATCCCAGCTCGGAGACGAGGGCAAGGGCGCCCTCGTCGACCTATGGGGTGGGAACGCCGACATCGTGGTCCGGTATCAGGGCGGGGACAACGCCGGCCACACCGTCGTCGAGGATGGCGAGGAGTACAAGCTGTCGCTGGTGCCGAGCGGTGCCATCCGCGACAAGGTCGGCGTCCTCGGCAACGGCTGTGTCGTCAACCCGCGCACGCTGTTCGACGAACTGGACGCGCTCCGGGACCGGGGACTGGAGCCGGACGTTCGCGTCGCGCGTCGTGCTCACGTCATCATGCCGTACCATCGCGTCCTCGACGGTATCGAGGAGGAAGCAAAGAGCGACGACGACCTGGAAGCGGGTACCACGGGTCGCGGTATCGGCCCGACCTACGAGGACAAGGTGGGCCGACGCGGGATTCGCGTCGGCGACCTGCTCGACCCCGACGTCCTCCGCGACCGACTGGAGTACGTCGTGCCGCACAAGCGCGCCTTGGTCGAGGACGTGTTCGGCCTGGAGGCGGGCGAGGAGTTCGACATCGAGGCGCTCCACGAGGAGTTCGCCGAGGTCGGTCGTCGCCTCGCCGAGGAGGACATGACGGTGAACGCCGGGGACTTCCTCGGCACGAAACTCGACGCCGGTCAAAACCTGCTGTTCGAGGGTGCCCAGGGCACTTCCATCGACATCGACCACGGTATCTACCCCTACGTCACGTCCTCGAATCCCACTGCCGGCGGCGCGTCGACCGGGACGGGCGTCGGTCCGACGGTCGTCGGCCGCGGCGAAGTGGTCGGCATCGTGAAGGCGTACCTCTCCCGTGTCGGGACGGGTCCGTTGCCGACCGAACTCGACGGCGACGACGAGGGCCTGGCCGATTACATCCGCGAGAAAGGCGGCGAGTTCGGCACCGTCACCGGTCGGCCCCGGCGCATCGGGTGGCTCGACGTGCCGATGCTCCGGCACGCGGCCCGCGTGAGCGGGTTCACCGGTATCGCGGTCAACCACCTCGACGTCCTGGCCGGTCTGGACGAGGTGAAAGTCGGCGCGGCCTACGACCTCGACGGCGAGCGTCTGGAGACGATGCCCGCGACGACCGAGCGCTGGGCCGACTGTGAGCCGATCCTGAAGGAGTTCGATCCGTGGCCGGAGGTCGACTGGACCGCCGCCGCCGAGGCGGGCTACGACGCCCTCCCCGCCAACGCCCGCACGTATCTGGAGTATCTGAGCGACGAGATTGGTGCCCCCATCTACGCCGTCGGCGTCGGTCCGGACCGTGCCGAGACCATCGAACTCGCCGATCCCTTCGAGCGCGACGGATAGAGACTCCCACGTCCGCCGATTCGGCACCGCTTCGGACCGGGGCAACCGTTTTACCGCCTCCTCGCGCACGTACACCCATGGTGACCACGACCGAGCGGGACGGTATGACGTGGTACGAGTGCGAAGTCTGTGGGATGTTGTTCGACGACCGGAACGACGCCCAACAGCACGAAGAAAACTGCGACAGCGATAGCGCCGACCCCTCCTACCTGCAGTAGGTGTCCTACTCGCTCTCCGCGACCAGTTCGTACGACTCCTCTCCCCAGTCGTCCTCGACGAAGACGAACACTCGCCCGCGCGCTACCGAGAGGTCGGCCTGAATCCGACAGCGCATCCCGTCAGGGGACCCGACGGTCACGCCGGGGAAGATTTCCTCCGTCTCGCCGCCGTCGAGGACGATTCGACCGACGCCGGACGACTCTAGGATGTCCTCGTGGGTCTTGCGGTCGTTGACGTACATCATGACGCCCTCGGTCCCGTCCGGATCGGTGACGAGGACGTGCACCGCCTTGCCCGGACCGGTGGCGAGTGTCTCCCCCGCCTTCTCGGGCACACCGCGGTAGAACGTCGTTCGCCCGTCGAGATACTCCACTTCGACGCCGCTCTCCCGAAGTGTTACGGGGAGCGTACTCGGCGCCACGTCGGTACGGATGGTCATACCCGACCTACCGGACGCCCGGTCAAAAACGTCGCGTCACGCGCCGCACCCGTTCGGCCCCACCGGGGATACCGTTATGTCGTCGGCGTCGCTCCTTCGGAGCGTGTTCGAACTCGATCACCCCGTCTGGCGAACCGCCGGCGCGACCGGCGTCGCCTACGCCCTCGCGATCAGTGGCCTGTTTCTCGTACTGTTCGTCGGTCCGTACCTGCTCTTCAGACTCGCGTAAAAGGACTTGCCGCGTCGGTCAGGCGAACGCTCGCGAGACGCTGTCGTCGGTCGTCTCGGCGCTGATCTTCTCCCACGCGGACACGAAGTCGTCCATGTAGATTTCGGTCCGGTCGTCGCGGATGGCGAACATCCCGGCTTCGGTGCAGACGGCCTTGATGTCGGCGCCGGAGGCGTCGCTGGCCATCTCGGCCAGTGCCTCGAAGTCCACGTCGTCGGCGACGTTCATGTCGCGGGTGTGGATCTTGAAGATGATCTCGCGGCCCGCGTCGTCGGGTTTCGGCACCTCGATGAGGCGGTCGAACCGGCCGGGACGGAGGATCGCGGGATCGAGCATGTCGAAGCGGTTGGTCGCCGCGATGATGCGGATGTCTCCGCGCTCCTCGAAGCCGTCCATCTCGGAGAGCAGTTGCATCATCGTCCGCTGGACCTCGGCGTCGCCGGAGGTCTTCGAATCCGTCCGCTTCGAGGCGATGGCGTCGATCTCGTCGATGAACAGGACGGCGGGTTCGTTCTCGCGAGCAACCTCGAAGAGGTCGCGGACGAGTTTCGCCCCTTCGCCGATGAACTTGTGAACGAGTTCCGACCCGGCCATCTTGATGAAGGTGGCGTCGGTCTGGTTGGCGACGGCTTTCGCGAGCATCGTCTTCCCCGTCCCCGGTGGGCCGTGGAGGAGGACGCCCGACGGCGGTTCGATCCCAACCTGTTCGAACATCTCGGGGCGGTCGAGCGGCATCTCGACCGTCTCGCGGACCTCCTGCATCTGCGCTTCGAGGCCACCGATATCCTCGTATCTCACGTCCGGGCTGTGATCGACTTGCATCACGCGGGCCCGCACGTCCGTCTCCTTGTCGAGACGCTTGACGACCGAGAGTGAGTTGTTCACCGCGACCCGCGAGTCGGGTTCGAGTTCCGACCGCATCTCCTCGGTGACCTCGGTAAGGGCCTCCTGGTTGTTGCCGTGCTGTTTGATGATGACGCCCTCGTCGGTGAGTTCCTGTACCGTCGCGACGAACAGCGGCGACTGTTTGAGTTTCTTGTTTTCGTGGGTCAGTCGCTCCAGCTTCTGCTGGTACTTGTTGTTCTCCGCGTTCGCATCCAGCAGCTTGTCGCGCATCTCCTCGTTTTGCCCCTCCAGCACGTCGAGCCGTTCGCGGAGGGCCTCGATTTTGTCCTGCTGCGACGCCGCCTCCTCGTCGTACGGGAGGTCGACATCGTCCACAGTATCGGTCATTGCCCGCTTTAAGGCGCAGACTCATAAGAGACTTCGGGTGGGTGCGTTCTTCGCCGTGAGTCGCGTTCGCACGCGCACAAAATAATTACTCTAGCGAATCAACTACGATAGCAAATATTATTATCCTGTATGCGCGAGTGTGGGCCAAGATGAGTACGACCGAGGCAGTCCCTCGCGACGCGGACACGGATCGCTGGGCCGACGTGCGTGACCTCCCGCCGAGCGCGAAACTCGTCGCGAAGGTGCTCGACTACCACGAGACGCTAAGCCAGGGCCAGCTGGCCGAGGAGACGCTCCTGCCGCCGCGGACGGTGCGTTACGCCCTGACGCGACTGGAGGACGCCGGCGTCGTCGAGTCGCGGTTCTCCTTCTCGGACGCGCGCAAACGACTCTACTCGCTGAAGGTTTAAAACCGGGGAGGCGACCACACCCCGACGTGACCGACGAAGTACGCGAGGCACTCCGCCGTCTGGCGACGGAAACGACGCTCGACCCGGCCGACACCGTCGACGAAGCCGTCTCGGCGCTCGACGACGTGTGCGCCCTCGCGGCGTTCGTGGAGGACGGCGGCCCCGACAGGCTGGACCGGGCCATCGACCGGGCGGCCCGCGCCGGCGACACCGCGACTGCCCGGCGGGGACGACGCGCGCTCGGCACCATCGAGCGGTGCCGGGACGTAGCGGCGGATCACTTTCACTCCGGTCGCGGAACGGTTTTGAGTGCTGGCGATCAACCTCCGACCCGATGACACGGGTGATTCACACCGGCGACACCCACGTCGGCTACCGCCAGTATCACTCGCCGGAGCGCCGGCAGGACTTCCTCGACGCGTTCGAGGCGGTGGTCGACGACGCGGTGGCCGCCGATGTCGACGCCGTCGTCCACGCGGGCGACCTCTTTCACGACCGCCGTCCCGACCTCCCCGACCTCCTCGGCGTGCTCTCCGCGCTCCGCCGCCTCGCGGCCGCCGACGTGCCCTTCCTCGCCGTCGTCGGGAACCACGAGGCGACCCGCGGGAGCCAGTGGCTCGACCTCTTTTCGGATCTCGGCCTGGCGACCCGCCTCGACGACGAACCGACCGTCGTCGGCGACACGGCCTTCTACGGACTCGATCATGTGCCTCGATCCCGGCGCGACGAACTCGACTACGACTTCGTCCCACACGACGCCGACGCCGCGGTGCTGGTGGCTCACGGCCTGTTCACGCCCTTCCCCCACGCCGACTGGGACACGGAGACGGTGCTGTCGGCCTCGAACGTCGACTTCGACGCGATGTTGCTGGGCGACAACCACGTCCCCGACCGGGCGCAGGTCGACGGAACGTGGGTGACGTACTGTGGATCGACCGAGCGCGCCAGCGCCGACGAACGCGACGCGCGCGGCTACAACCTCGTCGAGTTCGGCGCGGACGCGGGCGGCGGCGCGACGGTCGACATCCGCCGTCGCTCGCTCGACACCCGCCCGTTCGCCTTCGTCGACGTGGAACTCGCTCCGGACGAGGGCGTCGACCGGGTGCGCGAACAGGTGCGCCAACACGACCTGGCCGACGCGGTGGCCGTGGTGTCCATCACCGGAGACGGCGACCCCGTCACCCCGGCGGCGGTTGAGGACGCCGCCGTCGAGGAGGGTGCCCTCCTCGCACGGGTCACCGACCACCGGGCAGTCGGTGGCGACGCGACGGAGACGGACGTGGACGTGGAGTTCGGTGATCCGGACGCCGCCGTCCGCGAACGCGTCCGGGAGATGGAGCTCTCCGCGACCGGCCGACGCCTCGACGAGACGGTTCGCGACGAGACACTGCCGGATTCGAACGTCCGCGACCGGGTCGCCAGCCTCGTCGCCGACGCGACGGCCGACACCGAGGACGCCGACGCGACGGCCGACACCGAGGACGCCGACGCGACGGCCGACACCGAGGACGCCGACGCGACGGCCGACACCGAGGACGCCGACGCGACGGCCGACACCGGAGGTCCCGAGAACGGGGACGGGGAGGCCGACGATCAGGTCTCCATGGGGGACTTCCTGTGAGGTTCGATCGGATTCGCCTGCGGAACTTCCGGCCCTACGCCGACGCCGATCTGGCTCTGCGCGACGGCGTGACGGTGATTCACGGATTGAACGGGAGCGGAAAGTCGTCGCTGCTGGAGGCGTGTTTCTTCGCCCTGTACGGGTCGACGGCGCTCGACGGCACACTCGACGAGGTGGTGACCAACGGCGCCGATGAGGCCGAAATCGACCTGTGGTTCACCCACGACGGGGCGGCCTACCACGTCCACCGTCGGCTCCGGCAGTCAGGCGACCGAACCTCGACGACGGAGTGTACCCTCGACGGCCCCGACGTGACCGTCGAGGGTGCCCGGGACGTGCGCGGATTCGTCGCCGACCTGCTCCGCATGGACGCCGAGGCGTTCGTCAACTGCGCCTACGTCCGTCAGGGGGAAGTGAATCAGTTGATCAACGCGTCGCCCGACCAGCGACAGGACGTGATCGACGACCTCCTGCAACTGGGTCGGCTGGAGGAGTACCGCGAGCGCGCCGCGGCCGCCCGTCTCGGCGTCGAGGACGTGCGCTCGGAGAAGCGGGGCGAACTCAACAAGGTCGAATCACAGATCGAGACCAAGGAGGGGCGAAACCTCTACGCCCGTCTCGACGACTTGGAGAGCGACCTCGCCGACGTGAACGCACGGATCGACAACTACGAACAACAGCGCGAGAAGGCCGAGCGGACGAAAAGCGAAGCGGAGGCGATTCTCGACGAACACGAGGAGAAGCGCTCGAAACTCGACGCGGTCGAGACCGATATCGCGGATCTGAAGTCGTCGATCCGTGAGGCCGAGACCGAACGCGAGGAGATCCGGGAGCGGATCCAGGACGCGCGCGAACGGATGGCGGACCTCGAAGGCGAGATCGACGGCCGCCTCGACGCGGCGGGTCTCGACGAGGCGACGGCGGCGACCGTCGAGGAGCGCCGCGCGGAGTTGACCGACCGCGAGGAGACGGTTCGTGAGGCCCGCACCGAGGCAAAGGCCTCCGTGACTGGGCTGCGGAACCAGGCGGAGAACCTCGCCGAGAAGGCGGCGGACCTGACCGACCGGGTCGAGACGGCCGAGGAGCGGGCCGCCGAGTTGCGCGAGGCGGCGACGGCAGCCGAGGAAGCGGCTGCGGACCACGAGGCGCGCGTCGAGGAACTGGACGCGGAGGCGTCGACCCTGTCGGCACGGTTCGACGACGCCCCGGTCGACCGGGGCGAGGCAGCCGACCGGCTGGAGGACCTTCGCGAGCGTCGCGGCGAGGCGCGCGAGCGGGTCGCCGAACTCGACGCCAAACACACCTCGGCGGCGGAGCGGGTCGCCGAGGCGGAGGAGCTGCTGGCGGCCGGGAAATGTCCGGAGTGTGGACAGCCCGTCGAGGACTCCCCGCACGCCGATCGGATCGAGGAGGATCGCGAACGGGTCGCGGAACTGGCAGCCGAACTGGAGGCGGCCCGCGACCGGGCTACGGACCTCGACGACCGGATCGAGACGCTCGCGGAGCTGGTCGAGGCGGAGACTCGGCTGGCCGAACTCGAGGACGAACGTGCGCGACTCGAAGACCGCGCGGCGGAGAAACGCGAAGCGGCGACCGAACGCCGCGAGGAAGCCGTCGAGCGCGAATCGGAGGCGACCGACCTCCGCGAGCAGGCCTCGGAGACGCGGGACGTCGCGACGACGAAACGCGAGGAGGCCGCCGACGCGGAGCGGCGAGTCGAGGAACTAACCGCCGAACTGGAAACCGTCGCCGAGACGCGCGAGTGCGTCGACGCCGTCGAGGAACGACTCGACCGGATCGCGGACCTCGAAGACGACATCGATCGGCTGCGTGGAGAGGTGTCTCGTATCGAGGAGACGAACGACGAGCGGCGGGAACGGCTGGCCGAGAAGCGGGACCGCCGCGACGAGTTGCGGGAGGCGGTCGACGAGGACGCCATCGAGGCGGCCCGGCAGAACAAGCGAAACGCCGAGGAGTATCTGGCGGATGTCGCGGCGGAACTCGATCGGCTGGCGGAGAAGCGAGACGACCTGCAGGCGAAACTCGGCGGCATCCGGAACGAAATCGAGGCGCTCGAAGCCCTCCGGGCGGAGCGCGACGCTCTCGCCGACCGCGTCGCGACCCTCGACGACCTCCACGCGGAGACCGAGCGCCTCGAAGCCATGTACGGCGACCTGCGGGCGGAACTCCGCCAGCGGAACGTCGAGACGCTCGAACGACTCCTGAACGAGACGTTCGATCTGGTCTACGGCAACGACGCCTACGCCCACCTGCGACTCGACGGCGAGTACGAACTTTCCGTCGTCCAGAAGGACGGGAGTGAACTCGACCCCACGCAGCTCTCCGGCGGTGAGCGGGCGCTGTTCAACCTCAGCCTGCGGTGTGCCATCTACCGGCTCTTGGCGGAGGGCATCGACGGCGCGGCGCCGATGCCGCCGCTCATTCTCGACGAACCGACCGTTTTCCTCGACGCCGGCCACGTCTCTCGGCTGGTGGATCTCGTCGAGGAGATGCGCGACATGGGGGTGGCACAGATCGTGATCGTCAGCCACGACGAGGAACTCGTGGGTGCGGCCGACGACCTCGTTCGTGTCGAGAAGGACCCCCGAACCAACCGATCGACGGTCTCCCGGTCGCGGCCGGCGGAGGTCGCGGTCGGCGGTTCCGACGACTAACACGAACGGGACCACACCACCCGTCGGGTTGGATCTAAACTCGATTTTTTATCCGAGGAGTAGACGCAGGAACTCACCGCTCACGGTCCGTCTCCGATTCTGGACCGCAATCTCGGTCAGGGGCCTCGTTTCGGGCTGTACTGGCGGTGAGACGGGACAGTCGGTAACCTGTCCGTCGGCGGTCGCCGTCATCGAGAACACGACGGTCCGTGAGTGGCGCTTCGGTTAACGTACGCCACCCGACAGCAGCGTGATCCGTGACTTCGACGAGGGGAACGGCCCCGAGTATCACTGCACCGTCCACGGACCGGCGCGAGTGCGTGGACGGTGTTCCTCGGAAGTGGAGTAGGGTGGGGTGGCGGTGCTACTACCGGATGTCCTCGTCTCCCTCCCGTGCCGGGCCGTCTCGCAGGTGATCGACCGCCTCGCACGTCGTTTCGGTCGCCTCGTACCCACGTTCGCCGGCGATCCGGGCCTCCGCGAGCAGGCCGGCTGCTCGGAACTCCGCGAGCAGGCCGTGCAGGTCGCTCTCGCAGAGGTCGTAGGCGTCGAGGAGCGTTCGCACGGCGAGCGGGCCGCGATCCACGAGTTCCACGAGGAGGCCGAGCGCCCGCTCGTTCGGCGTCGCAGTGAGGACCCGTCGGACGGACGCGGGCACCGCGCCGGCGGCAGTCACCAGCGGTGACGCCTCGTCGTCCACGCGCAGGTCGGCGTTCGGTACGTAGCGTTCGGTTCCGGTCTCCGGATCACGGACGAGACTCGACTCCGCCGACCGCTTCAAGAGGAGGTAGCGATCACCTTCGTCGTCCCGGACGGTTCGCATGGTCGGCGCGAGGTCGGCCGGGGAGTTAGGGGTTGCGCCCGTCGTCGTCGCCGCGGCGCTCGAACGTACGATACAGGTGGTACACACGGACGCCGGCGACCACGCCGAGTGCGGCGATGCCGCCACCGAGCCGCCACTGGCCCCGGAAGTAGATGAGCATCGGGGCGAACGTGAGACAGAACAGTGCCACGTTGGCCATGAGGACGCTCCGCCAGAACAGACTCTGAACCTCGGGATCGACGTCGCTTGGATCGGTGTTCGGCGTCGGCGCCTGCGGTGGATCGGGTCCGAGATTCGCCGCCCGCCGCTCGGCAGGGGTCTCGTCGGCGTCGTCGTCCCACGGGTCGACCGGCACGCTCTCACGGAGCGAACGTGGTAGCAAAAGCGTTCGGTTGCGTCACCACGTGGCCGTCGTAGCCTCGGTAACTCGGTGCACGCAGTCCGTCGACCGGGTGTCCGAACAGTTCCAGACGTTACGACGGGTCGGCGAGGACTCTGTCGCGTTCTCGACCCGCGGACGGCTCACCGACGACCGGTCCTCAGGCGAGATCCTGGATCGGTATCGCAGCCGACGATTCGACCCACGCGAGCGGGTTCTCGGCGTCGTAGAGCACCGTCCCGTCCTCGACTTCGTACGCCTCGACGGTGTCGATACCGTCGTGATCCGGACGGCGTTCGTCCGCACTGTCCCACCGGCCTGCGTCGACGTGGTCGGACATCGTCACGGAGTTTGGTATGAAATGACATGGTATATGTCTTTCCGTCGTGGCAGCCTTTCCGGGGGGAGAGTGGTTGGGTTTTTACCGGCCACCGCCGAAGCGAGCAGTATGGAACAGGCGGAGCTTACCGGGTCTTGGGGGACTGACGACGCCGACAGACCCGAGGCGGAGGCCGTCGCCGTCGCGGGCGATGCCGGGCAGTCGGTCGCCGAGGTGGTCGACACGGCGGAGTTGAAATTTCCCGATCCGGACGGGACGGTCGACCTCGCAGTCACCCAGATCGACTACTCGGTCGAGGGACAGGGCGCCGACGAGTACCCCGTCGTCCACGTGTTCGGCCGGACGCCGGGCGGCGACGTCGAACACGTCCGTGTCCTCGGATTCGAACCGTACTTCTACGCGCCGACGGCGAGTCTCTCCGACGACGACCTGGATCGTGACGTGATCACGCGCACCGAGACGGGCTACGAGAGCATCCGCGGCGAGGGCCTGACGAAGATCTGTACGCGCACGCCGCGGGACGTGGGCCAGATCCGGGACGAGTTCGACCACTACGAGGCGGATATCCTCTTTCCCAACCGCCTGCTGATCGACAAGGACATCGAGAGCGGCGTTCGAGTCCCCGTCCGCCGACTGGAGAGTGGGTCGATCCAGGTGCCACACGACGAACTGACCGCGGTCGACGTCCCGACCGACCTCCGGGTGAACACCTTCGACATCGAGGTGGACGACCGCTCGGGATTCCCCGAGGAGGGCGAGGAACCCATCGTCTGTCTCACCAGCCACGACTCCGGGCGCGACGAGTACGTCGCGTGGCTGTACGACGCGCCGGCGGGTGAGGCGGTGGTTCCCGACGACCTGTCGGATCACGATGCCCTCTCCGGCGACATCCGCGCCGACGTCCGCGCGTTCGACTCCGAGGCTGCGATGCTCGACGCCTTCCTCGCGTACATCGAGGAGACGGACCCCGACGTGCTCACGGGCTGGAACTTCGAGGACTTCGACGCCCCCTACCTGATTGACCGGCTCGAGGTGGTCGGCTCGCGTCCCGACGTCGACCGGAACCTGAACCCCGACCGCCTCTCGCGGATCGGCGAGGTGTGGCGCAGCGACTGGGGTGGCCCGACGATCAAGGGCCGGGTCGTCTTCGACCTGCTCTACGCCTACAAGCGCACGCAGTTCACCGAACTGGAGTCCTACCGCCTCGACGCGGTGGGCGAACAGGAACTCGGCGCGGGGAAAGAGCGGTACACCGGCGACATCGGTGACCTGTGGGAGAACGACCCCCAGCGGCTTCTGGAGTACAACCTCCGCGACGTGGAACTCTGTGTGGAACTCGACCGCAAGCGCGATATCATCTCCTTCTGGGACGAGGTGCGAACGTTCGTCGGCTGTAAACTGGAGGACGCCCCGACGCCCGGCGACGCCGTCGACGTGTACGTCCTGCACAAGGTCCACGGTGATTTCGCCCTCCCGTCGAAGGGCCGGGCCGACGCCGAGGACTACGAGGGCGGCGCCGTCTTCGACCCCATCACGGGGATCAAGGAGAACGTCAGCGTCCTCGACCTGAAGTCGCTGTATCCGATGTGCATGGTGACGATCAACGCCTCGCCGGAGACGAAGGTCGATCCGGAGACCTACGACGGCGACACCTATCACGCTCCCAACGGGACGCACTTCCGGAAGGAACCGGACGGCGTGATCCGGGAGATGGTCGACGAACTCTTGACGGAACGCGAGGCAAAGAAGGCACGACGGAACGAGAACGACCCCGAGAGCGAGGCCTACGAACAGTACGACCGACAGCAACAGGCCGTCAAGGTCATCATGAACTCCCTCTACGGTGTTCTGGGGTGGGATCGGTTCCGCCTCTACGACCGGGAGATGGGCGCGGCCGTCACCGCGACCGGCCGGGACGTCATCGAACACACCCAGACGGCCGCCAACGACGTGGGCTACGAGGTGGCCTACGGTGACACCGACAGCGTCATGCTGGAGATCGGGTCGGAGGCGGCGGTCGAGACCGTGCCCGCGGAGATTCGCGAGGCCCATCCCGACGCAAGCGAGAGCGATCTCCGACAGATCGCCGGCGCCATCGAGACGGGTTTCGAACTCGAAGAGCGAATCAACGAATCCTACGACGCGTTCGCTCGCGAGGAACTGAACGCGGCGGAGCACCGCTTCCAGATCGAGTTCGAGAAGCTCTACCGGCGGTTCTTCCAGGCCGGCAAGAAGAAACGCTACGCGGGCCACATCGTCTGGAAAGAGGGAAAACACGTCGACGACATCGACATCACGGGTTTCGAGTACAAGCGCTCGGACATCGCTCCGATCACCAAGGAGGTCCAGCGCCGCGTCATCGAGATGATCGTCACCGGCGACGACGTCGACGACGTCGAGGAGTATGTCCACGACGTCATCGAGGACTTCGAGGCGGGGAACGTCGACTTAAACGACGTGGGCATCCCCGGCGGGATCGGCAAACGGCTGACTGCCTACGACACGGACACGGCACAGGTTCGGGGGGCGAAGTACGCCAACCACCTGCTCGGCACCAACTTCCAGCGGGGGAGCAAACCCAAGCGGCTGTATCTGAAGAAGGTCCATCCGGACTTTTTCCGCCGGCTGGAAGCGGAGGAGGGGTTCGACCCCCAGACCGACGCCCTCTACGGCGAGTTCAAGCGGAATCCGGACGTCATCTGCTTCGAGTACGCCGACCAGATTCCTGATGCCTTCGAAATCGACTGGGACAAGATGCTCGAAAAGACGCTCAAAGGGCCGATTGCCCGGGTTATCGAGGCGCTCGGTCTCTCGTGGGGCGAGGTCAAGAGCGGGCAGCGACAGACGGGACTCGGCCAGTTCTGAAAGTCACATTCAGTATTCCAAAACAATAGTTTCCGCTGACGGAATTCGAAGGGGGAGAATGCGTAAGCATTATGCGTGTTACACCCCAGTCGTTCCGTAGGGAAATGGCAACACTACAGATCAACAATCTTCACGCGAAAGTCGCAGAAGAGGACGGCGAAAGTATCCTTCGCGGCGTCGACCTGGAGGTCAAGTCGGGCGAGATTCACGCTCTGATGGGACCGAACGGCTCGGGCAAGTCGACGACGGCGAAGGTAATCGCCGGCCACCCGGCCTACGAGGTAACCGACGGCGAGATCAAACTCGTCCTCGACGACGAGGACGTCGCCGACATCGACGGGGAAGTTCCCGCGGAGAAGCTCGAGTGGGATCTGCTCGACCTCGAACCAAACGAGCGCGCGGCGCTCGGCATCTTCCTCGGTTTCCAGTATCCGGCGGAAATCGAGGGCGTCACGATGACGAACTTCCTCCGACAGGCGCTCAACGCGAAGGCCGAGGAGCGCGAGGAACTGTTCGAGGACGACGAGGAGGCCGAGGCCGAAGAGGAGGACGCGGGCTACGACACTTCGCCGATGGAGGGCGAGGTCGACGACGGCGAACTCGGCGTCGCCGAGTTCCAGCAGCTTCTGAAAGAGAAGATGGAACTGCTGGACATGGACGAGAAGTTCGCCCAGCGCTATCTCAACGCCGGCTTCTCCGGCGGAGAGAAGAAACAGAACGAGGTGCTTCAGGCGGCAATCCTCGAACCGTCCGTCGCGGTGCTTGACGAAATCGACTCGGGGCTCGACATCGACCGCCTGCAGGACGTCTCCGAGGGGATCAACGCCCTCCGCGACGAGCAGGGGACGGGTATCCTCCAGATCACTCACTACCAGCGCATCCTCGACTACGTCGAGCCGGATCACGTCCACGTGATGATCGACGGAAAGATCGCAGAGAGCGGCGGTGCGGACCTGGCCAAGAAGCTCGAGGACGAGGGCTACGACTGGGTTCGCGAGCAGGTCTACGAGACAGCGTAATACGGCTGCAGCCACAACACCACATCATGAGTTCAGATCAAGATCACCTCAAAGAGACGGATACCGAAGCCCGCTTCGAGTTCAAAAAGGAGGAGCGCTCCTCCTTCCAGGCGGAGAAGGGCCTGACCGAGGAGACGATTCGTGTCATCTCCGAGGACAAGGGCGAACCCGAGTGGATGCTGAAGCGGCGGCTCCGGGCGCTCGAACAGTTCCAGGAGATGCCGATGCCGACCGACTGGCCGGGCCAGCCCGATCTCTCGGAAGTCGACGTCAACGAGATCATTCCGTACATCCGTCCGGACGTCGAGACCCGCGAGAGCGTCGACGACTGGACGGACCTGCCCGACGACATCAAGGACACCTTCGACAAGCTGGGCATCCCGGAGGCCGAGAAGAACGCGCTCTCGGGTGTCGGCGCCCAGTACGAGTCCGAAGTCGTCTACCAGAACATGCAGGAGCGCTGGGAGGAGAAAGGCGTCGTCTTCTGTAACATGGACGAGGCCGTCAGGGAACACGAGGACCTCGTTCGCGAGCACTTCATGACCAAATGCGTGCCGCCGAGCGACAACAAGTTCGCGGCGCTGCACGGGGCGATCTGGTCGGGGGGATCGTTCGTCTACGTGCCCGAGGATACGGTCGTCGAGATGCCCGTGCAGGCGTACTTCCGGATGAACTCCGAGGGGATGGGCCAGTTCGAGCACACGCTCATCATCGCCGAGGAGGGCTCGGAAGTTCACTACATCGAGGGCTGTTCGGCGCCGAAGTACTCGGCGTTCAACCTGCACTCGGGCGGGGTGGAAGTGTTCGTCGGCGACGGCGCTCACGTCCAGTACTCGACGGTGCAGAACTGGTCGAAAAACACCTACAACCTGAACACGAAGCGGGCGCTCGTCGAGGGCGACGGCCGCATGGAGTGGATTTCGGGATCGATGGGATCGAAGGCGACGATGCTGTACCCGTCGACGGTGCTCAAAGGTCGCGGCGCCTCCGACAACCACATCACCATCGCCTTCGCGGGCGAGGGCCAGAACATCGACACGGGCGCGAAGGTGTACCACAACGCGCCGAACACGAAGTCGACGATCGAGTCGAAATCGATCAGCAAGGACGGCGGTCGGACGAACTACCGGGGGCTGGTTCACATCGCGGACGGGGCGTCGAACTCGTCGACGTCGGTCGAGTGTGACGCGCTGATGTTCGACAACGAGTCGACGTCCGACACCATGCCGTACATGGAGATAAACGAGTCGACGGTGGACGTGGCCCACGAGGCGACCGTCGGCAAGATCGGCGACGAGGACGTGTTCTACCTCCAGAGTCGCGGTCTCGACGACGACGACGCCAAGCAGATGATCGTGTCGGGGTTCATCGAGCCGATCACGGAGGAACTGCCGATCGAGTACGCGGTCGAACTCAACCGTCTCGTCGAACTCGAGATGGAGGGGAGTCTCGGATAATCATGAGCACGCAGATACCAACAGACCTCTCGGAAGCGACCGTCCACGAAATCGCCAACAGCCGCGACGAGCCGGACTGGCTCCGAGAGACGCGGTTGAAGGCGCTCAAGGCGATGGACGATCTGGAGATGCCCGACGTCATCCAGACGCCCGGCCGCCGGTGGACGAATCTCGACCAGCTCGACTTCAGCGAGCTGGCCGACCCCCTGAATCAGGCCGACGACACCGAGCGTCTCACCGACGAGGGCGTCGAAGTGCTCTCGTTCACCGAAGCGGTAGAGGAGCATCCGAACCTCCTCGAAGCCAAGTTCGGCTCCGTCATCGAGCCGGAGACGAACTACCTGACGGCGCTGTCGGTTGCGCTGTTCACCACGGGGACGTTCATCTACGTCCCCGAGGGTGTCGACGCCGAGGACGTGACCATCCGGACGACGATGAACTCCCGGTCGCTGTTCAGTCACACCCTCGTCGTCACCGAGGACTCGTCGTCGGCGACGATTCTCGAACGGATCGACTCCGGGGACGCGGACGTCGAGGGCGAGCGCTACTACAGCAACCTCGTCGAAATCGACGCCGGCGAGAACAGCTACGTCCAGTACGGCTCGCTCCAGACGCTCGACGAGGACACGTACAACGTCACGCTCAAGCGCGGCGACGCGGACGTGTACTCGACCATCGATTGGATCGAGGGTAACATCGGCTCCCGTCTCACCCGCTCGGACATCGAGACGGAGCTCAACGGCGACAGTTCGGAGAGCAAAATCGTCGGCGCGTTCTTCGGTCACGACGACCAGCACTTCGACGTGAACGCGCGGGTCTGGCACCGAGCCGAGCACACGACTGCCGACCTCGTCACCCGCGGCGTCCTCGACGACACCGCCCGCTCGGTGTACGAGGGCGTCCAGGACGTGGGACGTGACGCGTGGGACACCAACTCCTACCAGCGCGAGAACACGCTCATGCTGAGCGACGACAGCGAGGCCGACGCCTCGCCGAAGCTCATCATCAACAACCACGACACCGAGGCCTCCCACTCCGCGACGGTCGGACAGGTCGACCGCGAGGATCTGTTCTACCTGACTTCGCGGACGATTCCCGAACGGGACGCCCGGAACATGCTCGTGGAGGGCTTCTTCGTGCCCGTCCTCGAAGAGATCGAGGTCGAGGAACTTCGTGAGGATCTCGAATCGGAGATTGCGGCCCGGCTCCGCGAATAAGCGCCCGCAGGGAACTTCTTAAGTTCCCCTCTCCCCGAGTACGTCGTATGACCGTGTCGGCTCCACGCACAGCCGCCGACCCGAGGTGGCAGTCACGCCCATGAGCGTGAGCCACCGGGTCGGCTCCGACCACCAGCTCGCCCGCCTCCTCCAGATCGGGCTCGTCCTCGAGGAGGTCGTCGAGGCACGGGCACACCACCACTACCAGTCCCTCGGCGCCGACGCGACGCTCGACCCCGAAATCGAGGCACTCCTGGCCGACGCCGCCGAGGAGTCGGCCACCCACCGCGAACGGCTCGAGGAGTTGATCGCGGATCTCGACGCGGAGTCGATCCCGTTCGAGGATATCGAGACGCTCGTCGAGGCGCAGTACGCCCAGACCAAACCCGACGACTTCGACGGCGTCCTCTACGATCAGCTCTGTAACGAGGAGACGGCGTACAAGTTCTACGACGACCTCGTGTCGGCAATCGAGGCCAGCGACGCTCGGTTCTCGGTGGACCGGGACCGACTGCTCGCCGTCCTGCGCTCGATCCGAGCGGACGAGGCCGACGGCGTCGAAGAGGTAACGAAGATCATGGAGACACGCGATTAGCGATGAACACGGCAGACCAGTATCTCAAGGCGATCTACCTGATTCAGGAGATGGATGACGGCCCGGCGGCGACGGGTGCGCTCGCGGACATGCTCGACGTGAGCCCCGCGAGCGCGAACGAGATGATCGGCAAACTCGAAGGTCGGGGGCTAGCCGAACACGAGAAGTACAAGGGAGTTCGTCTCACCGACGAAGGCATCGTCCGCGCCCGCGACGCGCTCCAGACGTACTGCATCATCGAGCGCTTCCTCGCGAACGTCCTCGACGTCGAGGACTTCCGGGGGGAAGCCCGCGAACTCGAAGCCGTCATCGACGACACGGTGGCCGACCGCCTCGACACGATCATCAACCGGAACCCGAACTGCCCGGACTGTTTCGACGCCGAGTCCGACGCCTGCCGGGAACTGGAAGTCGAGTGCGAACGGCCGGCGAACTGAGGACGCGAACGGCTGGATTTATACGGGACGCCCCCCGAACGTCGACTGAAGTCCCGTGGTGGTGAGGGGGAGTCCCCCGAGTCTTGCGGGACGAGCGGAGTGAAGTCCCGTGGTGGTGAGGGGGAGGCCCCCGAGTCTTGCGGGACGAGCGGAGTGAAGTCCCGTGGTGGTGAGGGGGAGGCCCCCGAGTCTTGCGGGACGAGCGGAGTGAAGTCCCGTGGTGGTGAGGGGGAGGCCCCCGAGTCTCGCGGGACGAACGGAGTGAAGTCCCGTGGTGTAGTGGCCAATCATCTGGGCCTTTGGAGCCCAGGACGGCGGTTCGAATCCGCCCGGGACTACTTTCTGCGAGCGTCAGCGAGCAGTGGTAGTCGCAACGCGGATTCGACACCCAGAAGACGAGAGGATTCGAGTCTTCGCGGTTCGAATCCGCCCGGGACTATTCTGCCGCGAGCAACACCGCGAGCGACGTATTCGTCCGGGACTCCCCAGTTTCTCACTCCGCCGTCTCTAGCGGAAGCGACCCCCGGTCGGTGAGTGTCACCGTCTGCCCGAACGCGCCGAGGCGCCAAGCCCGCACCGTGAACGAGCAGTGCAGCCGGTCGGGAAGCGAGTCCGTCGGTGGGGCGAACACGGCGGGAACGGTGATCGTCCCCTGTGTGTCGACGTTCCGGAGTTCGACGGTTGCTCGGCGGACGTCGCCGCGCAGGTCGTAGTACGCGCCGAACCCCTCGGCGTCGCCGTCCCGCGGGGGGTAGCGCCAGAGAACTCGCGGGTCCTCGTCGCGCTCGACGGTCGTTTCGGCGTCGAGCGTCGCCACCCCGGTTCCGGGTAGCCGGCCGCTGCATCCTCCGAGACTGCCCGCGACGATGGTTCCGAGCCCCGCGAGAACGCGTCTCCGTGTCGATCCGCTGTCACCGGTCGGGGTGGCTGTGGAGGACATTGGGCTGGATTCCGTGCTACTGACGTGTCACGGAAGAACCCTCCGTCGTCACGGGGTGACTCTCGTTCGTCCGACCACGGGGCATATGTATCCACGCCTCCACCACTGCCCATGCCACCGTCACACGTTCTCGTCCCGCTCGACGGCTCGCCGCTCGCCGACGAGGCGCTCGCGGAAGCACTCGACCTCTTCGAATGCCGAATCACGGTCCTGAACGTGGTGACGCCGCTCGACGCGGGGATGAGCGAGGGTGGGGTTCTCGGCGCCGGCGAGAAGCGCCGCGAGAGCGCCCGGGACCGGGCCGACCGACTCGTCGCCCGTGCGCGTGACCGGGCCGCGGAACTCGACCGGACGGTCGAAACGGCCGTCGGGACCGGCGACCCCGCGGAGACCATCCTCGAGTACGTCGACGAGTCCGACGTCGACCGCATCGTGATGGGAGGCCACGGGGGCGAGCGAGGAAGTCTCGCCCGCCGCCTGCTCGGCACCGTGGCGACGAAAGTCGTCGGCGAGGCGCCCGTCACGGTAACCGTCGTCCGTTAACCCCCGAGCACCGTGGCGAAAACCCGGTAGAGGCCGAAGCCGACCGCGATCGAGGTGACGAGGGTGACGAGCCAGAAGGCGACGGTGACGCCGATTTTTCTCCGCGAGACGCCCGCCGACCCGGCGGCGAGGCCGCCGCCGATGACTCCCGAGATGATGATGTTGTTGAACGAGATGGGGATGCCCAGCGCGATGGCCACCTGGGCGATGACGAATCCGGGGACCAGCGCGGCGATGGAGCGCCTGATGCCCAGCTGTGCGTACTCCCGCGACGTCGCCTGGAGGAGTCGAGGGGCGCCCATCCACGCGCCGGCGAGGATGCCGGTCGCGCCGAGAAAGAGGAGGACGATCCCGGGCAGGCCGAGTTCGGTTCCGTAGAGGTTTTCGAGGGGGCCGGTCGCTAGCCCGACCTGACTCCCGCCGCTGGAGAAGGCGACGACGCTCCCGAGGATGACGAGGAACGTGCGGATCCCCTCCTCGACGGACCGCTGGGTTCGTCGGCGGATGAACTGGAAACTCGCCGCGGCGGCGGTGAGGGTCACCAGAGCGACCACGGGATCGACGTTCGCGACGGTCGGCGCGGGGAGCCGTCGCGCGAGGAACGCCGCGACGGAACTCTGGGCGACGCCGGGCGGCGTGGGGATGATCGACAGTTGGACGTTCGCGACGATGCCGCCGACGATGGCCGCCAGGAGCGGGACGCCGACCGTCTCGGGGATGTCGTCGCGGCGGAGGAGCGTCGCAGTGAGGTAGGCCAGTCCGCCCGAGACCGGGGGAACGAGCGCCCAGAAGGTCACGATCCGGCGGTAGGTGTCGACGACGGGGTCGCCGCCGAGCGAGAGGCCGACACCGACCATCGCCCCGGTGGTCGCGAACGCCGCCGGGATCGGATAGCCGGTGTAGACGCCGATAGCCATGAATCCGGTGGCGGTCAGCAGGCCGGCCGTCGCCGCCAGCGACGTGATTTGGACGCCGTCGACGAGTCCTGCGCCGACAGTTTCGGAGATTGCTCCGCCCTGTGTCAACGCCCCCAGCGCGGCGAGGATTCCGATGAGGAAGGCCGCCCGCATCGTCGAGATGGCGTTGGCACCGATCGCTGGCGCGAACGGCGGCGAGTTGCTGTTGGCGCCGAGGGTCCACGCCGTGACGAAACTGGTGAGCGTCGCCAGAGCGACGAGCGCCCAGAATACGGCTCCCGGCACGTTCAGCGCCCACCAAAAACGGAGATAACGACCATGTGGGGGCGTTGGACCGGCGCTCGAATAAACGTTAGCGCCGCCGCGGCGATAGTCGTCGACAGCGTGTAACGCCGACTCCGTGTCGATCCCTTCGGCGACTGGCGTGCTCCCGGGCGCAACGCTCGCCCGATGACCTGTCTCCCCATCACCACGGTCGGTCGTGTGCGCTCTCGACGGGGACAGCCGAGTCGCGCCTGGCGTTACCGCACGACAACCGGGCGAATCGGTGTTCGTTGCCCCTCGGACGGGCATCCGACCGGGGGCGTTTCACTCCTCGCTACCACCGTCGACGCGAAACTCGAAGCGCGCCCCGCCGTCTCGACTCTCGGTCACCGAGGCGGTCCAGCCGTGAGCCTCGGCGATGCGTTCGACGATTGCCAGGCCGAAGCCGGTACCGTCCGCTGCGGTCGTGAAGCCTCGCTCGAACACGTCGTCCCGTTCGTCGGGTGGGATTCCGGGACCGTCGTCCTCGACGGCGAAGCCGGCCGAGAAATCGAGCGGCTGCACTCGGACGTGGACGTCGGCGACGTGTTCGACGTCCTCGCCGGGCGCCGTCCGACTGCGCGTGGAGCCGTGCTCCAGACTGTTCCGAAACAGGTTCGAGAGCAGTTCCCGGAGGCGGTCGGGGTCGGCGTCGATGTCGGTGTCTTGGACGGACAGTTCGGCCGCGTCGGTGTCGAGTTGGGACCACGCCGACCCGGCGACCGCTTCCAGGGACACCGGTTCGGCGTCGAGTACTCGCTGTCCGTGTTCGGCCATCGCTAGCAGATCCTCGATCAACGCCTCCATGCGCTCGACCGTCGAGCCGATGCTCGCACAGAGGTCCCGAACCTCGTCGGCGTCGACACCCTCGCCGTCGACGGTCGCGCGGAACTGCTTGAGTTCGGCGTCGAGCAGGGCGAGTGGGTTCCGGAGGTCGTGGGCGACCGTCTGTCCGTACTGCTTGAGGCGGTCGTTCTGCGCCTCCAGTTCGCGCTCGTAGGTCTTGAGTTCGGTCACGTCGCGGTTGATGGCGACGAAGCCCGTGAGGTCGCTCTCGTCGTCGGTGATGGGGGCGATGGTCTGGTCGACGACGTAGCGCTCGCCGTCCTGTCGCTCGTTGATCACTTCACCTTGCCAGACGTCGCCGTCGAGGATCGTCTCCCAGAGGTCGCGGTAGAACGCCTCGTCGTGTTCCCCGGACTGGAGCAAGGCGGGCGTGCAGCCGATGGCCTCGGCGGCAGTGTAGCCGCTCGTCGTCTCGAACGCGTCGTTGACGTACTCGATGCGTCCGTCGGCGTCGGTGATGAGGACGCTGTGGCCGGCGTGTTCGACGGCGCTCCGGAAGCGTTCGAGGTCCCGCTTCTGCCGCTTGCGCTCGGCCGCGTTCCGAACCGTGTTCACCTGGTAGACGTCGTCGTCGATCCGCACTCGAGACGTGACGACTTCGACGGGGAGTCGTTCGCCGGTGTCCAGACGCGCTACCTGCGTATCGTAGATCCGCCGCTCGCCGTCGTCGAAAGAGGCCCAGTACTCCGGGAACCGCTCCCGGTCCAGACCGGGGTCGAGCGAACTCATGTGCTGGGTCCGGAGTTCCTCCCGATCGGTGCCGAACAGTTCGGCGAGCCGTTCGTTGACGTAGGTCGCGTAGCCGTCGCCGTCGTAGGTTCCGATGCCGATCCCGGCCTGGTCGATGGCTCGCTTCAGGAAGGCCAGATTCAGTTCGCGCTCCTTGCGCGCCGTGACGTCGCGGTTGATGGCGACGAAGCCCGTGAGGTCGCCCTCGTCGTCGGTGATGGGGGCGATGGTCTGATCGATGACGTACTGGCTGCCGTCCTTGCGCTCGTTGACGACTTCGCCCTCCCAGACCTCCCCCGACGAAATCGTCGCCCAGAGGTCACGGTAGAACGTCTCGTCGTGGTGGCCGGACTGGAGCATCGACGGCTGGCGACCGATCGCCTCGGTTGCCGTGTAGCCGGTGACGGACTCGAAGGCATCGTTCACGAACGTGATTCGGCCCTCGTCGTCGGTGATCAACACGACGTGACCGGCGTGTTCGACGGCGCTCCGGAACTGTCGATTGCGTCGCTGCCGGCAGGCTTGTGCCTCGACGCGAGCGATAGCGCCGGCGACGTCGGTGCCCAGTTCCGTCAGTCCCTCGCGCTCTCGCTCGCCGAAAGCGTCGGCGTGGGACGCGTACAGCCGCAAGACGCCGTAGCAGTCGCCGTCGTCGCACAGGGGTACGGCCGCACTGGCCGGATACCCGTGGTCGGCCACATCCTCGTGTCGGGGGTCGGCGGCGTCGACGTCCGTGACGTCACAGGTGACGACCTGGTGCCTCGTTCGGACCGCCCGCCCGGTCGGCCCGCCGCCGGCCGCGACGTCGACGTCGTCGAGGCGGTCCGTGTCGAACCCGGCGGCTGCTCGCGGTTCGACGACTCCCCGCTCGGCGTCGTACTCACCGATCCAGGCGGCGGGGTAGACGCCGATGTCGTCGATGGCCTCACAGACGCGCCGTTCGATCTCGGTCCGCGTCTCGGCTCGGACCAGTCCCCGACAGACCGCCCCGGCGAGACGGCCGTTGCGGTCGGCCGTCGGCGGCTGGGTCGCCCGCTGCCGCTCGATGGCGTGGTCGATCCGGGTGGCGAGCAGGTCGTACACGGCCGTGCCCGCTCGCTTCCGGAGGTAGTCGGTCGCGCCGGCCGCCAGCGCGTCGCTGGCGACTGCCTCGCAGTCCGCGTTGGTAAAGACGATGACGGGGCGGTCGCCGTGTACCTCTCGAATCGCGGTCAGGAACGCGACGCCGTCCGTCTCGGTAACCCCCCAGTCGGAGACGACACAGTCGAAGGTCGTTCGAGAGAGTCGGTCGAGGGCGTCGTCCGCACTCGTCGCCGTCTCTACCACGAGGCTGTCACTCTGCCCGCCGAGGTAGTCCGCGGTCGTTGCCGCGAACTCCCGGTCGTCGTCGACGAGGAGGACGCGAGCCGACGCCGTCGTCTCGCCCATGACTCCTGATGACCCGAGACGGGTTAAATAGCCCCCGCAAACTCTCGGCAGCCGACATCGTCGCCTGAGATAGAGTGTCGGTTTGCTCCCCGCTCACTCGTCGTCCGAACGCTCGCCGGTCCCCGTCGCGCGCAGGTACTCCTCCAGGAGGGTGGGGAACTGGCCGCCGCGGACGTACCGGAGTCCGAACTCGTCGGCCCAGGAGACGACGCCCCGGTCCTCGGTTACCACGCCGGCGTCGAGTTCGCGCGCGAGGACGAGCAAGTCGAAGTCCTCCCGGGAATCGAGGACGCCCTGCCGGAGCGCCCGCCGGTATTTATCGCGCATATTCGAGAGAACGCGGTCGGCGGCGGTCATGTACTCGTCGTGGCCGTCGACGGTCAGATCCTCCGGATCGAGCTGTTCCACCTCGCGGATCGCCGCCTCGGAGACGCGCAGGCCGCGGTCGACGCGGTCGCTCATCTCGTCGATGAAGTTGTAGACGATGTTCGCGGGGATGGATACGCCGTAGCGGTCCGGACTCTTTCGAACCACCCACGTGTCCAGTCGGGAGAACACCTCGTCGTCGACCGCTCGGTCCCGGAGCATCGTGCCGAGTTCGTCGTGTATCGACGGCGGCATGTAACAGGAGATGTTGAGTTCCAGTCGCGCCGTCGCGACGAGGTCGAGGAGTCGGAGGACTGCCGACTCCAGCGATTCGTCCTCCCGTCGGATCTCCTCGGTGATGAACAACGACGTGTCGAGGACGAACTGTTGGCGTGGCAGTTCACCGGACATACCCTCCGTTTGGCGGGACGGATACAAAACGTGTCTCCCTTTGTATCGTAGCGATCCACCGGGACCAGTCTCTCTGGAAGGTGGACCCGGGACGAGTAGCCCGCATCACGGGTCCGCTCGGCGCGACACGAACTACTTGAACTATTATATTATCGAAGATTTATAGAGATACGATCATTTCGTTGCTGCTCCGGGAAAGTGAGTAAACAATGGAATGTGCAATAAAAAACAAACAAGTGTAGCACAATAGATTTGATATCGGCTGTTCTTGAACCTGACTAGGCGCGAGGATATCGGCTTTTTCGGCACTGATACCGCTAAAATTCGATGTTTTAGTCTCCAGATGGCGCGTTTTTCATCACTGTTTCCGAGACGGACCGGAGGACACGTCAGGAAATAAACTAGTCGTAGTTATTTCATTTAAATATATCTTATCGTTCGGCCGACGATCCCGGCTCCCGTTCGGTCGCCCAGCACTCGATGCGGCCGTCTCTCATCCGCGAACTGCCTCCCGAACGGGTCCGCCGGTGTCGTCCCAACCGCGACCCACTCGGCTCTCGAACGAGTGCGGTTGGTGGCGTCGTACCGGCTGGTGGCGGTTCGAACTCGTGGCTCTGCGGTGGCCGGATCGACGCGGCTGAAATACTCGGAAAATATAACCATCTCCTCTATTATCATTTCAGGTATGTTTAGGGGTGTCCGATTCTTCGTGGCGTTCGTCTCCGTCAGTCCGCTTCCGCTACGTGGCCGTAGCGGGTCACTGGCTATCGCCGCCGGATAACGAGGCGGCTCCGGCGCCGTCGTTCCCGGTGAATGCCGCACGAGTCGCCGTACACGTGTCGTCTCCCCGGGTAGATGGCGGAACATATCGTTGCCGGTCGTCGCGTCCCGAATCCGTGGCCTGCAACGTGATTCGGACTCGCGCCGCCCCCCGGACCGTGGATCGGTCCGTTACACCTGTCGCCGACCACTTTTGGGGCTCCTTGGAACCAAATAACTCGGAATTCTAGATTGTATCTAAATATGATAGTTATCTGTCGCACGAAGTCATCGCACGTTCGATCCGCGTTCGCCCGGGGTCGGGTGTCCGAACGGGTTCAACCGCTACGGCGGCCATCCGGCGACGTCGTCAGTGCATCGAGATCGTACGTCGCCAGTGGGTCGTCGACGACGATGTCGAACGCGACGTGTCGGCGGATGTCCTCGTCGACGTCGATACCCGGTGCGATTTCGGTCAGTACGAGTCCGTCGCGGGTGACCTCGAAACGGCCGCGCTCCGTGATCACCGTGATCGTCGATCCCGCATCAAGCGCCGTTTCGCCGTTGAGCGTCACCTCCTCGACCGTCTCGACGAACTTCCGATTGCGCCCTTCGGACTCGACGACCAACTCTCCATCGTCGACGGCCACGTCGAGACCGCCGGCCGTGAGCGACCCGCAGAACACGATTCGATCCGTCCGGTTGGTGATGTCGATGAACCCGCCGGGGCCCCGCAGTATCCCGGCGAAGTTGCTGTTGTTGACGTTTCCGAACGCATCGATCTGTGCGAGCCCCAGGAACGAGACGTCCAGCCCACCGCCCTGATACAGCCGAAAGATATCCGCCGATTTCAACTGCGACTCGAAGTTGTAGTGCGAGCCGAACTCCTCCGGATTCGGGGTGCCACCGATGTTTCCGTGTTCGGTCGTGATCGTGATCTCGTCGAACCGCCCGCGTTCCTTGGCGACTGCGGGGAGATAGACGGGCATCCCGACACCGAGATTGACCAGATCGCCCGACTTGGCCTCCGCCAATCCTCGACGGAGGATGATCCGCTTCCTGAGTTCGAGGGCGTCGACGTCCGACCGCTCCCCGGGGCGGAGCGACCGGTGGATGCCTCCCGTCAAGGCCTCGTCGACGCAGTCGTGTCCGAGGATTTGCCGTTGCGATGGGTCGACGACGACGTGATCCACGATATCGCCCGGGACCGCGACCGATCGACCGTTCCCGTGTGTGGACTCGGAGATGCGTTTCACCTGGGCGATTACCGTCCCTCCGGAGTTGCGGGCAGCCATCGCCATGTCCCGTATCCCGAGTTCGTTGGGCTCGTGTTCGATGGAGACGTTTCCGCGGCGGTCGACGGTGGTGCCTTTGATGATCGCGACGTCGATCGGGATGGTCCGGTAGAAGAGATACTCTTCGTCGTTGACTTCGCGCACCTCCACGAGATCGCCCGTCGCCCGATTGTATTTGGCTCCCTTCCGTCGCGGGTCGACGTACGTTCCGAGGCCGACTTCGGTCAGGAGGCCCGGTGACCCGCCGGCCTGCTGTTCGAGCAACTGAAACGCGACCCCCATCGGAAATGCGTAGGCCTCGATCGCATTCGTAGTCACCAGTTCGCTGATACCGGGCTGTGTCGCCGTGTTGAAACTTCCGGTGATCAACCGGTCGAGAAGCCCCTCGTGGGCCAAGTGTTCCAGCCCGGTGTCCTCGTTTCCGGCCCGGATCGGGGTAAACACCGTCAGGCTTTCGGGCGTCCCGTCCGCCAGGTACGACTCCTCCAACGCAGCGAGGGTCGCCTCGGGACACAGCATGTTTCCCAGTCCGGAGATCGTGATCGTGCTACCCGGAGTGACGCTCGCCACAGCCTCGTCGGGATCGGTAAGTTTTCCGCTCACCGTGTCTCGAACCATCGACAGCCGTATTTCGGGGGTTGTCACATAATCCTGGTGGGGGGACGGCTCGCCGGATCACTACTCGATAACGTCCCTGGTGCGGAACTCCTTGAGTGCAGTCCGTGAGTAGCCGAGTTCCCGGAACACCTCGTCGGTGTGCTCCCCGAGTCGGGGTGCTTTCGAGATCGGTGGTCTCTCTCCGTCGAGATGGATCGGCACGCCCGGTGCGGGAATCTCCCCGTCGACGCTCCCGTCGCTCTCGACGTGGTTGATCATGCCCCGGGCGTGTAACTGGGGATCCGACGTGATCTCGTCGAGCGTCTGGACGGGGGCACAGGGGATGCCGCGTTCGTTCAGCCGCTCCGCGACGGCGTCTTTCTCCCGTTTTTCGACCCACGCCTGGACCAGTTCGTCGACCTGGTCGACGTGGTTCGCCCTGGCGACTTTCGTCGCGAATCGGTCGTCCTCGGACAGCCAGGACTCCCCCATCTCGTCGGCCAGGTGGGTCCACTGCTCGTCCGTGACGCAGATGACGACGACGTACCCGTCCGCAGTTTCGTAGGCGTTGTACGGCGCGAGGGACCCGCCGGCGTGTCGGTTACCGAACCGCAACGGCTCCTCGGCGCCTCTGAGATGTGCCGTGACCGGAGAGGCCAGCGTCGGGTAGACACAGTCGAACATCCCGACGTCCACGTACGATCCCTCACCGGTCCGATCCCGCTCGTACAGCGCGCCGATCACGCCGGTCGCAAGGTGGATGCCGCCGAGGATATCTGCGACGCCCGGGCCCGCCCTGATCGGCGGACCGTCGGGGAACCCCGTCGTCGTCATTACCCCACCTCTCGCCTGTATTGCCAGATCCATCGCGGGGTCGTCCGTGTAGGGTCCGTACTCGCCGTAGCCGGAACCGTGCGCGTAGACGAGTTCCGGGTTCACGTCGACGAGTTCCTCGTATCCGAGCCCGAGCCGATCCATCGTCCCCGGTCTGAAATTCTCGATGACGACGTCCGCTTGGGCGACTAGCTCCCGGAACAACTCTTTTCCATCGGCCGATTTCAGGTCCAGAACGACGTCCCGCTTGTTCGAATTGTAGAAGTAGTACGCCGGCGGATAGCCGTCGTCGTCTCGACTACGGATCGTCTCGCCGCCCGGGGGTTCGATCTTGACGACGTCGGCACCGAGGCCGGCCAGCACGAACCCGCAGTACGGGCCCATGAATATCTGTCCCAAGTCGAGCACTCGTACTCCATCCAACGGGCCGTCCATGCCCCTCTGATCCGCCAGCACGGGCATAGCTCTTTCGGAGGGGTCTTCAGCCCCACCCGTCCCGGCACCCGGCGACCCGACGTGACCGCGTCTCGGGGTGGGAGTCTCGGCGGGCCGTCAGTCCTCCCGAACGCGGGGGAGGACGTCGCGTCCCAGTCGCGTGAGGAGGTCCCGGTCCTCCTCCCTGTGTAGCGGCATCACGATTCCGTCGACGGCGCCGGTCGCTTCGATCGTCCGTATCTTCTCCACACAGTCGTCGACCGTCCCGACGATGGCGTAGCGGTCGGCGAGGTAGTCGGTCAGGCCGAGTTCCTCGACGATTCGTTTGTTCGTCGTCTCGCCGGTCTCTTCGTGCTCGTTTGGATCGTACCGGTTCACCAGCTCGCGCAAGTCGTCCTCGTACGTTTCGGGGACGCTCTTCCCTTCGAAGGTGAACTGCAACGAGTGGTGGGCCGAGGCGGCGATTCCCATCTTGATCTCGTCGACGGCGACCCGATAGCTGTCGGCGACGTTCACCTGGGACAACACCCATATCTCCACGTCGTCCGGATCCCGGCCCGCACTCCGCGCGCCCTCGTTCACCGCCCCGACCGCCTCTTCGATCACCTCCGGGAGGAGACCCAGGCCGACGATCACTCGGTCGGCGATCCGACCGGCGGTCCGGAGCGTCTTCGGACCCTCGGCGGCGAACATGATCGACACGTCGTCCGCCGTCCCCGTCTCCGGGAGCCACCGCAGGGACACCGACTCGCCGTCGAATTCGACCGGCTCCCCCCGCCAGAGCGTTCGTAGCTTCTCGACCGTTCCCTCCAGTTCGGCCAGCCGTGCGGGACGTTCGCCGAGCGTGTAGACCGCGCTATCTCCGGTTGCTATCCCCAGTATCGCACGTCCGTCGGTACACTCGTGTACCGTCGCGATTGCGCTCGCGGTTACGGCCGGATGTCGCGTCACGGGGTTCGTCACCACCGGACCGACCTCCATCGACGAGGTGGCGTGAGCAACGGCGCCGAGCGTCGTGTAGAGTTCTCGGGCGATACACTGGGAGTCGGCGACGCCGAACAACTCGAATCCCAGCTCCTCCGCCCGCCGTGCCTTCCGTACCATCGTCTCCGTGTCGTGCGGGAGGAACGAAATACCAAATTCCATACAGCTCCGTAGGACCGTCTCAAATAAATACTTTCACCACGGACCGATCCTCGCCGGTGGGCCTGGATCGTCGCCCGTTCCCTCCGCGGGGCTGGTGACGGTCCCCGCAGACGGTCGGGACACGCCGTCCGGAGAGGAACTGCCTCCGGCCGCGCGCTATTCGGCGACGAGGTGGTCGTTCTCTAGGTAGTACGTCGCCGTCTTCAGATACCAGCCCTGGGCGTAGCCACTCGGCGAGAAGACGTCCTCCGACGTCAGCTGCTCGTTTGGATCGTGGGTAGTCACGTACGTTGCACCGGTGACGACGCCGTCGTCGTTGATCGACGCGCCGATCGCGTCGAACGCCCGTTTCGTCGCCGTCTCGTACGCTCCGGGAACGACACCGATGTCGATCCCCCGCCGGAGCACGTACGCGTATATCGTCGTTACGGACGTTTCGAGGAACGTGGAGTCGTCGTCGATCACGTTCCACCAGTACCCACACTCGTCTTGGAGCTCCACGATCGTCTCGAGGTGGTCGTGGAAAATCTCGAGGAGTTCGTCCCTCCGGTCGTGGTGGTTCGGGATCGCTTCGAGGACCTCCAAAATCCCGGCAGCGGCCCACCCGTTTCCGCGACCCCAGAAGGACCCTTCCGGGTAGTCGTTGGGCGTTTCGGTCCAGATGTGTCTGAACAGGCCCGTCGCGTCGTCCTGGAGGTACTCCGCGTGTGCGAGTATCTGTTCCGCTGCCTCGTCGTAGAGCTCTTCCTCGCCGAGCGCACTGCCGAGTTGGGCTATCGGCGGGTGCATCAGGTAGAGCGAATCGACCCAGAGCTGCGGGGTGTCCTTGTTGTGTGAGATGCCACCGTTTCCGACGCGGGGGGCATCGAGGACGTACTGGACCTGTCGTTCGGCTGCATCGAGGTAGCGCTCGTCGCCCGTTCGGTCGTAGAACTCGAGGACGGACGTCGCGAGCGCACAAGGAGACGTATAGAAGTTCCGATCACCGTAACTCAGTTCGCCCGTACCGACCTGTGTTTCGATGCTCCTGTCGACGAGTCGCTTCGCGTGGTCTATATTCTGGGACAGGCCGGTCGCTATCAGCCCCTCGATAGCCATGAACTTCGCCCCTCCCGGAATGGGTTCGCGTTCGAGATCCATCGCTCGCGTATATTCGGAGACACGCTGGATATTCGCCTCTATATCCCTCCGTGTGCTGGCAGCCATACAACGGACGTCGACAGTGGGGATTATAATATTTTTGTTGAGTTTCATATCTAGCTCATCACGTATTTTGAGCCGACGACCGGTACAGCACACCGGCCGCCTCCGCGAGGGGGCTTGTCCGACGGTCCCAAACGGCCCGTCCAAATGCTTATACGCCGATGCCGTAACGACACCGTATGGGCAAACCTCCGTTCGAGAAGCGGTACTTCGAGGAGTTCGACGTCGGTGACGAGTTCGCCGTCGAGGACGTCCGGACGATCACCGACTCGGATATCAACACCTTCGCTGGTCTCACGGCGGACGTCCATCCGATCCACATGAGTGATCCCTACGTCGCGGACCACCCCGTTCTGGAGGCACGCGTCGCCCACGGGACGCTCGTTTTCGCGATCGTCTCCTCCTGGGCCGCCGGTATCGTCCTGACACGCCTCTCGTATGGGTACGAGTCGGTTCGCTTCGTCGAGCCGGTGTACGTCGGCGACACGCTGTCGATCTACAGCGAGGTCGTCGAGACGTCCGACCACAGCGAGCAGTTCGGGAAGGTCATCGAGCGATACGAGGCGACGAACCAGCACGACGAGACTGTTCTGGTCGCGGAACATATCTCCCTCGTCGAACGGCGGGCGTAACTCGTCCGTCGATGTCGCCACCGACGGCGGGCGACCAGCTCAGCCCGTCGCAGACTGTGGGTTCTGTCCGTATCTGAGGCACAATTCGAGTTCGTTCACCGCCTCGTCGAGTGCGGCCGGCAGCTCCTCCGTCAGCCGGTCCCCCGTGAGACGCGAGGCCGGGCCGGCGATGGTGAAAGCACCGATCGCGGTACCTTCGTCCGGAGCGAGTGGGACGCCGACCGCGTGGACACCTTTCGCGCTCTCCTCGCGGTTGAAGGCGACTCCAGTCTCGCGGATCCGCTCGATCTCAGTAAAGAGCGCTTCGGGGTCGGTGGTCGTGTTCTTCGTCGCCTTCGGCAGTCCGTGCCGATCCACGATCGCCCGTATCTCCTCGTCCGCCATCGTCGAGAGGATCGCTTTCCCGGAGGCTACTTGGTGCATGTACAGCCTCTGACCGACGTTTGTACGGGTCTGGACCCCGGTTTCACCCCGGAACGCATAGAGCATGACCGGTCTCCCGTGCTCCTCGGTCGTGAAATGCGTCATCTCCCCCGTCCGATTGGCGATCGTCTTCAGCATCTCCCAGATCCGGTCCGTGGGGACTGCCGCGTTTCGGACGTACCCTCCGAACGTCAGGAACCTGAGTCCGAGTCTGTACTGTCCACTCTCCTTGACGACCAGGTCGTGCTTTCGGAGCGTGTTCAAGTATTTGTAGGCCGTGCTGCTCGGGAGATCGGTGTGGTCGGCGACCTCGCACACCCGTCCACCGTCGAGGTCCCGTAGTCCCTCGATGACGGTGATCGCCGTTTCGACCGATTTCAGGGTTTCGGTGCGGCCGGCCGGTATGTGGTCCGTCATACCATCCCATGCATCTTTTACGATTATGAAACTTACTGTGCCCTTTATCAGTGGTTGTTTCTCATTGTGAAATTCATTCGCCCCTCTCGGAATGTACCGCTTTCGAACCCTCGTCTCGGCGATATTCGACGGATAACTCCGGACGGACATGCGCTATCGGGGACGCAGCTCTCCCTACTTCTCGACTTTGCACGTCGGCGCCGACGTCCTTGACCGGGTTCTCCTCGTCTTCGCTGGTCTCTCTCGGCGACGACCGATTTCACCCCTCCGAGTTCGGAGCCTGGCAGCTCCCCCGTCCGGATGTGGGAGTGCTGGCCGCGACCAGACTGGTGGCGTAGGGTTCGCCGTGGTGACGTTGTGCCGGTGACCGCGACTCGACCCCTCGAGTACACGCGTACACGACACGTAGTCCGTACTCGGCGTCGTCCGTCCCCGCCACCGCCTACGTCACGCTCCGACTTCACGGTGCGAAGTCGTGTCGCTCGTTGTTGTGAAGAGCTGCGTATAGTATAACATCCATATGGTTGTTATCACAGTCGGTTGCCGGCTCGGGGGGTGGGACCGGTAATTTCGAATAGTGAAATGTCGTTGCACCCTCCGATTCGGTTTCGGCGATACGGTGCGACGTCGGGCGCCCGGATGCCGAACGGGGCGACTGGACCGCTGGAGCGTGAGGTCGATAATTTCGAGTAGTGAAATGTCGTTGCCCCCTCCGGTTCGGTTTCGGCGATACGGCGCGGCGTCGTGCGTCGGGCTGTCGGACGGGCCGACCGGACCGGCGGCCGCACCATCCCGAACGCTCGGGACGGATCGGGCGTGATCCACTCGTCCGATACTCGCACGCTCCGATACGTCTCGTCGCGGCTAGCTGTCACTCTCCCCTGCATTGACGGCCGTGTCCGGGGTCTCTCCGCGATATCTCGCTCGAACGCACTCCGCAGCCCCGGTCGACATCCGTCGCATCGCCTCCCTCGTCACCCCGCCGACGTGCTGGGAGAGAATGACGTTCTCGAGGTCGAACAGTGCATTATCGTCGGCCGGTGGTTCGCGCTCGAAGACGTCGATACCGGCACCGAAGATCACCTCGTTCCTGAGTGCCGTAACGAGGGCACTCTCGTCGACTATCGGGCCACGTGCCGTGTTGATGAGGATTCCTTCGGCCCCGAGTTCTTCCAGTTCCTGCGCCGATATCGCGTGATGGGTCTCGTCCGTCAGCGGTGAGTGGATGCTGACTGCGTCCGACTGCTCGAAGAGCGTGGACGTCTCCTCGACCTTCGTTATCACGTCCGGAAGGTCGTCCTCGCCGAGGTACGGGTCGTATCCGAGGACATCGAGATCGAGGCAGTCGGCCAGTTCGGCCAGTACCTGGCCGATGTCCCCACAGCCGAATAGGCCGACCGTTTTGCCGGCGATCTCGTGCGAGCTCCACCGCTGACGATCCCACTTTCCGTTCCGCGTCGCCGAATCCATGGCGACGAGTCGGCGGTTGACTCCGAGAAGCAGGGTGAGCGCGTGTTCGGCGACGGACCGTGCATTGGCGCCGGGGGTATTACACACGATGATGCCGTGTTCGCTCGCGGCGTCGATGTCGACGTTGTCGAGTCCGACACCGTGTTTCGCGATGATCTTCAAGTTGTCCGCCGCCTCCAGTACCGCCCCGGTCAGCTCCGCTTTCCGGAGAATGATCGCGTCGAACTGATCGATATGTGGCTTCAGGTCGTCCGGCGCCAGGCCGAACTCGCTGATGGACGTGAACGATGCGATGTCGTCGATGGATTCCGGGCCAGCCGGATCGATGTCCTTCGGGAGGAGGACGTTCCACTCTCGTTCTGTCATACTGATCCTCACTACGGCCCTCATCCCTCTCCGAGTTAGTGTTTTGGGTCCCGTCGCGATGTTCGCGCTCCCGGGATATCGGGCCAGCACGACGGGCGTCCCGAGGAGCGGTCTCCGGACCGCGTCGACCGACGGCTGGTGGATCCGCTACCGCGGAGACCGTTCCGAGCGGACGCGGTCTGCGATCCCGTAGCCTATCGTCGCGATGGCCGTTACGGCGATGACGGCGTACGCCGCTTTGTAAACCAACGAGACCTTGCTCGGTTCGGTCACGATCAGGTATATGAACGCGAGCGCGATTGTCGCTCCGATGAAGATCGATCGCGATTCCATGGCGTCTCCGTCGTTCCCGTGCCGATTAAAATTTTGGGTGAGTGTCACGTGTGTCACTCCCGCTCGGTACCGATGGCCTCTGTCACCCACGAGACGAACTCGTCGCTCTCCATCTCGAAGATGGTGTACCCGTGCGGGGACCGATGGCGACCGATCGTACCGATCCGGTTGCCGTCGACGTACACTTCCCAGTCGTCACCGTAGGAGACGTTCATGCCGATGAACCGAAACGTGACGTCGTATCGGCTCTCGAGGCGGTCGACCACCACGTGTTTCAACGTGCCATCCGAGAAACGCGGCGGTCGGTACGGCCGGAGGTCGTGCTCTTCGAACTCTTCGATCGCCCGTCGCCACCAGCCAGGCAGTGCGGCGATGTCGACGTCCTCGTACACTTCGTCGTCGGCCTCGCCCGGATCGCGAGCCCGTAGTTTCTCGATTTCGGCTTGTTCCGCCGGCGTGTCGTCCACCATGAACATCCGTCCGTACGTACTGGTCCCTAATATGCTGTCGTCTACCTCCCGGCCTCCGGAGTGGAGCGAACGGTATCCCCGGCGGCGCCGTCGGTGGCCGGTGGAGACGTGTCCCGTCCACCCGGACGGCCGACAGGCGGACGGACACCGCCGTCGGCTCCGGGGCGCTCGTGGTCGTGGGTCCACGCGGCTACGACGCCGACGACTGGGGTACCGGCGGCGACGCGCGAGCCGCGACGACGGCGACGAGCCCGATCACTCCGGACAGGAGACCGGTCGTGACGACGACCCACCGCAGAGCGGCTTCGGGGGACAGGATCGACTCCGCGGAGACGAGCGCGAGACCCACGACGACCGGAGTGGCCGTGACGACGATACGTGCGCCCGACTCGGCGAGACTGACCAGCCCACCCCGAAGCTGTTGGGGGGCCAGCCCCGTGATGATGCTCCGATACATCGAGAACGTGAGACCGACGCCGATCCCGATCGCGGCGACTGCTGGCACCGCGGCGATCACGGACGGTGAGGCCGCAAAGCCCGCTAGCCCGCCGCCCAGAAACGCGTTCGCCACGACGAGCGGTATCGTCGGGCTGTCGAACCGACTGAGGATGCGGCCGGTCTGTGTCGCCACGATGGCGTACGTGACGCTGAACAGGGCGACTACGAGCCCCGCCTGCCCCGCGGAGCCGGCCTGCAGCCGGATCACTATCAGCGAATTGTACGTGAGAAACGTGATGAACGGTAGCACGACGACCGCGCGGGCGAAGATGTACGCTGCTGCGCGGCGGCGGCACGCGAGACCGAGGAGGTCGGCGACGTACTCCTTCGTGGTCCGGGACTTCGGTTCGGTGGACGCGTCGCCGCCGTCGGTTGGCTCGTCCAGGCGGACCGCGACGACGGCGGCAACGGGAAACGCGAGCCCGTAGATGAGAAACGGATACTGCCACGAACCGACGACGACGACCCCGGCGATTGCCGGAAAGACGGCTTGGGACGCGCCGCTGACTCCGAACCGGACACCCTGGGCAGTCGCCTCCGCGTTTCCGTCGTAGATGTCCCCGAGACAGGTGATGATGTTCGGGGTGACACTCGAGAAGCCGATTCCCTGGATCACTCGCAGCCCCAGAATGACACGAAAGTGGGTCGTGAACGCGATACCGACACCGCCGATCCCGAACAGCAACAGGCCGACGACGAGCAGGGGCTTGCGGCCGAACCGGTCAGAGAGCAGCCCCATGACGGGGATGAACACGATCGACGGGGCTGCCACCGCCGTGACCAAGAGGCCGACCTCCGCTGCGGAGACGTTCAACGGTCCCGTGAGGGATTCGAGGATCGGCGAAACGAGCGCCGTCCCGAGGGCTCCGATAGCGTTCGCCAGGAGCAAGAGGCGCAAGTCCTCGTCCTGGAGGATGACCGCCTCCTCTCCGAGCAGGTGCTCGATCCGTATCACTGTCCGAAGACCTGTGCTCTCCGTAATAGTGGTACTGGTTCCGAGAGACGCCGTGTACGATGCAACTGTTTAAGATTCGGCTCACAGTCCGTGGGCGGACGGGTCGCCAAAGCGGAGTACCGAGTCACACCGGGCCGACGACCGCGCGGAGCCGACGGGTCCTCGGCGACCATCCGCGATCGGGTGCCACCGGATCACCCGCCGCCCTGCAGTTCGGCGAGGTCGTCCAAACGGGTCTTCAGGACCTGCTGGACTGCCTCGAACTCGCCGCCCAGTCGGATGATCCGGTAGCCGGCGTCGATCTTTCTATCGGCCTCCTCGGGATCGTGAGCGATCCCTCCGACCGGCACGGACGCGTCTCGGCCGGCGGCCTCGATTCGCTCGATCGTCTCTCGGACCTCCGGATGGTCCCGATTGCCGGGGTGACCGAGCTGGACCGACAGATCCCCGGGGCCGATGAACACGAACCCGAGCTCCGGGACGGAGAGTATCTCGGAGAGCTCCGAAACCGCGGTGGTCTTTTCGATCATCACGCCGAGACAGACGTTCTCGTCCTCGCGTCGCACGTAGTCGTCCGCGTTCCCGTAGGCGCTCGATCGGCCGCCCGCGATCCCGCGCTCCCCCGGTTCACCGTCGTACACGAACCGTGTCGCTTCTACCGCGCGACGCACTTCCGCCGCGCTGTCGATACGCGGGATGAGGAGGTTCCGGACTCCCGCATCGAGCACTTTCCGGATCAGCGCCTGGTCAGGGGCCGGCAAGCGGACGAACAGTTCGATGTCGCCCGCTTCCGCTGCTCGCGTGAGACTCTCGAAGAGCATGGAGTCCCAGGGACTCTCCCCGGTGTGTTCGAAATCCAGCCAGACGAAGTCCAGTCCGAGACCACCGTAGATCTCTACCAGCGCCGGCGAAAAGCTCGATGCGCGGGCGCCGAGGGCGACCTCGTCGTTTTCGATACGCTCCCTGAATGCGTTTCGTTGCTCCATCGCCTCTGGAATGTATATTTCTAGTTACAAAAAGTTACCTCCGGAAGCCGTACGAGTCCGGCGATCACGGGTCGGCCCGCGGACGCGATGCTGGCTTCGTGGCTCACCCCTATCTTTAACCCGACGAGTCCTGAATCTCACACGACATGACGGTGGACGACATTCGAGTCGATAGTCAGGAGTTGAAGGCATTCACCCGGTCGGTCTTCTCGCGGGCGGGGCTCGACGACGACGCGAGTACCGTGCTCGCCGACGGACTGGTGACGGCGAACCTGCGAGGCGTCGATTCACACGGCGTCGTCCGTCTCGAGCCCTACACCCTGAAGTTAGAACAGGGTGGGTTCAACGACTCGCCGCACGTATCCGTCACCGGACCCCGGAGCGGGACGTTCCGCGTGGACGCGGACGACGGACCGGGCCAGTACGCGACGGTGGAGGCGATGGATCGGGCAGTCGAGCGAGCGAAGGAGACCGGCGCCGCGTTCGCCGTCGTGGAAAACAGCAACCACTTCGGAACGGCGGCGTACTACACGGAACGGGCCGCCGACCGCGACTGCATCGGGTTTGCGATGACGAACGTGGGGCCGAACGTCGCCCCGTTCGGTGGCATCGACCCGTACTTCGGGACGAACCCGCTCGCGTACTCCATCCCGACGCTGGAGTCGCCGACGATCACGCTCGACATGGCCACGAGCGTGGTCGCGAAGGGCAAGATCATCCTCGCCGCCGAAGAGGGTAAGTCGATACCCGAGGAGTGGGCGCTCGACGAACGGGGGAACTCGACGACGGATCCGTCGGAAGTCCACGCGCTTCGCCCCGTCGGCGGTCCGAAGGGATACGGTCTGGGACTCCTAGTCGACGTGTGTTCCGGCCTCCTCTCGGGGATGGGGCACAGCCCGAGTGTCGACTCCCTCTACGACGATTACTCGAAACCACAGCGGATCGGGCACTTCGTCGGCGCACTCGACGTCGGCGCGTTCCGCGACGTCGAGGCGTTCAAAAACGACGTCGAGACGATGATCTCGGAGCTGAAATCACGGCGGACGGCCGAGGGATTCGACGAGGTGCTGTTACCCGGCGAACCCGAGGCGAGGACCCGCGCGAAACGGGAGAGCGAGGGGATTCCGCTCGGAAGTGGCGTGCGAGAAACGCTGTCGGAGCTCGCCGACGCGTACGATCTCGACACACCCTGGGACGGATAGCCGGGCACGGTCCAGCCCCCGACACGTCCCGGTCGGTCCGGAGCGATCCAGCGCCCGTCCCGGAACCCGCCCGAGAATCGGTCGGGACGGCCGCGTCGCCGCAGCGTCGTCCTTCGGCTACCACCCCCGCACTTATGTGGTCGTGGCGTATCACTGACATTATGGACGCTGTCGTCTGCCACGACTTCGGCGATGCCAGGGTAGAGGATGTCCCGCGTCCGGAACCCGGCGACGGTGAGGTTCTCGTCCGCGTATCGCGGGTCCAGCTCAGCGTGACCGAGTGTCAGATATACCGCGGCATGTACGAATCGGGGTACGAGGACGTTCGGTCCCGGATCACCGACGGCGACGGCCGCCTCTTCGGACACGAGTTTTCCGGCGTCGTGACCGCCCTCGGGAGCGGCGTCGACGCGTTCGAGGAGGGCGACCGCGTCTACGCGCCCGGCAAGAGCCCGTGCGGCGAGTGCGTCTACTGTCGAGCGGACGAGGAGACGTACTGCCGACACCCCAGAACGGTCGGTATGCACCGCCCGGGTGCGTTGGCGGAGTACGTGGCCGCACCGGCGGAGACGCTCTGTACGGTTCCGGACGGGGTGTCCGACGCCGAGGCGGCCGCCTTGCAGCCGCTGGCCGCGGCTCTCGTCTGTGTCCGTGACGCGGGACTCGACTCCGGCGACACCGTCGGCGTCGTCGGCACCGGCGTGATGGGATACCAACTCGGACAACTGGCGCTGGACCACGGGGCGAGCCGCGTCTTCGCCGTCGACGTCGACCCGACGAAGGTCGAACTGGCGGCAGAGCAGGGACTGGTCGGAATCGACGCCGAGGAGACTGATCCCGTCGAACGGGTACACCGGGCGACCGACGGTATCGGTGTCGACGTCGCGTTCGAGGCGGTCGGCGGCTCGCAGTCACATCTGACCACCGGCTCGGGGCCCGTGACGCAGGCGTTCGAGATGGTTCGACCCGGCGGGACGTTCGTGCCGGTCGGTCATTTCACGGACGAGATGACGATCGATCCGGCCGCGGTACGGAAAAAATACCTGACGTGGATCGCACCGAGGGACAAGGCGGGGGTCGTCTCCCTGACTCCCAACATCGATACCGGAGCGTTCGCCACGGAACTGGTCGCGAGCGGTCGCGTGTCCATCGCCGACTACATCTCTCACGAACTCGGCGGCCTCGGGGACTTCGAGCGTGCGGTTTCGATGACGCTCGATAAGGCGTCCGCCGGAGCACTCGGCCCTCCGCAGCTGGTTCTCGACTGAGGTGGGCGTCTGCGGCAGGCGACGTCGAGACGGGTCGACGACGACCGCGGGGGCCCTCGTCACGGCGCTCGGAGGGTAACGAACCGGCTCGTGCGGGGGTGGGCGGGCGGCCGACGGCCGTCCTCGGTGGTGTCCGTCCTGGGAGGGGTGACGGACCGTGTCCGATTACTGTGCAGCCGGGCTGTCCTTTTTGTAGTGGATCCGCTTGTCCGAGAGGATGTTCTTCCCGGTGCTCGCATCGAACAGGTGGAGGGAGTCGAACTCCATGGCGATCCGGAGGAGTTCCCCCTCTCTGGCGGTGCTCTCCGGCGGGACCCGGACGGTGAACTCCTCCGTGGCCTGCGTGACGATCTCACCTTCCGTCCCGGCGCTCGTGATCGGCTCCTCCGACGGATCGTGCTCGGGGTCGATCATCGTGAGGAACTTATCGGAGCCGAGAGGTTCGACGATCTTCACGCGGGAGTCGAAGACGTGGTATCCTTCGGTCTCGTCGACGAATTCGGCGTCGGAGATGTCCTCCGGGCGAATACCGAGGATTGCCTCCCCCAGCGGCGAGTCACGTTCCGACAGCTTCTGGGCGAACCGATCCGGAAGCTGAAAGTCGAAATGCACCGAACTGACGGTGTACCCGTCCCCGGTGTCCTCGATGTCCACCGGGAAGAAGTTCATCGGTGGCTCGCCGATGAACCCTCCCACGAACAGGTTGACCGGATTGTCGTAGAGCATCTGCGGTGGCCCGACCTGCTGGATCTCGCCGTCCCGCATCACCGCCACTCGGTCGCCCAACGTCATCGCCTCCGCCTGGTCGTGGGTCACGTAGATCGTCGTTTTCCCGACCTTTTGGTGGAGCTCGTTGAGTTCGGTCCGCATCTGCAACCGGAGCTTCGCGTCGAGGTTCGACAGTGGCTCGTCGAGCAGGAACACGTCGGGCTCGCGGACGATGGCCCGGCCGAGCGCGACGCGCTGTTGCTGGCCGCCGGACAACTGCTTCGGCCGCCGTTCGAGGAGCTCGGTGATGTCGAGCAACTCCGCGGCGTCTTCGACCCGCTCCGTGATCTCGTTCGGGGGGTAATTCCGCACCTCCAGGGGGAAACTCATGTTCTGTCGTACCGTCTTGTGCGGATACAGCGCGTAGTTCTGGAACACCATCGCGATGTTCCGCTGCCGCGGGTCCTGGCCGGTGACGTCCTCGTCGTCGATGATAACCTGCCCTTCGGTCGGCGTCTCCAGCCCGGCGACGGTCCGAAGCGTGGTCGTCTTCCCACAGCCGGACGGCCCGACGAACACCAGGAACTCCCCGTCCAGGATGTCCAGAGACAGATCGTCTACGGCGACGACCTTTCCCTCCTCGTCGTCCTGGAATATCTTCGTGATGTCGTCCAGTTTGACGTTCGTTTTCGATCCTGTCCCGCCGCCGTTGGCATTCGTTGCCTCTTGATCGATCGACATGCCGTCACTCTCTGTCATTGTTGTCATCCTCGTGATCGTCTATGTGTCATGACAAAAGATTCGCCGACGGCAATAAATGTTTTGTCAACTCTCTGGTTCGAACCGCCGTAGATCCGAGCTCTCTGGCGATTCCCTCACGACCGGGGTGTCCTACTCCCCAGCACGCACCTCGCCGCCGGCCATCAGCTCCAACACCTGCATGACGCCGGAGTTGTCGTCTCTCCCCATGTCGTTCTGGACCATCGACTTGTACAGTTCGTGTGCCAGCTCCGTCTGGGGCATCGGAGCACCGAAGGCTTCGCCGGCGTCGGTCGCGATCCGGAGGTCCTTGTACTGGTATTCGGCGAAGAACCCCGGATCGAAATCCCCGTGGATCATTGCCGGTGCACGGTTGTCGAGCGTCCAGCAGCCCGCGGCACCGCCGCTGATCGCGTCGACGACGGCCTCCAGGTCCGCCCCGGCCTGTCCCGCGAACACCAGCGCCTCACTGACGCCGACCATCTGCGCGGCGACGACGATCTGGTTCGCGGCCTTCGTCGTCTGCCCCGCCCCGCTCGGACCGCAGTGCGTGATAGTCTCCCCCATGGCCTCGAGGACTTCCATCTGTTCGGAGAGGGTGTCTTCGTCGCCGCCGACCATGATCGAGAGTGTTCCGTCGATGGCACCCTGTTCACCGCCCGAGATAGGGGCATCGAGCATGGTCACGCCCTGCTCGTCGAGTTCGGCGGCGATTCCTTCGGTTACCGTCGGCGAGATCGTCGAGTGGTCGATGAGCGTCATCCCCTCGCTCAGTCCGTCGACGACGGGCTTGCTCTCCGCTCCGTCGCCCAACACGACCTGCCTGACGTCGGGCGAGTCCGGCAGACAGAGGAGGACGACATCGCTCGTGTCGGCGACGCCAGCCGGCGACCCGCCGTCCGCTCCCCCGTACTCGACGAGTTCCTCGACCGGGTCGTCGGAACGGTTGTGACCGACGACGTCGTATCCCGCGTCGACGAGGTTCTTGGCCATCGGCAGTCCCATGATTCCGAGCCCGACGAATCCAACTTTTTTCTCTGACATGCGGACGGACAGTCGACCTCCGGTTTTAAATTCATTATGGGATGGAGTCACACGCCCCCCGGAAACGGTCACCCGACCCGCGGTCGGCGGCTCATCGCAACAGCAGGACCGCGACGTCGTGTTTACCCCTATTCCCCTCCTACTCACGCACCTGAACCGTCTGGCATCAGATGATACGATACTTGTCAATTAGTGCCGCCGTTTAGCTGTGCGTTTGTGAATCGACAGACGCCGTTTTCATCGTCGAAATCATACCAGCCAACCATCGAATGAGGGTACTATAGAACGATTAATACTCCAACGAGCAGGGTAAACGCTGAGTGTCGTCGCTATCACCAACTACGAACGTGGAGACAATCTGGGACGCACGATCATTACGGTGTGAAAAGAGTTCTATGACACCCTCGCCAAACACGTATCAAAAGTGTTCTTCGACAAACATATACCAAAAGTATTAATACGTCAATTTGTGAACGTCGGCGACGGAGACTTCAAATGGAAAATCACCAAGCAGAGGACGGCCACATAGCGATCCTACTAGAGCCCGGGGACCTGGTTCTCGAATCGATCCAAGAGACGTGTGATGAATACGATATCGACTCCGGGGTCGTCGTTTCGGCGATCGGCACAGTAAGGAACCTCAACTATCACTACGTCCCGACAGCGGATCTGCCGAAAGAAGAGAAGTGGCGCAACGAGACCTTCGAACTGCTCGGGGCGTGGGAGATCGGGACGATAGACGGAATGATCGCGAACGGGGAACCACATCTGCACCTCGTCGCGTTCAACGGCGAGCAGACTGTCGCCGGACACTTGGAAGAGGGCTGCGAGGCCCACATCGTCGGTGAGGTCGTCATCCGGCCTATCGAAGGGCTGGAACTAGAGCGTCGGTCCGACGAGAACGAATACAATATCAGCCAGCTAAAACAGCGGTCGGACCGGTAACTGGTTGACTGGCGTCCCCGATCGTACTGCGGTCCGACGGGGATGTCCACCTCCCCGTCTCCTCTTGATGTCCTTGGGGTCGTGGTGTGTGCACCGGGACAGTCTACAACAGTGATTGCACCCAAGACTACCCGAACCGCTCGCACCGTGGGTATCCTCGACACCCTCGGTTCGAGACGGCGGTTACGCGACCTCATCTGAACTGCCCGATGGGCCTATCGTTCGGTCGTCTTGCACCACAATCGTAAAGTCGTCTCGGGGATTCCGAATCCGTATGTCTTCAGCGATAATCACCGGCTCCTCCCGCGGACTCGGACGTGCGATCGCGCTCCGTTTTGCGGCTGACGGCTACGACATCGCGGTGAATTACCACGAGAACGATAAAAAAGCGGAGCGCGTTGCCGACGCGATCCGCGACCGGGGTCGATCCGCCATCACGGTTGGAGCGGACCTCTCGGATCCGTCAAGCGCCGACCGTCTCGTCGACTCGACAGTCGACGCGTTCGGTGGGGTCGACCACGTCGTGAACAACGCTGGCATCGATCAGCACCTTCACACGGCCGAGCTCGCACCCGAAGATTTTGACCGCATCATGGACGTCAATGTCAATTCGGCGTTCAACGTGACGAAGTCGGCCCTCCCGTACCTTCACGATTCCGACGACGATCCGTCTATCACGAATATGTCGTCGATGCTCGCTCATACGGGAGCCGCGATAGAGTGTCACTACGCGGCTTCGAAGGGCGCGGTACTCTCACTGACTCGAAGCCACGCCCTTGATTTCGCCCCCGACGTCCGCGTGAACGCAGTTGCACCGGGCCACATCGAGACTGACATGACCGCGGATCGGACTTCGGCGGAGAAACAGCAGGAAATCGAGTCGATCCCGTTGTGTCAGTACGGCGACCCCGCAGATGTAGCCGATGCCGTCGCGTACCTCCGTGACGCGTCATTCGTCACCGGGGAGACGCTGAACGTAAACGGAGGGGAAACGATGCGCTGACACCGATCTCGAACGCTGTGGTATCTCCCGGACGATCGAACGTCACACCGGAATTCCGTCGGTGCTGCCAGTGGTCTCACTGGACTACTGTCGGCACGGCTTGCACCTCTCCTCAGATCTGCCCAACGGCTCAGGTCTCGCTGCGGATTTCGTCTCCGGCCCCGTGGTTTTCTCTTGAATGCGAGCGACCGAGGATTTTTGTATTTGTTTAACGACTCAGTGCTATGACAAACGGTACCACTCTCGTGATCGGAGGCGGGGCCATCGGCACGAGCGTCGCCTACTTCCTGGCGAAGAAAGGTTCGGACGTCGTTCTCCTCGAGCAAAACCAGATAGCCTCCGGAGCAACCGGCCGGGCGCTCGGTGGCGTTCGGAACCTGTTTTCCCATCCGATCACCGTAGAGCTGATGAACCGCAACATCGAGTTCTTCTCAAACTTCTCCGAGAACGTCAGCGACGAGTTCGAGTTCCATCGTTCCGGCTATCTCTTTCTCCTTCGCAACGAGGAGATTCGGTCGGTCTGGGAGGAACGGATGGACCTCTATCAGCGATTGGGCGTCAACGCCGAATTCATCACGCCCTTGGAAGTAGAAGAACGGATCGACTGTATCGACGTGAGCGATTTCGAGGGGGCGCTGCTCGGTAAAGATTGCGGGTTTATCGACCCGCATCTCACGACCCAAGCGTTCGCCAACGCTGCGAAAGCCGAAGGGGCCGACGTAAAGACTGGGACGCCGGTGGAGGACGTTCTCGTGTCGAACGGTCGAGTGACGGGGGTCGAAACGAGTATCGGTCGATTCGACGCGGACAACGTCGTCAACGCGACGGGTGCGTGGGGGAACGAACTCTCCTCGAAGGTTGGCGTCGAACTCCCGGTTGACTTCGTCCAGCACGGATACCTCGTCCTCGACACGCTCGGCATCCGTGATTCCCCCCTCATTATCGACGAGTCGCGCGACACGAACTTCCGAGCGGAAGCAAACGGAGAGACGGTGGTCAGCCTCGAAAAAAAGCCCCTGGAAAACCGCGTCGATATGCCCCGAGTCCGTCAGGAAGACAAGATACGCGCCCTCGAGAGGGTGAGTGGACTCATACCGGACATCTCCGATCTCCCGATCAAGAGCCACTGGACCGGAGTACTAGCGACGACGCCGGATGGTCACCCCATCGTCGGTGAAACAGACGTCGACGGGCTGTATGTCGCATGCGGATTCTCGGGACACGGCCTGATGATGTCACCTACCGTCGGGATGGCGGTCTCGGACGCGATCGTCACCGGCTCGACCGACGTCATCGATTTCGACCAGCTCGGTCCGGATCGGTTCGATGGCCCGGAACGACTCACGCCCGAGGCGAAAACGACGAGCGGCACGCAAACGAACGAGTGAATACGGGTGTTAGAGAGACGGAACGTCGGATACCCGTCCGCGTAACCGGGGGTGGCATACCGCCGTTTCCGCTCTCCTGACCCGGCCACGTCCGGTGAGCCGTCGTTCGACAGGTACAGCCGAGCGCCTGGCCCTGTTACACTTTGCCACGTACAAAAGCAGTACGCGTTTACCGAATCAATCCCCGACTCATGCACCTGAACCGTCTGAAATTAGATAATAAAATTCTTCGCAGTTAGTGTCGCCGTTTAGGTGTGATTCCGTGAATCGACAGACGATGTCTGGATAGTCGACATTACACCAGTGAAACACCAAATTGCAGTGTCAACAAATCCTTACGCCGCCTTGTGATTTACTAGCGCTAAACACATACACCGCGACAACCGACAGCAGCAACGCCGCCAGAACGCCGAACGATATCGCCAAGTCGAACGCATCGGCGACCAGTCCCATCATCGCCGGCCCGAGGGACGCGACGATCATGTATATGGTTCGCACCAGCCCGAACCCGGCGTTCTGTTCCTCGTCCGGGAGTTCGTTCAGGATCCGTTGCATCACCGCCGGTCCGAAGCTCATTCCGACGCCGACGAGGCCGATGCCGACCGCGACGGCCGCGAAGGCCGGGGCGGCGATGATCAGCCAGAACCCGAACGCGCCGGCGAGCATACAGCCGACGATCGCGTTGTCGTGACCCACCCAGTCGGACACCGTCCCGATTCCGACCTGCGCGAACCCCTGTACGACGAAGTACGCCGAGAAGAGGGCACTGGCCGTCGTCGTCGACTGCCCACGATGTTCGATGAGGAACGTCGGAAGAAAGGACGCGGTTCCTTGCCAGGCGAGTTCGCTGAGGACGGCGACGTACAGCGTGACGCCGATCGACGGGCTGGAAAGCAACCTGCGCACGAACTCGGGACTGAGCCGCTCCCGTATCGCCGCCGTCGACGGACTCCGTTCGACCGGCCGGATCCGACGCGCGAACAGGAGGGTCACGGGTATCCCGACGACCGCGACGGCGGCGAGCGCCGGTCGCCACCCGTACCGTACTGTCACCCACGCGATCACGACGGGCGTGAGCAGGCCGGCGGCCGTTCCCCCGGCGTTGTGTACGCCGATGGCGGTTCCGACCCTGTCCTGTGTCCGCTCGAGAAACGTTATCGCGACGCTGTAGTGGAGTCCGGCGACACCCCCGAGCAGGAGCGTCGCGAGCACGAACACCACGAACGCCGGCGCGAGGGCGATCACCACACTGACGACGGCCGTCCCACCGATCGAGACGAGGATGACGAGCCGTTCGCCGTAGCGCTCCGCGAGGATACCGCTCGGATACTGTGCGAGTCCGTACGTGAGCCACATCCCGGTCAGCGCGAGTCCGATGACGGCGTTGGAGATGTCGAACGTGCCGATGATGTCGGGGACGAGGGGACTGATCGCCAACCGCCCGGCCATCGTGACGAAGAACGCGAGCGTACACAGCGTGAGTACCGTATCGCTGTACCGCCAGCGTCTCACTGTCCGATCAGGCCGTCCCCGCCGGCGCCGTCGCGGCCGGCAGCCGTCGCCGCACCACCGGCTCGCGCATCGACGTCCGGCCGATCGGCCGCGTCATTGACTCGCTCTCGGGGCAACGGGGATCCGTGTCCGACACCGCGAACGCCCGACTGCGGTGGTCACTCGACTGTCACCCGCTACACCCGGGCGCTCCGTCCCTTGGCCTGCCGGAAGATGACGAACAGCGCCGGCAGCATGAATATGAGGAACATCGTCACCACTACCCCGAGGATACTGGTCTCACCCAGGCCACTCTGGAACGCCCCGCGCTGTGCGTAGATTTCCGCCGTCACCGAGACCCAGAACACCGTCCAGACGATGGCGATACCGGCGATGACCAGCCGGCGTAGATAGTTTCCCGTGCGCTGGCTTCCGGTCTCCTCGGCCTGTGTCTCTACCGTCATGATGACCCTGCCGGAGTAGTGATGTCGTCCGCACATTAACGTTGTGGTGTGTGATCACGTACCGCGAACCACCGGCGGGACACTGTGACGTCGCTTTCGTCGACGGCGCTCAGGTGAGATGGGCCGTGGACGCTCGCGCGCGGTCGATCACGTCCGGCGAGGCCGGCGGGATCAGCTGTCGCCGCCCACGTCGATCCCGCCCGCCATGTTCTCCAGCACTTTGATCACGGCCGTGTTCTTCTCCTGTCCGTAGCCGGATTCGATCGTCGACTTGTACAGTTCGTGGGTGACGGCCGTCGTGGGCACCGGCGCCCCGTATTCCTTGGCCGCCTCGACCGCGTAGGAGAGGTCTTTGTACATGTACGAGGAGTAGAATCCGGGCTCGTGATCCCCGTCGAGCATGTGGGTGCCGTGGTGGTCCATGACGAATCCCCTACAGGAGCCGCCGCTGATGGCGTCGTAGACGGCATCGAGGTCCGCTCCTGCCTGGTGAGCGAACACGAACCCCTCCGCGACGACCTCGATCATTCCGCTCACCACCAGCTGGTTGCACGCTTTGGTGATCTGTCCGGTCCCGCTCTCCCCACAGTGCGTGATCGTCTCTCCGAGCGTCTCGAGGATGTCGTTGTGGTCGTCGACCACGTCTTCGTCGCCGCCGACCATGATCGAGAGCGTTCCCTCGATAGCGCCACTCTCGCCGCCACTGACGGGCGCATCCATGAAGTGGATCCCCTTCTGGACGAGCCGGTCGGCGAGCGCCTCGGCGACCGGGGGAGAGATCGTCGACATGTCGATCACCGCCTCGCCGTCGTCGAGTCCGTCCGCGACGCCGTCGTCACCGAGGACGACCTCCTCGACCGTCTCCGAGTCGGGCAGGCAGGTGATGACCACGTCCGCCTTCGCTGCCGCCTCCCGCGGTGTCCCTGCTCCTTCGCCACCGTACTCGACGAGTTCGTCGACGGGGTCCCGGGACCGATTGTGACCGACCACCGGATACCCCGCGTCGACGAGGTTCTTGGCCATTGGCATCCCCATGATACCCAGTCCGACGTATCCGATCGTCTTCGCGCTCATTGTACGATCGTGTGCAGAACCCGTTGTAGTTTAAAACGTGTGGTGGCCGTTCACATGATCTCTCCGGTTCGTCGACTTCGCCGGGCACGCCGGACGGTCGCCCTCTCCCCGGGGAACGTTACTTGTACGTCCACGTGGTGGTCGAACCTATGGTCACCGACGACACGTACCAGTATCTCGACTACGAGGACGACGGGGCGGTCCGAACCGTGCGGATCGACAACCCGCCGGTGAACCTGCTGACGAGCGATCTGAAGGCGGAACTGTTCGACGTGGTCGAGCGGATCGAGGCCGATCCCGAGGCGCGCTGTCTCCTCCTGCGGGGGCAGAAGCGGGGGACGTTCTCCGGCGGCCGCGATCTGAACGAGTCGCGGTCGTGGATCGAATCCACGGAGACCGGAGCCGAAATCGAGGACGCGTGGAACAGGGGACGGAAACTGATTCACGAGATGCTGACGTCGTCGGCGGTGATCGTCGCCGTCGTCGAGGGCGCCGCGGTCGGGGGCGGAGCAGAACTGCTCCTGCACTGTGACGTCGTGTTCGCGTCTGCGGACGCGGAGATCGGGTTTCCGGAGATCGAACGGGGGTTGTTTCCGGGGACCGGAGCGATCGAACTGCTCCCCGACCTCGTCGGCAGACGGACGGCGTTGGCGATTCTCCTCACGGGCGACGTCTATCCGGCTTCCGAGTGGGCGGAGCTGGGTGTGGTGACGGACGTCTGTGAGCCGCCGGAGACGTACGCGGCGGCGACGGCGTTCGCCGAGACGGTCGCCGGCCGTCCCGCTCCGGCCGTCGCGGCGATCAAACGGACGCTCGAAGCGTACCGAACCGCGTCGCCGGAGGCGGCCAGGCGCCGCGAGTTGGCCCTGTTCAAGGAGGTGTTCACGTCCCCGGAAGCCGCGGAGGGCGTACGGGCCTTCTTCGAGGACCGTGACCCCGACTTCGGCAGCCACGAGTGATCACGACCTACGGGGTTCCGACGAACCTGTGCCGGTTGTACAAGTAGACGCCACCGGCGAGCGGCCCGGCGAAGGGAAAGAACAGGAGCACGGCCAGGTACAGTCCGACCGTCGGTTCCCACTCCGAGTGCTCCCTGACGTACTTCGCATCGAGGAAAACCGACAGCAAGAGGAGTCCCCAGGCCAGCGCCAACACGAACACGAAGAGATACCGGATGCCGGACGCCAGGAGCCCCGCTCCGGGGACGGCACCGATGATCCCGAACGTGAGCAAAAAGAGCGCGATCCCGGCGGGGATACCCTTCCACCAGTGCTCCGATTCCTGTCGCTCGAGACTGACGACCGTCCGTACGATCCGTTCGTCCGCCTTGGCGAGCAACGCCCGGATAGTTCCCATCGTCGTGGCGCGTAAGTTGATTCGTATTTACTAAAAACCCCGGTGCGTCGGCCGTTCGGGGACGGAACCGACGGCGAGCGGCGTGCCGGGTGCCGGCAGGCGGATCGGTGTCGGGTGGTGCCGATACGTCGACGTTCCGTGGCGTGTGTGGTGTACGGTGTCGGCGCCGCCGAGTGCCGGGATCGGTGTCTCACTCGTAGACCCGGGAGCCGGTGCGGTTGGTCTCGATGTACCCCCAGTCGTACTCGATTCCCAGGCCGGGACCGTCAGGGACGCCGACGGTGCCGTCGGCGTCGATGGTGTCGAGGAAGTCCTCGTACTCACCGGCGTACACGGGGGGCTGGGTGTTCCGACAGTCCGGGTGAACCAGCGCCATCTCGTAGTAGTTGGTGTTGCGGATCGCGGCCATGCAGTGCCGTTTCGCGGGGCCAGGGGCGTGTATCTCCACGTCGAAGCCGAATCCCTCCGCGACCCGAGCGATCTTTATCGCGCCCGTGATTCCGCCGTCGTACTCCGGGTCCGCACGGACGAAGTCCGTCGCCTCGCCCTCCACGAAGTCGGCGTGCTGTTCGAGACCCCGCACCCGCTCGGTCTGGAGCAAGGGAGTATCGAGACGCTCCCTGAGTTTCCGGTGTCCGTGCTCCGAGACGCCGCCGTCGCGATACGGGTCCTCGTACCAGAGGAAGCCCGCCTCGTCGCAGGCCCGCCCGACCCTGAGTGCGTCGGCGAACGTCTCGTACTCGCAGGAGGGATCGAGCATCAGATCCAGGTCGTCCCCGACGCGGTCCCCGACGGCGTGTACGGTTTCGATCTCGCGGTCGACGTTTCGGGCGGCCTCCGCGCCGCCCCAGCCGTGGATCTTGAAGCCGCCGTACCCCAACTCCGCGCACTCCTCGGCGAAGTCCGCGAACGCTTCGGGGGAGTCGAGTCCCCCAGCATCGTCGGCGTGGTACGTCGAGGCGTACGCGGGCAGACGGTCGCGGTAGGTTCCCAGCAGTTCGTGGATCGGCGCTCCCCGATATTTGCCCTCGAGATCCCAGAGCGCGATGTCGACCGGTCCGATGCCCATCTGGTCGTAGTTCCGCAGGCCGCGCCTGATCTCGCTCCAGTGGCGCTCCCGTTCGAGGGGGTTTTGCCCGATCAGGTAGTCCGCGAACTGGTTGATCTGGGCGAACGCCGGCGAGTTCCCGCCGACGTACTCGCCCGTGACGCCCGCGTCAGTCTCGATGCGGAGGCCGAACAGACGCCGCATCGTCGTCGCCCCGGGATCGTAGACGAGGTTGAATCCGTTTTCGTCGGTGCCGACGTCCTCGAGCGGGTATTCGAACTCTATGCTCTCGATCCGCGTGATCGTCGGAACCATAGTTGCCCATCGTCGGTCGGCCGCAAAAACGTACTGCGGCCGGTACCATCCCGTCGCTCGAACGGTGCGCGTCGTCGGGGTGGCCCTCTCGGACCGTCTCGACACGGTACCGTGGCGGCTGCGGAGACCCTGGCTTCGTACGGACGTCTCGCCGCAGAACTTATATATCGGCCCCATTCGATGGGTGATCCATGCAGATCACGGACGTCGAAAGCTTGGCCGTATCCATCCCGCTGGACAGCCCAGTCGCCTTCGCGACTCGGGAAGTCGAGGCACGCGACTACGCGCTGGTCTACGTCCGAACTGACGAGGGAATCGAGGGCCTCGGATACACGCTGGGGTACGGCGGATCCCACCTCATCGCCGACGCGGTCACGGACATTCTGGCGCCGATGATCGAGGGCGAGGACCCCCGGGACACGGAGCGACTCTGGCGGGAGATGTACGACGGGACGGTACAGATCGGTCGAAAGGGCCTGCTCGTCAAGGCGATCTCCATTCTGGACATCGCCCTGTGGGACATCCGGGCAAAGCAGGCAGGACAGCCCCTGTATAAGTTCTTGGGCGGGTACACCGATTCGGTCCCTGCATACGCGAGCGGCGGCTACTACCGTGACGGGAAGGGTACCGAAGGCCTCCGGACGGAGATGCAGCGGTACGTCGACCGCGGCCACGACATCGTGAAAATGAAGGTGGGGCGGATCCCTCCGGAGGAGGAGGTCGACCGACTCAGGGCGGTGCGCGAGACGATCGGCGACGACCGGACGCTGCTGCTCGACGCCAACGGCGCGTGGGCGACCGAACACGAGGCGATCGACGCGCTGCGGCGGTTCGACGCGTTCGACCCGTACTTCATCGAGGAACCCGTCATGCCGGACCTCATCCCGCTCATGGGAACGATCAACGACGGGATCGAGTACGCCGTCGCCACGGGTGAACTCGAGTTCACGCGATACGGGTTCCGACACCTCCTCGAAGCGGACGCGGTCGACGTCATCCAGGCAGACGCGACCGTCGTCGGCGGTGTAACCGAGTGGTTGAACGTCGCGAAGACCGCGGCCACGTTCGACGTTCCCGTCGCCCCCCACTACAACTGGAACCTCCATACGCATCTCGTCGCGGCCGTCGAAAACGGTCTCTGGATGGAGTATTTTTACGCCGACTCCGCTCCCACGGCCTTCGACGACGTCGTCGAGGATCCGCTCTCCCCCGAGGACGGCACGATACGGGCGCCCGATCGCCCCGGACACGGCGTTTCGCTCGACCGATCGAAACTCGACGACTACAGGATCCGATAGCAGGAGCGAGATCCCGCCAGACGCGGGCATCGACACGGGAGCTTGCACCCCCCGTTCCCCCGGCTAGCGCCCAGCCGCATCCACGCGCCCTCACCGTGCAAAATTTCTTGTATCCACGAGTGGATCGCTAGCACATGAGCGAGAAAGCGACTCCACCCGAGACAGTAACGTCCCTCGAGCAGTTGGAAACCGTCGTCGACTCCGATTTCCACCTGTCGGAGCAACAGGACGACTTCCTCTCGTACCTCCCGAGTCCGTTCCACGATATGCTGTTCCACGAGAATCAAGATATTCCGATGGGGTATCTCAAGGACTTCTATCCGACCGCGGGCCTGTTGACGCCGGTGGCGACCGGGAACGTCGAGATGAACAAGGTTCGGTCCCAAGCGGACATCATCGAGGGCAAGGAACTCCTGAACGTCGACCGGGCCATCGTGACGCCGACGCTGAACCTCTATCTCGGCGGTGTCCACCACGACGACCTCGCGGCGGCGCTGGCACACGCCTACAACGAATGGGTGCTCGACGAAATCTACAACCCCGACGAAGGAATCTACGGGCCGGTGGTCGTGGCGCCCCAGAAGCCTCAGAAGGCGGCCGCGGAAATCGATGATCGGGCGGGCGAGGACGGCATCGTGAGCGTCTTCATCCCGAGCGGTGGCGTCCACCCCCCGCTCGGGAACGAACGCTACTTCCCGATCTACGAGGCGGCCGAGAACGCCGGGCTCCCCGTCCAGCTCCACAGTGCGTCGGGGACCCAGATGCTGAACTTTCCCCTCCAGTTCCACGGGACGAACCGGTATCTCAGCAATCACGCCCCGACGCACGCCATGATCCACATGATGCATTTGACGGACATGATCACGCGGGGTGTTCCGGTCAAGTTCCCCGACCTGGACGTCGTCTTTCAGGAGGCCGGCCTCGGGTGGGTTCCGTACATGACCCGCCGTCTCGACAACGAGTACTCGGAGAAGCGATCCGACGCACCGATGTTGGAGAAGATGCCGAGCGAGTACGTCGACGACCAGTGTTACTTCACGAGCCAGCCGGTCGAGGGGGCGAAAGATCCGGACTACATCGGCCCGATCGTCGGTCTCATGGGGCCGGACAACCTCATGTTCTCGTCCGACTACCCCCACCTGGACTTCGACCACTCCGACTACCTGTTCTCCGCGCTGCGGAGCAACTTCGAACCGACGGACGTCGCCAACGTGTACGGTCAGACCGCCCTGGAGATCTACGACTTCTGAATCGACCGATGACTACGAAAGACGATTCACCGCAGTCGGAGTCGGCGGAGACCCGACACTACGTGGCCGACGTCGACGAGATCGCGGACGGCGACCGCGTGATCGTCGACCTCGACGGGCGAGAGATCGCCGTCTTCAACGTCGGCGGGGAGTTCAACGCCCTGTCGAACTACTGCGTTCACCAGGGTGGACCGGCCTGTGAGGGACTGGTTTCGGGCTCGCTGGAGGTCGACGACGAAATGGAACTGACCTACGACGCCACGAACAAGGTCGTGTCCTGTCCGTGGCACGGGTGGGAGTTCGAGATCGAATCCGGGGAGCATCTCGCGCCTACCGACTACCGGTTACCGACCTACCGAGTCGTCGTCCAGGACGGTGCCGTCTACCTGGAGGGGTACTGATGGATCGCCCCCTGCGGGAGGGGAACGCTCCCCCCGGAACACTCCACGGCGTCTGCGGATTGACGGCGTGTCAGCCGTCGCCGCCCGATCGAACCGCGGGCGAATAATGTATCTAAGCTAAGGTGATGGGTAAATTTTTTATAATGACATTGTCATTCAATGTCATATGCGGCTCGATGACATACGGACGGCTGACGGTATCGACCGACGGAAACTAATGAAAGGATTCGTGGCGTCGGGATTCCTCACGATCGCCGGCTGTGGCGGTAGTGGCGGCGACGGCGGCGACGGCGGCGACGGCGGCGACGGTGGCGACGGCGGCGACGGTGGCTACCTCGAGGAAGCGCAGCAACTCGACTGGACCGGCAACTGGCGAGAGCGTCTGGGGTTCGCGAACCCGATGGAGAGTTGGCCGCCGGAGGACCGTCAGGACGTCCCGCCGGGGGACCAGCCGACCGACTGGGCGGGTCGCGGCGCGGTCGAGACCGCACCGTACTCGCTGCCGGAGGGCTGGGAGGACACCAGCGCCGCCGACGTCGACAGCATCCAGGTCGCCAACTTCGGATCCTTGGAGTTCGACCCGGCGACGGTCGCTCGTCACGAGGTGTTCACCCGGGAGACGGGGATCTCCCGTGACTACATCACGGCCGAGGTCAACACCGCGATTCCCCAGCAGCAGTCCTTCCTGAGTTCACAGCAGGGCGAGCCGGTGGCGTTCAACGTCGAGTTGCAGACGTTCACTTCCTTCGTCCAGAACGGGTGGATCGAGACGCAGGACCCGCTCTGGGGAGAGGGGGAGCCGTTCGATCCCTTCCCCGACGTCGTGCAGAGTGTCCTGTCCTCGGACCGCGATCCCGATCGTGAGGGCGAGCACGTCTACTACGCCCCCCAGATCATGAACATGCCGGTCTACCACGTCAACCGGTCCCTGCTCGAGGAGCAGGGTCTGGACCCCGAGATCGCCAACGGCGAGTGGGACTGGTCGGACATGGACGAGGTCATCAACGCCTTCCAGGACACCGAAGCGATGGGCTTCGCGTTCCACGGGGCCAACGACGTGTACACGCTGTTCGACTGGATGCAGCTGGTGTACCAGCAGGGCGGGCAGTTCGTCGCCGACGACGGGACGGTCCAGTTCAGCACGGACGCCCACTACCGCGCGATGAACAGGCTAGTCGACATGGCCGACCGGAGTCCCCAGTCCATCCTCAACTTCGGCCAGGGCGACCTGACCGACGTGTTCCTCTCCGAGAACGCGGCCATCACCTGGCGGTGGAGTTCGTTCGTCCCGGAGGCGCTGAGCAACTTCGGCGACGACTACTACATGGCGAAACCGCCGATGGCCACCGAGGGACCGGACCCAGCTCAGCGGTCCATGTTCAACCCGAACCTCCTGGCCATCAACCCGTTCGCATCCGACGCGAAGAAACTGGCGGCGCTGACCCTCGCCGACGTGAACCGGTCCTACGCCGCCGCGTGGTGGGAGTACACCTACGAGGGGAACCTCTCGTACGTCTCCCGGGTCTACGACGACGCCCTGGAGATGCAGGACATGCTGCCCGAGTGGCAACAGCTCTTCAGCGAGCAGATCAAGGAGGTTCAGGAGCTGTCGACCGTCGAAGTGTGGCCGTCGATGAATTCGACCCAGCAGCGGACCGCGGAGGAGATCTCCCTCGCCCTCGCCGGCGAGAAGGAACCGGATCAGGCGGTCGATGATCTCCAGGCGTACATCGATCAGGTCCTCCAGCAGTAACCCGCCCGAGTCGGCATCTTCGTCACCGCCTCTACTGTTGGACGGAATCGATCACGAACACACGATTCAAACATAGATTCAGACAATGGGTACCCAAACGAAATCCGTCGGTGATAGACTCCCGATATCCGACGCGTTCCGCGAGAGGGCCTCGGATATCGTGAACGACCACATAAAAGCGGTCCTCCTGGGGCCGGGACTGCTCACGCTGTTTCTGGTGTTCATCTACCCGGTCGTGTATATGTTCTACCAGTCCTTTTTCACGGACATCACGAGCGGGTTCGACGGTGAGTTCGTCGGACTCCAGAACTACGCCGAGCTGTTCCAGTCGGGGCGGTTCATCGGGAACTTCATTACCACGCTCCAGTACTCGTTCGGCTCGGTGATCTTCGCCACTCTCGCCGGACTGGGCATCGCGCTCGCCATCCAGCAAGTCGAGAGCGACCGGCTTCAGGACATCTACGTCTCGCTCGTCATGGCCGCGTGGTCGATCCCACTGGCGACGGCGGGGCTGATGTGGCGGTGGATCCTTCAGGGGCAGACGGGCGTGCTGAACACGGTCCTGCAAGATCTCGGACTGATCACCACGAACATCCCGTGGTTGGCCGATTCGACGCTGGCCTTGATGGCCGTCACCTTCGTCGACGGGTGGGTTCGGATGCCGTTCGCGATGATCATCATCTACGCCGGACTGCAGGCGATCCCACAGCACATGTACGACGCCGTGAAAGTCGACGGCGCGACGACGCTCGAGGCGTTCCGACACGTGACGCTGCCGTACCTGCGCCCGTCGCTGTTCGTCGCGATCCTGATCAACTGGATGTTCGCGTGGCGGGCCTTCGACATCGTCTTCGGGATGACAAACGGCGGCCCGGGCACGGCGACCGAAGTGCTGTCCATCACCCTCTACCGGCAGGGGATGGAACTGTTCAGATTCGGGTACACGAACGCGATCGCGGTGGTACTCGTCCTAGTGACGATGATCGTCGGCGCGTTCTACGTGAAAGTGATCCTGCAGCGAGTCGACGAAGCATGAGTGGACACTACGCCCCCCCGTCTCCGGCGCGTAGTTGCGGTCCGGTCAGCAATCGGAGTGACTAACGATGGCAACAGAGACCCAACGAGAGCAACGGATCGACTACGAGACGAAAAAGCGGTTCTGGCAGGCGGTGAAGAGCCGGTACGTCGCCCACGCGTTCATGTTCCTCACGCTCTTCGTCGTCCTCGCTCCGCTCACCTGGATGTTCCTCACGTCGATGAAGCCAAACGACGCGGTGTTCTCACAGACGTATCTCCCCACAACGCCGTTCCAGGGCGCCGTCGAGGCGTACGGGTCGGCCCTCGTCACGAAGGGACACTGGAAGGCCGCGATGAACTCGTTCGTCATCGCTATCACGTCGACGACCATCGTGATGGCGCTCGGGACGCCGGCCGGCTACGTCTTCAGTCGGTACCGCTTCCGGTTCGACGACGCGATGTTCCTGCTGGTCATCGTCACGCGACTCTTCCCCCCGATCGGACTGATCATCCCGTACTATCAGATCATGTCCTATCTCAACCTGCTCAACACGCGGACCGGGATCATCATCGCACAGATCTACCTCTGGCTGCCGCTCGTCATCTACACGATGCGGAACTTCTACATCACCATCCCGACGTCCTTGGACGAGTCGGCCAAGGTCGACGGCTGTACCGACTTCCAGGCGTTCAGGCACGTTATCCTCCCTCTGGTGATGCCCGGGGTCGCCGCGAGCGCCATCCTGACGTTCCTGTTCTCGTGGCGCGAGTTCCTCTTCGCGTTCATCGTGAGCACCGACTTGCAGGCACAGACGCTTCCAGTCGCCGTCTACCAGTACATCGGCGACATCCAAATCCAGTGGGCGTCCCTCTCCGCCGCCGGGACTCTGTCCATCATCCCGGCCGTCCTCGTCGTCTTCATCTTCCAGAAGTACATCGTGAGTGGTCTCACCGGTGGTGCGGTGAAGGAGTAGTCACGTCACCGCACTCCGGTCGTCCTCTCCTCCGGCCCGACGTCCAGTCCCGTCGGAGATGAGACGGGACGGCACAGCACGGGACACGGCCGACCGGCGTCACACGGACCGGAAGTATTTTATAACCGATTCGAGTTCCGGACAGTACATGCCGTCGTCAGGGCTCGATCGGGGCGTGTCCACCGTCGGTATCGTCACCGGCGGCCACTTCCTGTCCCATTTCTATCTCCTCGTGTTTCCACCGCTGTTTCCGTCGTTACGAGCACAATTCGGGACCACCAACGCGGAGCTCGGCGTGCTCGTCGCCGGAATCTCGGCCGCGATGTTGTTCCAGGTGCTCGTCGGTGGGATCGTCGACCTCGTCGGCGCGAAACGCGTGTTCGTCGGTGGGGTCGCCATCACGTCCCTCGGGGTGTTTCTCGCCGGCACGTCGTCGTCCTATCTCGGCCTGTTGGCGTTCGCCACTGTGTCCGGCGTCGGTCAGTCGACGTTTCACCCGGCCGATTATCCGATCGTAGAGACCGTCAGTGATCCGGACACGGTCGGGCGAAATTTCAGTCTCCACACGTTCGGTGGCTACCTCGGCTACGCGGCGGCACCGCTCATCGTCGGGGCGCTCGAAAACGTCTACGGGTGGCGGACGGCGCTCCTGATCGTCGGTAGTGTCGGCGTCGCGTATGCGGTCGGTGCGGCGGTCGCGCTCCGACCGGTCTATCGTACGAAGATCGACGCCGACGAACGGCGATCGGACGGGCAGGCAGCCAGCGGTCGGGACACGGTCCTCCGTTCGGGGATCGTCGTGATGGCTGCGTTCTTCGTTTTCTTCTCGGTCGCCGGAACGGGTGTGCGGACGTTCGCTCCGCTGCTGGCCATCGACGGCTTTCGCCTGACCGACGCGACCGGGAACACGGCGTTGTCCGTGTTCTTCGCGGTTACGGCCGTGAGCGTCCTCGTCGGTGGCGTTCTCGCGGACCGGTTCGATCCGCGATACGTCATCGCCGCGGCGACGGCGACGGTGGCACTCTCGTTGCTGCTCGTCGTGGGCAACGTCACCGCAGTCCGTCGGCTCACGTTCGTCGCGTCGTTCGGGCTGTCGGGCGGCGCGTACGGCCTCGTCTTCGCCTCTCGTGACAGGTTGGTGAGTGCCCACTCGGCGGCGGAGTCGACCGGACGGAGTTTCGGATTCGTCTTCACACTGAGTTCCCTCGGCGGACTCGTCAGTCCCGTCGTCTTGGGCGTGGTGATCGACGTCTCGACCGTTCTCGTCGCGTTCGCACTGATCGGCGGGTTCTTCCTCCTCTCGGGAGCCGTCGTACTCGCGGTCGGCTGCAACCGCCTCCCGGTGCTGTCCCGCGTCACGTTGCGATAGTACTGCCGGACCGTCCCGCGTAGCATCGCCGCCCCTGCTCGTCGTCTCTGCCGGACCGGTGTGGAGACGGCGTACCCGACGCGGGGCGACCGTCGGCCGTGCGTCCGTACTCGGAGCCCGTCCCGGCCGTGGGGATCGGAGCGGTTAGATTCTGAACTCCTGGAGGGCGTCTTCGTCGAGTTCGACGCCGTGGCCGGGCGCGTCCGGCAACTCGATCATCCCCTCGTCGTTCGGTCCGAGCGGCTCCTCGACGACGTCGTCGAACACCTTCACGTCCATGTCGCGGTAGAAGTATTCGACGATCATCCCGTTTTCGACGGCCCCCACCAGCGACGCGTGGAGGTTCCAGTTGTAGTGGGGGGCGATCGGAACGTCGTAGGCCGACGCGTACTTCGCGATCCGCAGCCACTCGGTGATTCCGCCACAGACCGTCGCGTCGGGCTGGAGGATGCCGGCCGCGCCCCGATCGTACAGGTTGGCGAAATTGTGCCGCGTCCCCTCCAGTTCACCCGTGGCGACGGGGTAGTCGATGGCGTCGTTGACCTGTGCCATCGTCTCGACCCGGTCTATCATGACCGGCTCTTCCATGAAATAGGGGTCGTACGGTTCGAACGCCTGGCAGGCACGGATTCCTTCGGGCGCCGACGACCACACGCCGTTGGCGTCCAAAAACAGCGTCCTGTCGGGGCCGATCTCCTCGCGGACGGCCGCTACGCGCTCGACTTCCTCGGGGAGGGATCGGCGACCGACTTTCATCTTCACGGCGTCGTGCCCCTCGTCTAGGTATCGGTTGATCTCGTTTCGCAGCCCTTCGTGGCCCTTGTCGTCGCGATAGTACCCGCCGCTCGCGTAGGTCGGAACCGCGTCCGCGTGACCGCCCAGCAACTTGTAGAGCGGCTGCTCGGCGGCCTTGGCCTTCAGATCCCACAGCGCAATGTCCACGGACGAGATGGCTCGCAGGAACAGGCCGGCCCGGCCGATCTGGATGTTCCCCTCGTACATCTCGTTCCACAACCGCTCGGTGTCGCGTGGGTCTTCCCCTTCCAGCACCGGGGCGAGACGCGATTCGACGGCATCGGCCACCAGCTCCGCCGCCTCGTAGCACAGCGAATAGCCGACACCTTCGATGCCACTGGCCGTTCGAACGTGCGTGATCGCGTGATCCCGATAGTGGATCGTCCGGTTGGAAAACGATACGGGCGTCTCCAGCGGGATCTCGATCGGATACGACTCGACGGACTCTATCTCCATACCGGCAAGGTCGGCGACCCGGATGATATAATTTTCCCATGGTACCACCCCGGTCACGGCGTGTCGTCCCTCGGTTCACTCGCTTCGGAGCCGCTGTTCGGTGAACGCCTCCGATCCGGTCGTGGGGTCGGGACTCTCCCCGCCGGTGCGGCGTGTCGTGACGGCGGGACGTCCCGCCGCCTACCGGATCACGGGTGCCTCGACCGAGCCGATCGAGTCGACCGTCGCACGGACGTCGTCCCCGGGTTCGATGGGCGCTGCGCCGGGTGTCCCCGTGCTGAACAGGTCACCCGGTTCGAGGGTCATGACGTCCGAGTGGAAGGAGACGATCTCCGCCGGCGGGAACAGCATGTTCCGGATCTCGTTTTCGGCTTCGACCCGCCCGTTGACTTCGGTCGCGACGCGAAGTTCCGCGAGATCCAGCGGGTCGTCGGGAACCGCGAGGGCTTCGCCGACTACCAGGAAGCTGTCGAAGCTCTTGGCACGCGTGAGAAAACGCGGGTTCCGCTGGAGGATGTCCTCGGCGGTCATATCGATGACCGGGAGATATCCGGCGACCACCTCCCCGACCCGCCCTTCGGCGACACCGCGGCACTCTCGGCCCATGACGACCGCCAGTTCGGCCTCGGCCGTCACCCGCTCGCTTTGTTCCCTCGGAGGGAGCCGGATCGGTCCACCCGGGCCGGTGAGTACCGTATTCGGCTTCATGAAACTCGCCGGTTCGTCGGGGCGCTGTTCGTCGAGATCCCCCGCGTGTTCCGCGTAGTTGAGGCCGATACCCCAGAGCTTTCCGAACCGTTCGAGCGGTGCGGCCAGCGGTAGGGCGTCCGCGGGGACCGGTTCGGCCGGCGCGTCGGCCGGGTCGCCGAGCGTTCCCGCCGCGGCGCGCGGAAGTGCCTCGCGGACGCTCCCCAGTTCCGGGTGGACGGCGCCCAGCGGGACGAATCCTTCGCTGTCGCCCACCAACGGTCGTCCGTCGGTCGTGCGTGCCAGGTACTTCATCGGCGATCACCCCGAACGTCGCGGCCGGTCATAGGTTCGCTCCCGTCGAGCCGCCGTCGATGGTGACCGCCGTTCCGTTGATGTAGCCCGACTTCGGCGAGCAGAGGAAGGACACGGTGTTGCCCAGTTCCATCGGATCGCCGATCCGGCCGAGCGGGTTCGCCGCCCAGTCGGCCAGCCCCTCCTCGTAGGAGTCGTACTCGCCCCGCTCGACCGCCGCCTCCACGAGGTTCTGGATGCGGGCCGTCTCGTGCGGTCCCGGCAACACCGCGTTGGCACGGATCTCGGGGGCGAACTCCTTCGAGAGCGTCTTCTCCAGTCCGATCACGCCCATCCGAACCGAGTTCGACAGCACGAGGCTGTCGATGGCCTCCTTGACGCTACGGGAGGTGATGGTGACGATGGTGCCGCCGTCGTCCGCCTCGAGGTGTGGCTGGGCCGCCCTCGCGAGGCGGACGACGCTCATCACGAGCAAGTCGTAGGCTTCGTACCACTCCTCGTCGCCGATGTCGACGAACCGGCCCGACGGCGGTCCCCCGGCGCTGGTAACCAGGTGGTCGAGCCGACCGAACTCGTCGACCGCCGTCTCGACGAGTCGCTCGATGTCGTCCGGGTCCGTCAGGTCGCCCGGTTGTGTCACGACGTCGACGCCGTCGGCGGCGACGGATTCGACGTCGTCCCGTGCCGCCGCGAGACGCCTCTCGTCGCGGCCGTTGATCACCACGTCGGCGCCCTCGCGCGCGAGTGCCTTCGCGGATGCCTTGCCGAGTCCGCTCGACGAAGCCGTCACGAGCGCTGCGTTGCCGTCTATCTCCAGGTCCATGTGACACGCATCCATAGAGAGCGTAGAAAAGGTTTCCCACGACGACACCTGCTGCCGGTATCGGCCGCCGCCGAGTGTCCTCGGCGTGGCTCCCCCGCGATTCGAAGGGACCACCCCTCACCGCCGTCGAACGCGACGGACGAGGGGGACGCGTCGTTCGACATCGCCCGGAGCCGGTGCTGGCACGGGAACGAGGTTGGCGCCCTCCATCCCGCCGTCGCTCCGCCTCGGGGGCGTCTGGCCGATCCGGCGAAGCGGCGGGAGTGGTCCTGTGGACCCGGCACCGTCGGCGGCGTCCTCCACACCCGCCGCCGGCGACGTACTGGAGCGGCGACACGATTATCTCGGTCGGTGTGATCGTCGGTGATATGGTCGACGACACCTCCCAAGAGAGCGCGCTCCGCGAGGTTGCCGACGAACTCGGGATGCCCGTCGACGACGGGATCGAGTCGGCGGTTCTCGCGTACAGCCGGGAACTGGACGACGCTATCGACGAACTGTCCGGCGACGCGGACGACCCCGTCGAGCCGTCGGGGGTCCGGTCCGACGACGCATACAACGCGCTTCTGGCCGTGTACGACACTCCTCGGGTGGCGAACTCGAGCGGGAGCCTCGACGGAGTGTCGGTCGCCATCAAGGACAACATCGCCGTACGGGGCCTCCCGATGACGTGTGGCTCCACCGACGTGTCGTACGTCCCGTCGTTCGACGCGACGGTGGTCGAGCGGTTACTCGACGAGGGCGCACACATCGTGGGCAAGGCGAACATGGACGCGTTCGCTTTCGGTCCCGCTGGCGAGTGGAGCGAGTTCGGCCGCGTCCACAATCCGGTCGCGGAGGGTCGTGTCCCCGGTGGCTCGTCGAGTGGGAGCGGTGCGGCCGTCGCCGGCGGCCTGGTCGACGCGGCTCTCGGGACGGATACGGGGGGGAGCGTCCGCGTTCCCGCGGCGTGTTGTGGCCTCGTCGGTGTGAAGCCGTCACACCACCTGGTCCCCCGGTTCGGCGTCGTCGGGAACATGCCGTCCACGGACACTGTCGGCTCGCTGGCGCCCGACGTCGAGACGGCTACCCGGGTGCTGGCGGCCATCGCCGGCCCCGATCCGCGCGACCCGACCTCGGTGCTCCCCGGCCCCGGCTCGCTCGCCGACTCCCTCGGCGCGTTCGACTCGATACGGGTCGGGGTCGTCGAGTCCACGTTCGACCTCGTGGCGGATCCGGTCGCGGACGCGATCGCCGGCGTCGCCGACGCACTCCGAGCGCACGACGGCGTCACCGTAGAGCCCGTGACGGTCGCGATACCCGAGACGGTCGAACACGCCTACTCGCTCATGTACGGGGCCGAGTACGCGTGGCTCGTCAGGCAGTCGTTCGTCGTGCGGGGCGAGGGAACGGGGTACGACCCGGAGTGGCGTCGGGCGCTTGCGGCTCCTCCGTACAACGCCCATGTCGCCGAGCGCGTCCTACCGGGGGCGCTCCTGGACCGGTGGACGGACGGGCGATCGTACGTCGCCGCCCGCCGCGAAGCCATCCGATTCACGAAGCGGTTGACAGAGCGGTTCGACCGCGTCGACGTCCTCCTCACTCCGACGCTCCGGACGCTGCCCCCGGAGTACGGCGCGATCCAGTCCGCCGAAGACGGACTGCAGTACTCGCTGTGTAAACCGTTCAGTCTCACCGGCCTGCCTGCCGTCTCGGTCCCCGCCGGGTCGGTCGACGGCCTGCCGGTCGGCGCACAGGTGATCGCCCCGATGTTCGAGGACGGGCGCGCACTGCAGTGTGCGCGGGTGATCGAACGCGTCACCGGCGGTGTCGACGCGTAACGGATCCTCCGGCCGGGATTCGATTGCGGCGTTCCGACGACCGAAACGGACACCCGACGGCGTCGAACGCGTCGGTACGACGCCGCTCGGTGCGCGTTACGGGGGTGAGAAGAACGTGACCGCGCCTCGAACGGGACCGTAGGCGACACCCATCCGGCCGCATCGACGACGTCGTCGACCGGCGGATTCAACGAATCCAGCAGTATGAACATGGGCCGGAACAGTCCGCTCCCGGCTGGCTCGGAAATCGTGCCGGTACCGGCCGTACCACGGCGACGGCCGCTCCGGAGCGGCCACCGGACAGTCCTCCACCGACAACCTCTTATCGGAGAGCGGCGATGAGTGAGAAACGTTGACAACTACCATGAGCTCCGACGACATCGAAGCGACGATCGAGCGTGCGCGGGAGGCAAGCAGACGCGACGATCTGGACGGGAAGGTCGCAATCGTCACTGGGGCCGGAACACGGGGCGGGGACGGGGTCGGAAACGGTGCCGCGACTGCGATCCTCCTCGCCAGGCAGGGGGCGAAGGTGACGCTGGTCGACAAGGAACCCGAGTGGATGGAGATCACCGAACGCATCATCGAGGAGGAGGGCGGCGACTACCTCTCCTTGGAAGGTGATGTCACCGATCCGGACGACTGTCGGCGGATCGTCGAGGAGACGGTGTCCCGGTTCGGGGCACTCCACGTCCTCCACAACAACGTCGGCGGGGGAGCACCCCGGGAGAGCGTCGAGAGGGCGAGTTTCGACACGTGGGAGAAGTCGATCTCGATAAACCTGCTGAGTGCCGTCTCGATGTCGAAATACGCCGTTCCCTACATCAGGGAGTGTGGCGGTGGCTCGATACTCAACGTCTCTTCGGCGACCGCCCTGCGCCCGAAACGCGACGGCTCCTCGGCACCGTACACGACCACGAAATCGGCGATGATGGGACTCACCAGAGCCATGGCCCGTGACCACGGTGGCGATCGGATCAGGGTGAACTGTCTCCTTCCGGGGTTGATCTGGACGCCCGGCATCGCGCGCCACCTCGCCGACGAGCGGGAGAAACGCAATGAGGCCACACCGTACGCTCTCGAGGGTAGTCCCTGGGACGTCGGCTGGACGGCGGTCTTTCTCGCCAGCGAACGGGCGCGGTTCATCACGGGAGCGGCGATCCCCGTAGATGGGGGGTTCCTGCTCACGGCAGCCAACCACTAGGCTCGGGTGCGACGGGAGTCGAACGCTCCTTTCCGCCGCAGCGACGGTGTGTGGCCGGCTGACGAACACACCCGACCACCGATCTGGCGACACGGACTAAGGATTATTACGCGGCCACCCATCTTCGCCCCCATGCAGGGCGATACCGACAGACTGCCGTTCATTACGGAACGGGACCAGTTACCCGAGGACCAACACGAGCAGTACGACCGCATCGCGGACACCCGCGGGCGCGTCAGAGGACCGTTCGGCGTGCTGTTGAACAGTCCACCCATCGCCGGACGGATCGGGCATCTGGGATCGTACGTGCGCTTCGAGAGCGAGCTATCCGGGGCCGAACGGGAACTCATCATCCTCACGGTCGCCCGCGAGTTCGACTGTCGTTTCGAGTGGGTGGCCCACGAGCCGCTGGCTCGCGAAGCGGGCGTCGACGGCGCAGCCATCGACGCGGTGCTCGACCGGGCTCCGACCGACGAGCTGTCGGAGCCGGCGTCGTTCATCGTCGCATACGTCCGGAGCGTCCTCCGCGACAACGCCGTCCCGACGGCGCTTTTCGAGCGCACCAAAGACCACTTCGGAACGCGCGGGATCACCGACGCGACCGCCACCATCGGATACTACAGCATGCTCGCGTGCGTCATCAACGCGTTCGAGGTGGTGCCCGAAGAGGGCCCGTCCCCGTGGTGACGTCGCGCCGGCTCGGGCACGGCGTGACGGGACCGCCCGTCGAGAGGCGCCGGCGAACGTGGAACGGCGGGGGACGTGTTTCCCTTCCCGAACCGACGACCGGCCGTAGTCGACCGGTTTCGGCGCGACCGATACGCCACGAGGAGGGACGTGGCGCCGTCAGTCGGGATAGAGCGCCGCGTGAATGATGTCCGGGTCGAACGCGTCCCCGGACAGCTGGCGCCGGATCGCGGTGTCGGCTTCGGAGACCGGAAACGTGTGCGTGTTGATCCGTGCGACGTCTTCGGCGTGGGTTTCGACCAGCTCCATTGCGGGTTCGACGTCGAGGGCCTGTCCCCGCCCGCCGACAATACTGATCTCGTCGCGCACGATTCGGTCCGTTTCGATCTCGGTCGCTTCGCCGACGATACCGGGCAGTACGAGGCGACCGAGCGGGGCGACGAGGTCGAGTCCGAGTTCGACGGCCCGTGAGTCCGGGGCCGCAACGACGACCACGTCAGGCCCCTCACTCCCAGTCACCTCGTCGACGGCCGCTTCCGGATCCCGTTCGTCGATGACGACCGTGTGGGTCGCGCCGAGGTCCTCGCCGAGCGCCAGGCGGTCGTCGTCGGAGGCGAGCCCCAGCAGGACGACCGGATCCGCACCCGCTTCGGCCGCGACGAGCACCGTCGAGAGCCCTTGGGCCCCGGGACCGATGACGACGACGTCGTCGGTCGGACCGATCTGTCCCTTGGTACGGGCCCACCGGACGCCGTTCCCGATGACGGTTCCGAGACACGCCGCTTCCGGGGGGACGTCCTCGGCGACGGAGTGGAGTTTCGAGTTCGGGTGGAGGTACATGTACTCACCGTACCCGCCCCAGAGATGCGGCGGTTCGTCGGCGGTCATGGTCACTCCGTAACATCGTCCCTTATCACACATATGATAATTTCCACTCTGGCAGTTGCGGCACGCGTAGCAGGGGATGTACGGCTCCGGAACGACCCGCTCGCCGATCGACACACCGAAGCGGTCGAGAGCGTTCTCGCTCGCCTCGACCACGCGACCCACTACCTCGTGGCCGAAAATGACCGGATACATGGTGCTGTACCCCTTTCCCTGATACCGACCGATGTCGGACCCACAGACCGACGTCAGTTCAACCTCGAGTAGTCCGCCGCCCGTCTCCGACACGTCGGGAACGTCGAAGGACCGCATCTCCAGATCTTCGGGCGCCGTCAGGACCATCGACTCGGTTCGGTTCGGCGTCTCCATGGTGTGGAGGTCGATATCACACTTTTTCAAGTTTATGTAACTATACGATCACTCTGTCGGGGCACGGTAGCCCGTCCTCGTCTCCGGAAACGAATCGCGGACGATCGTCCGACAATATAAGCACGGGTGGGTCGTTAGCGCACGCATGGAACGGGTCTCGCTGTCGAACGCTTCGTTCGAGGGGGAGAACAACGCCTATCTCCTCGCGGACGGCACGGACACGATTCTGATCGACACCGGCGATTGGACGGATACCACCCGCGATCGACTCCGAGCGTTCTTGCGTGGACGGGATCTGGATATCGAAGCGATCGACCGGATCTATCTCACCCATTGGCATCCGGACCACACGGGACTCGCTGGCGAGATTCAGTCCCGAAGCGGCGCGAGCGTCCACGTCCACGCTCGCGACGCCCCGCTCGTCGAAGGGGACCCGGACAGCTGGGCGGCCCTTCGCTCGCTCCAAGAGCGGTACTTCGACGGATGGGGACTGCCGGCGTCGAAGCGGGCGGAGATCCGAGACCGGATGGTCGACACTCCGGTGTACGAGACACCGGAGGTGACTCCGTTCGAGGACGGTGACGTGTTCTCGGTAAACGGACGCCACCTCGAAGTCGTCCATGCATCCGGCCACGCAGCGGGACTGTGTCTCTTCGAAACGACGCTCGACGGAGCTTCGGTGGTGTTCTCGGGGGACGCCCTCCTTCCGGTGTACACACCGAACGTCGGCGGGGCGGACGTCCGCGTCGAACGACCGTTACAGCGATACCTCGACGCCCTTCGAACGATCGCCGACGCCGGGTACGAGACGGCTTGGCCGGGGCATCGCGATCCGATCACTGACCCCGCCACACGGGCGGCATCGATCGTCCGCCACCACGAAGAACGTGCGTGGAACGTCCTCGCCACCGTCGAGCGCCGTGGCCCGGTCGACACCTGGACCGTCAGTCGTGAGCTGTTCGGGGAGTTAGCGGGGATACACGCCCTCCACGGTCCCGGCGAGGTGTACGCTCACCTGGATCATCTGGAACGAACGGGCGACGTCGTGTCGGACGGCTCCGAATACCGGCTGGCTGCGGGGGTTGCCGACCGACTCGAACGGCGGGACGGACGCCGTTGGGACCTCTCGATCTGACGGGGTGGCGTCCGACACCCCGGCGTTCGGCTACCGGTCCCCGGGGACGGAGCTTGCCGTCCAGGCGGGCGGGAGTCGAGCGACGGGGGGGGACTTTCCGAACTCGTGAACAACTAGGGTGGGTCCGGGACGGCGCCGACCCTGTCCGTTCCGTCGTCGTCGACACAATGTGAGAGCACTCGCCCGGGCCGCTCTTCGAGGAGTTCGTTGTAGCCGACGCCGCCCCCGCGAACCGGCACCCGAAGCGTGCTCAGAAGAGCGCCGACGTTCCCTCGTCGGAGAGTACGTCGGCGATGTTGTTGCGCTGGATCTCGTCGGTTCCGCCGGCGAGACGCCAGCGTCGGGCCACCCGATAGAGGTATTCGATGGGGTTTCCGCGTTGATAGCCCCTGGCGCCGTGAACCTGGAGCGCCTCGCTGGCGACCTTTTCTACCATGTTCGCCGAAAACAGTGCGATCATGGCGGCGTGCATTCGATCGGGTGAGCCGCCCCGTTCGACGGCGTTGCGTGTGACGGTGTACGTGAGCGCCCGCGAAGCCTCCAGTTGGGTCGCGGCGTCGGCGAACTTCCACTCGATCCCCTGGAAGTCACCGATCTTCTGACCGAACTGTTCCCGTCCCTGCGCGTACTCGAGGGCCAGATCGATGGCACAGGCTGCCTGTGCATTCGCGATCGCCGCACACCCGACGCGATCCCAGTTTATCGCGTCGATCTGTTCGATGAATCCGCTCGTCCCCCGTGCGAGGACGTCCTCTTCCGGGACGAACGCGTCGTGGATCCTGAAATGGGTTTGCTCCTGACCGGCCATGTTCTCGTACCGGTTGACGATCTCGACGTTGGCGTCCTCGAAATCGACGACGACCGACCCGAGACCGTCGTCGAATTTCGTCCATACGACGGCTGCGGCCGCTTTGGACGCGTTGCCCACCCACGTCTTCTCGCCGTCGACGATGACCCCCCCTTCGACGTCCGTCGCGGCAGTCTCCATGGCGGCTACGTCCGAGCCCGCATCCGGTTCGGAGATGGCGAACGCGACGAACTCGTTTTCCTCCGTCACCAGGGGGAGGTACTTCTCCTTGGCTGCCTTCGTACCCAGGTGGTTGATCGAGCGTGGCGCGGTGAAATGCTGATTGTGAGCGAGGTAGCCCGTGTCGGGACACACGCGCCCCACCGTCTCCACCAACAACATCGCCTCGAAGTCGGTTAGTCCCTGTCCCCCGTACTCCTCCGGGAGGTTTACCCCGTAGAGTCCGGACTCCCGCAACGTCTCGATGTTCTCCCACGGGACCTCGCCTTCCCACGTGTACGCCTCGTCGGCGAACTCCCGTTCGGCCACCTCTCGAACCTCGTCCACGAACTCGCGCTGGTCGGTGGTGAGCAACTGCATTCGCCCTGTCAGTTCGGACCCTTCGGTATAAAATCATGGGCCGGTTCAGTGGGCGGTGTTCAGATAAGGATTGAAAGGTGAGGCGTAGCGTTTTCTGAGTGATTCATGCCCGAAAACGCTAGCCTCGGCGGTTGTATCGACCGAATCGAGTTAGGTTTTGTGGAACGAGAGGCAACACCGCGGCTGTTGATGAAGCTCAGTATTCAGCTCCATCTTGCTGGACTATCACTTTCGAATACTGTTTCTATTCTTGAGATATTCGGTGTTGAACGCGCACGATCCACCGTTCACAACTGGGTTCACAAGGCCGATCTACAGCCCGAAGAAGGTCGAAGCCCGGATCACGTAGCGGTTGATGAAACGGTGATCCGACTCAACGACGAGCAGTATTGGCTGTACGCTGCGGTCGATCCAGAGACGAACAAATTACTACATACAAAGCTTGAACCGACAAGAACAAACGTTATCGCTTACGCGTTCTTCAGTGAATTACGCGAGAAACACGACGTTGACGACGCCGTGTTTCTCGTCGATGGCGCGACACCACTAAATGACGCTTGCCGTCGCCACAGCCTCGATTTCAGATACGAACGTCATGGAAATCGGAACAGCGTCGAACGTGTCTTTCGTGAGATAAAGCGAAGAACTACCAGTTTCTCAAACTGTTTTAGCAACGCCGAAGCAGAAACTGCAAACGAGTGGCTCAGATCGTTCGCCTTCGCATGGAATCAGCTTATCTGAACACTACCGTTCAGTGCGAAACGGTACCTCCCGTCCGCCGCACACGGTCGGTTCCCCGCACCGGCGGTTTCGGGCACTCCCGGTCTGCCCCTTCGACGTCGCGACGCGTGGGTCTTTCGCGTGTCTCGTGCCCCCTTGACGTACCTCCCTCCCGGGCGGAACTCCGCTCTCCGTCCACGACGTGACTCGCGGGCACCCATCGATCCACGCACCGTTCGGGATGCTCCCCTGGTCGGCTCCAGAAATATAGACGAGAAAGATAATCAGTATAAAATACATATTCGGTCTGGAAGTTCTGGCCGGTGAACCTGTAATTATTGCGGCGTTCGTTTCGCTATTCGACGATCGATAGAACGAAAACCACACAAAATGTGGATATATTGAATACTTTACTTGTCAATTGTACTCCTAATATGCCGGCGACTGGCGTTCGAGCGTGCATACTACGCCGAGCAATATTCTACGGAAAACGAGTGATCGATGCGCGATAGCTGCGTTTTTCGCGAGAGTGCGATGCGGGGGGGACCGGCGTGATTAGTGACTCCTAAATTATGTTTAGTCAGTATAATATTGTTTCTGACATCTGCGTTCGTGATCAGAACTCGAAGGGTCCCCCGAAACACGTCCCGGCGGTCGCTCACGTCACGCTCCGTTGCTCCGGACCGCGTACGCTCCTCCCCCTCGTCGACCGTCTCCGTGGAGTACGGTCCGGTCCGCCCCCGAGGGGTCCCCCGTCCACGGTCGTCCGCTTCCCGAACTGGCTCGATCGAACGGCGACGTCTCCGAGAATACCGCCTCGACAGACCACGACCCGCACGTCGGTCCCCCACCTGTTGTTCGTCCAGTCGCTTCGCCGATCGGCACGAACACGTTCGTCCGGCCCAGCTTTGTAACAGCTCTACTGGAGTTAGCTTTTTTTTGTGACCGTGACGCATCGAGGGCCGTGCTTTTTTATACGACTGGACCTTGACCACGTGCATGACGAAGTCGCAAGGAATCGCGCAAGCGGCCAGATTTCGAGTGGAGAACATCGGCGGAATCGACGAGGCGACGGTCGACATCGGGCCGGGCGTTACGGTGTTGACCGGGCGCAACGCGACGAACCGCACCTCGTTTCTCCGGTCGATCATGGGCGTCATGGGGAGCGACGACGTCTCGTTGAAAGGCGACGCCACGGAGGGACGGGCGGAACTCACGCTCGACGGCGATCGGTACACGCGGACGCTGACACGGACCAACGGCACCGTGACGGCCGGCGGCAACCCGTACCTCGACGATCCGGAACTCGCCGATCTCTTCGCCTTTCTCCTCGAATCGAACGAAGCCCGCCGAGCGGTCACGAGGAGTGCCGATCTGCGGGAACTCATCATGCGACCGGTCGACACCGAGTCCATCCAGACCGAGATCCGGAAGTGCGAACGGGAACGTGACCGTGTCGACGAGGAACTCGCGGAACTGGAAGAGCTGAAGGGAGAACTCCCCGAACTGGAGACACGCCGAACCCAACTCGAGGGTGATATCGCGGAGAAGCGCGAGGAACTGGCGGCGAAAGAGGACGCCATCGAATCGCTGGACGCCGACGTCGACGAGACGCGCGAGGAGAAACGCGAACTCGAAGCACGACTCGACGACCTGCGCGAGAAGCGCGCCGCCCTCGAACGGATCCGATCCGACATCGACCTCCAACAAGAGAGCATCGAATCGCTGACGGCCGAGCGACGCGAACTCGAGAGCGAACTGGCGGAGTTGCCGGAGGCGCCGATGGGCGACCACGACGAACTCGACGGGGAGATATCTCGGCTCCGGGACCGTACGGATCGTCTGGAGGGCGACGTAAGCGACCTTCAGGACGTCATCCAGTTCAACGAGGATCTCCTGTCCGGCGACGAGAGCTCCGTCTCCGACGTCCTCGACGACGGCGACGGGGCGGTGACGGACGAACTCGTCGACGACACGGTCGTCTGCTGGACCTGTGGCTCCGAGGTGCCGACGGACCGCATCTCGGACACGCTCGAGCAGTTGCGCGAGGTTCGCCAGGAGAAACTCGACCGAATCCGGTCGCTGGAGGCGGATCTGGAGGAGTTGAAGGAAGAACAGCGCACCCACCGCGAACGACAGCGGCGTCGCGAGACGGTCGAGCGGAAACTCGACGACCTGGACGACGAACTCGACCGCCGAGAGACCAAACTCGACGACCTGCGTGAGGAGCGCTCACAGCTCAGCGACGACATCGACGACCTAGAGTCTGCGGTGGAGGCTCTCGAAGCCGAGGAGTTCGGCGAGGTGCTCGACCTGCACAAGGAAGCGAACCAGCTCGAGTTCGAACTCGGCCGCCTCGAATCCGACCTCGACGACGTAACCGATCGAATCGGTCGGATCGAGGAGCGTCTCGCCGAGGAGGAGTCGATCCGCGCCGAGCGCGAGCGACTCGGCGAGGAACTGACGGATCTCCGCACCCGGATCGAACGGATCGAACGGGAGTCCGTCGAGAAGTTCAACGACCACATGGACGCCGTCCTCGACATCCTCGGGTACGCGAACCTCGAACGCATCTGGATCGAACGGGTCGAACGCGAGGTTCGGGAGGGTCGCCGCAAGGTCGAACGGGAGGCCTTCGAACTCCACGTGGTCCGCAGTACTGACTCGGGGGCGACCTACGAGGATACCGTCGATCACCTGAGCGAGAGCGAACGAGAAGTAACCGGACTGGTGTTCGCCCTGGCTGGCTACCTCGTCCACGAGGTGTACGAAACGGTTCCCTTCATGCTCCTCGACTCGCTGGAGGCCATCGACTCGATGCGACTCGCCGACCTGGTGGACTACATCGCCGACTACCCTGACTTCCTCGTCGTCGCCCTGCTACCCGAGGACGCGCAGGCCCTCGACGACGACTACGCCCGGGTCACGGATATCTGAGTCCCGGGCGTGCCGCGTGTCGCGGCTATAACGGATCTATGGTTGTTATTCGTCACGGCTCGTCGTCGCAGTCACAGCCGCCCCGCTCCAGCAGTTCGACGACGCCGTACTGGGTGCCACACTCCTCACAGAGGACGTCTACGTCGACGAACAGGCGGAACTCCCCAAGCGTCAGCTGCTCGGTCGAACGGAGTCGATCCAGGCTCCCCTGGACGACCGAATCGAGGCGTGAGCGAAGCCGCTGGATCGTGTCGAGGACGTTCTCGACCCGGTCGGTGCCGCTCGTTCCCTCGTACTCGGCATCCCGGTAGTCCGTGAGGTACGTCCGGATCGCCTGATACGTGACGAAGTCGGAGTCGAGCTCGTCGACGTCCACCCCGTTGCGTTCGAGGCGGTTCCGCGCCTCCATGCGCATCCCACTGCTCACGTCATCCCCCGTCAGCAACCGATAGAGATTGGCGACTTCCCCGTCGACGGTGGAGATCCCCGCCTCGGTCAGGGCCACTTCGAGAAGTCGCCGGTTGAACATGTCGGCCAGGTTCCTGAGGCTCTTTCGCTGTGGCCCGTCGGCCGTCCAGAGCGCTTCGAGCTCGTCCCCGAACGTCTCGTCGAAGTCGCACGTCTCGATGAGCCTCGCGACCTTGCTCGAGGGCCTCCCGTCTGCGTCGTCTGCCATGGGATCACACGATCCTACGAACAGCACCTTGATATACCTGGTGAACCATTCCGACGATCGCCCCCGAATCTATCTAATAACTTATCATTCCGAAGTATATATCATTTCATATCATTTATAGACGAAATAATCTTCGTCCATTATATCATAAGCAAAATAAGTTTTAGAATGAGAAGATCAGTGTATAACTCCGTTGAGATGGCTCTGATGGAGATTCACCGAAACAGGCCGCAATACATCCCATTATTCTTATGTTATCTCGATGCAGACGAGTTCACTTCCGAGAAACAGTGAAAAGCGGTTCGAGAGGCGCTATATGTCCCTATAATGGCTTTTGTGCTTATCTGCCCATTTGCAGATATATTCGAGTAATATCTGATTGTTATGTATTCTGTATATTCTATCTGTTTGGTATCCAGTGGTCACGTCAGCGGGCCGAGGTTCGACGACGCTCGGCCGGGTCCGGCTTCGGTGCCGTTTTGATACGGGTGGGTGAACGGGGACCAATGGCCGGCCTCCACCGCGAAGTCGCCGGTAGCGCGGCGTTCGCCTTGCTCTCGGGGTTGGTGCTGTGGCCACCGGGGGACGTGTACTGGAGACGGTTGGCGGCGCTCGTCGGCGATGGCCCGACGCTCGGGGTCGTTCTCCTCGCCGCCGTCGCGCTGGGGGTCGGATTCGCCTCCGTGACGGCCGTCGGAGTCTGGCGTTTCCTCGCCGGCGGCACCGTCGCCTACGTTGTCGGGATGGCCGCCGTTGAGGCGGTGTCGACGCCCGACAGCCCCGTACACCTCGTCTGGTACGGCGGAATACTCGTCTGTCTTGTGGCCGGGGTCGCGCTCCGGCGGCGTGCTATTGGCGTTGGATCGAAGACCCAGTCCGCCGACGCGTGAGGGGCGTCCTGCCGGCCTACAGCGCGCGTTCGACGTACCGATTGACGGCGCTTACCCGGTCGTGTTGGAAGGTCCACAGCGCCTCCCACTCGTCGTTGCCGACGTGTTCGGCGATCAGGGCTGCGGTTCGGGCGTCCTCGTCGTCGGCGTGGTGGACGACGAACCACGAGGACCGAAACTCGCCGAAGTAGCCGGCGTGGACGACGCCTGGGAAAGGTTTCGGCGGTATCCAGTCCGGGACACCGTAGACGTGGACGTCGACGTCCGTCGATCCGAGTTTGCGGTACACCTTCCGCGTCCCACGCTCGTCGTCGAGGCGCGAGAGCCGCTGGAACGACGAGCGGAGGCACCCCACCCCGTCTTCCCAGGCCAGTTTCTCGATGTACCGTGACATCATGATCAGCGGGAGTTTCTCCGAGTTCGAAGCCGGATAGCCACGGACCCTGAACGGCGTCTCTTCCAGTCCTTCGAACACCGCGGGCAACGATACGTCCTCGAGCGCTTTCGCGCCCGTAACGTAGAGATCGGAGTTGACCAGCAGGATCTCGTCTTCGAGCGCCTTCAGCGGTGACGTCGCGACCACGTCGCCCTCCTCGAGCAGTACCACCAGGTTCTCCTCCGAGTCGGGGACGTCGAGTTCCTCGACGGACACCGTCTGCTGGGCGAACAGTTCTTCGAGCATGTCGTGAATCGGCTGTGGGCGTGTCCGGTTCACGACGGCCAACGAGCGATGGGTCACCTCCCCGCTCCCGATGAACGATGCGAGCGAGTCCGGCGGGTCGGTCATCTACCGGGAGTATGGTCACCGACATAATAAACACTCGCCACGGGGACTACCGACCGGTTCGACGATCATCCCACCGACTGACGGGCCGTGGGTGCCCCGTGGCTGACTGGTAATCGTCCGTTACCGGCCGGTTAATCACTGGTTTTGAAACAAAAACTTACGATTAACTATCTCACAGCGACTGGTTAGACAATTTAGGTGTTCACCATTCGGGTGAGTGATACGATTCATGACTGACCAATTCGACATCTCGCGGCGGAAAGCCCTCGCGGCCCTCGGCACGATCGGCGTGGCGTCGGCCGGCGCCGGACTCGGGACCTCCGCGTACTTCAGCGACCAGGAAACGTTCAATAACAACGGGATCACGGCCGGGACGCTCGACATGGGCGTCGGCTACTCGGCCCACTACTCCGACTGGAGCGACGACGAGGACGTGGACGTCCCGAACGTCCGGATGTACGCCGGTGACGGTGACACCGGCGGGGTCGACGACCTCACGGACAACGAGGTCGGTCTCCCGGCGAACGCCGCGTGGCTGATCGCCGTCTCCGACGACGACCCCGACGACGACGGCCGGGACGGCGACGTGGCGGCGCAGTTCCTCGACAACACCCAGTACGATTCGTACAACGACGACGGCTTGGACTGTCCACTCGACGACACCGACCAGGCCGACGGGATCGGCCGACCGGTGATCAAACTCGAGGACGTAAAGCCCGGCGACTTCGGTGAAGTCACGTTCGATTTCATCCTGTGTGACAATCCGGGGTTCGTCTGGCTCGACGGAACGCTCCGGAGCGCGAGCGAGAACGGCCTCACCGAACCGGAAGCCGACGATCCGGACGAAGTTCCGGGCGAGGTCGAACTCCTCGACACCGTGCAGGCGGCGGTGTGGCTCGACGACGGGAACAACTACCAGAACGGCGACGAGTCTCCGCTCGTGGTCGGCTCCATCGCGGAAGTCCTCGGGATGCTTGGCGAGGGCAGCCTCGGCACGGCGCTCAACGGGGACCTCCCCGCCCCGGAGGGTGGCGGCGCGGCCGGCGCCCGGAACTGCTTCTCCGGCGGCACCGAACACTCCTTCGTGTTCGCGTGGTGGGTCCCGGTTGACCACGGCAACGAGATCCAGTCCGACTCCATGACCTTCGACCTCGGTCTCTACGCCGAGCAGTGCCGGCACAACGACGGCTCCGGCATGAACAACGGCGACACCGGTGGCGACACCGGTGACGGTGACGATGACGACGACAACGGTACCGGCGGTGGCGCCGGCGACGTCGATGGTGACGGCGCCATCAGCTTCCTCGCGGCCTGCGTGGCAGACGGTCGCGACGTCGGCCCGGTGACTATCAGCCAGACGGCCATTCGCGACACCGACGACGACGGCGATCCGACAGCGGTCGACTGGTCGACCGGCGGCGTCGGCATCGACGCGTTGGTCGTGAAGTACGGCTCCGCGACCCCGCCGCAGGGACCGAAGTACACGACCTACACCTTCGATTCGCCACAGAGTTCGGGTACCGCCGTGACCGGTGCCGACGACGAGAGCATTCTCGGTAGCCCCGAGACGACGAGTTCCTCACCAGGCTCCGAATCCGATCCCTGTCCCGACGGATACTCCGAGGGGGACCGGCTGGAGTACTAGGACTCCCGTCCCCACGTCGCGTCAACCCTCCCGTTTTCGGCCCCATCGACCCCGACGTTGGCCGCCGATTTCGATATTCTCCGTCGTATCGATATCCCGAGAGATGGCTCGCTGGGTGGCGATTTCAGGCCGACATTTCACCCAATTATCGTTTGTGATTCTGAAGTAAGAAGCTCTAAAACCCCCGAAATCGGCCATACCCTATGGGAACGGGCAACGGCTCACCGGGCAGTGAGCCACCGGGCAACGACAGTGCAGATATCGACTCGGCCGACGACGGTTCGTCGGGGACACTCGCCTCGACACGCCGTAGCCTTCTCGTGGGTCTCACGACCGGGGGCAGTGCGCTCGGTCTGGGCGCCGCGGCCCAGGCGCGTGGGCCCGGTGCCGCCGGAAACAACGGGCGCGTCGACGACGCCGCCGGCAACAACGACGAGGTCGGCAAGGGCAACGGCCCGCCGGACCGACACGTCGTTGGAACGAATTCACAAGCCGCCACGGACGAGGCGGCCCGCCGGGCGAAGGAGGTGCGACACGTCATCGACTTCGGCGACGACGTCGGGAAGGCCGTCGCGGGGCGGTTCCCGGAGCAGGCACGAAAGGCACTCAGCCGCCGGAAAGACGTCCGCTACGTCGAGGCGGACGCGACGATGGAGGCCATCGGCCAAGCCGTTCCGTGGGGTATCGACCGGGTCGACGCCGACGCCGTCCACGACACCGGATCGACCGGCGACGGCGCCGACGTGGCGATTCTAGACTCCGGCATCGACAGCGACCATCCGGACCTCGTGGACAACCTCGGGGCCGGGACGGCCATCATCGACTGTGGCACCGCCTACGACGGCAGCAGTTGTAGCGGCAACGGCAACACGTGTCACGAACCGTGGGACGACGACAACGACCACGGTACGCACTGTGCCGGCATCGCCGCCGCGGTGGACAACGACGTCGGCGTCGTCGGCGTCTCCTCGGGCGCGACGCTGCACGCCGTCAAGGTGCTCGACTGTGGCGGCACGGGCTATCTCTCGGATATCGCCGCCGGAATCGAACACACCGCGAATCAGGGCTGGGACGTCGCGAGCATGAGTCTCGGGTCGTCTTCGGACTCCTCGACGATGCGCGACGCCTGTCAGTACGCAGTCGACCAGGGCGTCCTCGTCGTCGCCGCCGCTGGCAACGAGGGTCCCTGTACCGACTGCGTGTCGTACCCGGCGGCCTACGACACCGTCGTCGCGGTGAGTTCGACCGACGGCAGCGACTCGCTGTCCTCCTTTTCCTCCACGGGGCCGGAAATCGACATCGCGGCGCCCGGGGAGTCCATCCTCTCGACGATTCCCGGCGGCACCGCGTACTTCTCGGGCACTTCGATGGCGTGTCCGCACGTGAGCGGTGCGGGTGGGTTGCTGATGGCGAACGGCTACTCGGTCACCGAGGCGCGGACGACGCTCCAGGGAACGACCGAGGACATCGGACTCTCGACGTCGGACGGTGGGAACGGATTGCTAAACGCGGAGGCGGCTGCGGCAGACATTCAAAATATGATTGGCGAAGCAGACACGATTTCGGTCGACGAGAACTGGCAGACAGTTAACTTGGAGGGCGCCTACACCGACCCAGTCGTGGTTACTGCGGTCGGGACGTTCAACGACGCCGATCCGGTGCACGCGCGGGTACGAAACGCCGGGAGTGGGAGCTTCGAGGTACGGTTGGAGGAGTGGGCGTATCAGGATGGGGCGCACACGAGCGAGGCCGTTCAATATATAGTGGTGGAAGCGGGTGCACACCGCACTGAGGCGGGAGTTCCCCTCGTGGCTGGTACGACGACAGCTAACGGACGTGATTGGACAACTGTTAATTTCTCTTCGAGTTGGAAGCCTCAGTCACACGTCTACACGCAGGTCATGACGAACAACGACGTGACGCCTACCTCTACGCGGATTACGAGAGCAGGCGCGGAAACGTTCGATGTCAGTTGCCACGAAGAGGAGACCAACGAGTCGGATTCCTCGTGGACTAACGATCACGCCGACGAGACGATCGGCTTCATCGCGACGCAACCCCAATCCAGAGTCGACAATGCCGGCGTCGGCGAAAGTATCGCGTCGTCGATACCGACGGACGCCTGGACCACGAACGAATTCCAGGAATCGTACTCGACTACTCCCGTGACGATTCCCCGAATGCAGTCGTTTTTCGGTGGCAACACGACCGACCTGCGCATGAAGAACCTCTCGGCGTCCTCGTTCGACGTGCGGGCGCAAGAGGAACGGTCCCTCGACAACGAGGTGGCCCACGTCCCGGAGTACGTCGCGACAATGGCCTTCGAGGCCGGAGTGATCGACGAGGCGTAGCTCGCCGGAAATCGGTCCCGTTTTGCACCCCTTCTCCACTGGTTCCGCACCGCTGTACGCCTCTTCGTTCCGCCTCCTGGTGTGTTGCCACCGCAGTATCGGCCGACGTGAGCCCCGGACCGTCGAACCATAGTTTCAATTCGACTGACTGTGTGAGTGTACCCACCGTGTCCGACACTCCGCACGTTCTCCACGTCATTACCCGATCCGACTGGGGCGGAGCCCCTCGGATCGTTCAACTTCTCGCGACCGAATCGAGTGCCCCTTCGGCGGTCGCCTGTGGTCCCGGCGGCGAACTCATCGACCGACTAAACGAGGCAGGAATCCCCGTCCACGTACAGCCACACCTGAAGAGTCCCCCTGATCCGGCCGCCGACGCGAGAGCGCTGGCGGAACTGATCGCGCTGGTGCGCCGTGAGTCGTTCGACCTCGTCCACTGCCACAGCACGAAAGCGGGTGCGATCGGCCGGATCGCGGCGACCATCACGCGAACACCACGTCTGTTCACCGTCCATGGCTGGGGATTTTACAACGCCGAGTACGACTGGCTCCAGCCGGTGGTGGTCAACGGTGAGCGACTGTTGACGCGTCTCTCCGACGAGGTGGTCTGTGTGTCGGAGAACGACCTCCACCACGGGCGTCAACGCGAAATCCTCGGCCCGGCCGACGGCACCGTCGTCCACAACGGGATCCCACCGCTCTCACCCGATCCGGAGAGAGAACCCGTTCGAACCGCGTTCGATATCGATCCAGAGACGACCGTAATCGGGGCCGTTGCCCGACTCTCCGAACAGAAAAACCCGCTGGCGATCCTCCGTGTCGCCCATCGCCTGCAGGACCGCGGGCGAGAGGTCACGCTCGTGCTGATCGGCGACGGACCCCTCGCGGACGACTGTCGACGCTACGCACGGGAACACGACGTCGACGCTCGGATCCCCGGCTTCCGTGAGGATGCACTCGACCTCCTCCCCGACATCGACGTCTTCTTACTGCCGTCGCGGTTCGAAGGGTTGCCGTTGACCGTGCTGGAAGCGATGCATCTCGGGGTTCCAATCGTCGCCTACGACGTGGGTGGTGTAGCGGAAGCAGTCGTCGACGGTGAGACGGGGTTCGTCGTGCCGAACGGAGAGTTCGAGACGTTCGTTCGCATGGTCGACCGGTTGGTCGGCGAGCCGAACCGGCGGGCACGCTTCGGCGAGCGCGCCAAGGATCGAGCGGCGTCGTACTTCACCGCCGAGCGGATGGTCGCCGAGTACGAGGAGCTGTATCGGCGGTTCTAGTGAGCTACTGGCTGGCTCACTGGAGGTAGCCCAGGTCCTCCAACCGACGTTTCGTGCCCTCGGCCATGTCGACACTACCTGACGGTTCTGCCTGCTCGAAGGATGCGAGCCACTCGTCGAGCATCCGGTCGAGTCGCCTCATCACGTCCGGTCTCCCGGCCGACAGGTCGTTTCGTTCCTCCGGGTCGGCGACGATGTGATACAGTTCGGTCGATCCATCCGATCCTCGAATCAGTTTCCACTCCTCGTCTCGAATCGCCCGGAGCGAGCGGTCGTACCGACGTACGTCGCTCGGCAGCCTCCCGACTCGCGTCCGTAGCGCCGTCATCGACGGTTGCGGAGCGAGATACTCAGCAACCACGTACTCACGGGGAGAAGCGGCGGACTCGGGGTGGAACGACCGACCTTGTGCCTGCGCTCTGTACGTTGGTGCGTCGACACCCGTGGCATCGAGGAGTGTCGGCCCGAGGTCGGGCAACTGTACGAGTTCGTCGACCGGTTCGTCGTCGGTAAAGCCACCCCCATGGACGAGCAACGGGACGTGAAGTAGCGTGTCGTACAGGCAGTACTGGTGATCCATGAACCCGTGATCGCCGATGTTTTCCCCGTGATCGGCGGTGACGACGAAGACGGTGTCCGTCCACTCCCCCGCCGCTTCGAGGTAGCGACGGAGTTCGCCGAGTCGCTCGTCGAGATACGCGATTTCGGCGCGGTAGAGCGAACGCAGAACCTCGAAATCGTGGTCGTCCATATCGACCGTACCGGCGATGTACCCCCAGGCGTCCTGTGGGACGTCCATCGCGTCCTCGTACGTCGTCTCGCCGGGCAGGTATCGCTCCGCGTGTTCCTTCGGTGGACGGTATTCGAGGTGTGGTTCGAGGTAGTTGATAAAGAAAAAGAACGGTCGGTCATCGATCCGGTTATCGAGCCAGTCGGCGACCCACTCGTTGGTCCGTCGCGCTCCGTCGTCGTGTCGCCTCCGCAGGTACTGCCCGTAGATTGCGTTGATCGCGTTGAGGAACGGGTTTCCGTCGAACAGCCGGCCCAGTGCGGCACGAAGGCGATCCGTTCCGAGTTGGGTGCGGGCTATCGCTCCGAAGTCGGCCTCCGTCTGGACGTACTGCCACGTCTTGACGAACTCGTCGAACCCACGTGCGAAGCCGAACTCGTCGCTGATCCACGTGTTGTTCGAGACGGCGACGGTCTCGTAGCCGGCGTCGGCGAATGCCTCGGCGAGCGTTCGACGTCCCGATTCCAGCCGTTTGTGACCCGCGTGAGCTCCGTGTTTCGACGGATAGGTCGACGTGAACAGCGACGCGTGAGAGGGCAGCGTCCAGGGGGAACCGGCGAACGCCGTCTCGACTGTCGTGCCCTCGGTCGCTAGCTTGGCCAGCGGTGACGTCTCCGGGGACTCCTCGGCGATGTGGGACGCCAAGACGTCGGCGCGAGCCGTATCGAAGACTATCAGGACGACGTTTCGGGCAGTCATATGTATCCGAGATCTTCGAGCCGTTGTTGAACCTCCTCGTCGTCCGCCCTCCGAACGACGCGCTCGCTGTTAACGAGGTCAGCGAGGGGAACACGGTTCGGGGGGGCGGACTCCACGGCGAACGCGTCGAACATCGGCTCTCCGTCCATCTCCTCCGGGATCGGCTCGTCCTGGAGCCACAGAAGCGTCGGCGCGACGTCGAGGAGCGTCGCGGCCCCCTCGCTCCCGCTTCGGACGTTCGGCCCGGTGAAGACGAACACGCCCTCTCGTCGATGCCCACCGCTCCGTGCCGGAGAGGGTGGTCCCGTTTCGAAGACGCGTCCCGAGGTGGCCGGTCGCGGGTCGACGGCACATTCGAAATCGTCGATCGTGAACAGCAGATCCGGTGCGAGGTCGGTGTTCGGGCCCTCGTAGAGGTCGGCTGGATCGTACACGGTCACGTCGAGGTGTTCGCCGTCCGGCGCAGGCAACGACTCCAACCCCTCGATCACGTGTCGTCTGCTCGTCTCGTCTTCGGTACAAAAATAAACCATCCCGCAGGTGAGGTTCTGACGCGGCGCGAACGCGATGCTCGCGTCCACATCTACGTTCGATCCGGGTGATTTGCGAATCGACGTACCGACGGACTTCGCGACGTCGTTCAGTTGTGGGACGACGCTGACGACCGCCTCGCCCAGACGACGCAGATGCGGAAAGTAGGTCGTCCGCAGTTGGTCGACGATCGATTCTGCGGTATCGACACGGAACCCCTCCCGTCTGAGCCAGTCGTTCGAGTGGAAGGTCCGATTGACGGGGCCGAACCCGTGATCCGAGACGAGCAGCAGCCGAGCGTCGTCACGCGCAGCTCGCGCCGCGACCAGCCCGACGGTTTCGTCCACTCGCTCCCACACCTTCGTCAGCGCATCGCTCGACGGGGATTCTTCGTGGAGAACGTGCTCGGGGTCGTAATGCCGCCAGAAGTAATGCTGAGCCCAGTCCGTCGCGCTGACGACGCCGAAGAACACGTCCGGATCGTGGTCGGTCAACAGGTACTCGATTGCCGCTTCCCGTTTTTCGACGACGGTCAGCAAGTCGTCCTCCAACTCCTCGGGCCGGTCGGCGTACTTGGGGTCTGCGTAGGGAACCTCCACTTGGTAGCCGTCGGTGACGCGTTCCAAGTCGTTCGCGAGTGACTCCGGATAGGTGATCGTGCCGTCCTCGGGTGAGCCGAGACCGCTCACCATGAACCCGTCGAGTTCGTACGGCGGGTAGAGCATCGGAAAGTTGAACACGCCGACCGAGTGTCCGCGTGCCGAGAGTACGTCCCAGAAACTGCGCCCCTCGAATTTCTCCGAGCCGAGCGTCTCGAACGCGTAGCTATCGGGTGACTCCCGGTTCAGAAAGTAGAAGACGCCGGTCTTTCCGGGGTTCTGTCCCGTCGCCATCGAGAGCCACGCCGGTGCGGTGATCGGCGGGTAGGTACTCTCTAGCGTCCCCGAGTAGCCGGCTTCGGTGAGTGAGGCGATGTTCGGGAGCGTTCCCTGTTCGATCAAATCATCAAGGACGGTCCACGTCGCGCCATCCAGACCCAGTACGACCGTCTCGACCATTACGTCTACACTCCATGTGGACGCCCATAAACATATGTCATACTGAACTTTCAATAGGGAATTATTTTTCGCCCTCGACTATTCGTCCATCACATCGAGATAGAGCTCTTGATGGCGTTCCACCGCCCTCTCCAGCGGGAACTCGGTCTCCGCTCGCTGTCTCGCCCGCGCACCGAGTTTCGACCGGCGCCCCGCATCGGTCAACAGTTCGATTATGTGTGACGCAAACGAGTTCGGGTTGCCACGCTCGGCGAACGCACCCCCCTCGTTGATCACTTCTCGGAAGACGTCGATATCGCTCGCGACGACCGGTTTCCCGCAGGCCATCCCCTCAACAGCGGCGACACAGAATCCCTCGTAATCCGAACTCATAGCGAACACGTCGGCGCTCTTTACGATTCGGTAGACTTCCTCTCGCGTCGGGACGTAGCCCGTGAAGATCACATTCGCTTCGACACCGACCTTCTGCGCCGTCCGTTCGAGTTGATTTCGTAGCGGCCCGCTGCCGACGATCACCAGCGTCGCCTCCGGACAGTCTCTTACTACCGGCTCCATGGCCCGAACGAGCACAGCCTGATCTTTCTGTTCGATGAGGGATCCGACGGTGACCACCAACGGTCTGTCTCCGAATCGCTCGGTGCTTTCCTGTGCATCGATCCGATCCAGATCCACCCCGTTGTAGATCACCCGCGTCTCGACTCCATGAACGAACGGTCGTTCGTACCACTGGAAGGAATCGAGAGTTGCCTGGGAGTTTCCGACGATGCAGTCCGACAGAGGAAGTGTGGGTACGTTGACTATATTTTGGAGGTGTGTGAACCCATTGTGGTCGTTGTGTTCCGTGTTGACGACTTTCGTCTCAGTCGTCGCCGCGACGAGTCGACCAACCGAGCCGACGAAGTTGTGATGCGTGTGAACGATATCGAACTCGTCGAGCAGGGCTCGTAGCCGTCGGTATGCCCCGAGATCGAATCTGGAGCCACCGCCGAGTCTGGTCGTCGGCACGTCGAATTCCGCTACGTCGGGATCGACTTCTTCACTCGGCGAGTCGTAGAACGACGCGACGTGTGTCTCCACGTCCGACGTCGTATGCATCTTCTCCGCCACCTCCAAGGGAATAGATGTGGAGGTTAAATCGTTGACGAAATGTAGGATTGCAGTCATTTGGTCACTGGTCGATTTCGGCTGGTTGGGACAGTCGTGCGGGTCTCATCGATATCCAAGGGCCTTCAACTGTTCCATCCGATCTACGTCTTCTAATCCCCGGACGACGCCGTTACTTGTCCGCACGTCGGGGAACTCCGCAGTCTCTGCCCTTTCCCACAGTTCGTCGGAGATATCTCCGTACTCGTCTCTGGAGTCGTCTCGGCGACGGATCACGTGGCCATCAGAACCCGTCACTCTGATCGACGTGTTCGATTTGCTGAGTATGATCCGTTCTGCTGAATCAAGCAACGGATAGGTGCCCTCGGGTGAGAGATCCGTCTGCTGGAGGTATGTTCCGATCGTTGCAGGAATATCCGCGTGTTGAACCCGGTGGTCAACTACCTTGCCAGCGCGTTCTCCCTGTGGAAACTTGACTGCTAGCGGTACGTCAATAAGTTCGTCAACAGGATCTATTGTCATCGGATGCCACATATGTCCGTACTCCCCGAACAGTTCGCCGTGATCACTCACCAAAACGACGAGTGCGTCTGAGTACCAGTCGAATGCCCGGAGTTCTCGAAGTAGCCGGGCAATTTCTCTGTCCACGTATCTCACGTTCGCTTCGTACAACGCTTTGAGGTAGTGCCGGCATTTTTTCTCCGGCGGATCGTCCATTCGATCGTAGTCGTTTAGATACTCGAGCGTTTCTTTCGATACGTTGGCGTCTGGAGGAGAGATGGCATTCTCTGGATTAAATGGCTTGTGTGCGTCCATATAGTGTGCCCAGAGAAACGATGGTGGCTTCTGTGTCAACTCGGATAGAGCCCAGTCAGTAACCGCTTCTGCGGGATATTTCGGTGTGTGGTACTCCACGTCTGGTTTGGCCGATTTGTACCACCTGTAGGCTTTTTTTAGGATCGTCGAATTGTTTATTGGCTCTATTTGCTTCACCCTCTCGACGAACGATTGGGGTGACACGTGTTGATTCGTCGGGAGTTGGTTGTCTCCAAATTCGTCTGTCCCGCGTTCGTAACCGCGCTCGGCACGTAGATGACCGTTGTTCGTGAATACAACCGTTTCACCCTCGAAAAATTCCATAACCGCCGTCGCACTAGACGTGAACTCGCCGTCTTCGACTACCGGCTCTCCCGTGATAATCCCTGGAAAAGAATGGGGCGTTGCGACCCCTGTCGCGAGCGCGTTCGGAAAACGAGCAAATTCGGAGGCTATCGTGGGCCAGGATTGTGGAAAACATTCCGAATCGAACACGTCCTGGCGTACCGTGTCCAGTGTTATCAGAAGGACTGGCCCCATAATAGTTGATTTATTCACATATGCGAAAAAAGTGCCGGTGCAAGGGACGTATCTTCTATCCGAGGCGGACAGGATGCTTGAGGTGGGTCGCCCCATCAAGTGTTGCTCGTGCAGTTGTGTGGCTCACTCCTATGTAGGCCTGTAAATACGTTTCACTCCGCATAGCCCAGTTGACGAAGCCGTTCGTTCACCGTTTGTTCCTCGACTTCCGACAACTCACGTTCCCCTTCCGCTGCCGTAATCTCTCGACGGGCCTTGCCCTCCACGACCAACCACGGCACGGTCACCAGTTCCGGCGTGTACAGGCCTCGGGGGTGTCCCCACTCGCGGACCGGCACCGGACGCGCGCGTTCCCCGAGCATGTTGCCGTGATCCGACGTGACGACTGTCTTCCCGTCGAGAGTATCGAGCAACCGCTCTACGGCAGGTAACACGCTCCGGAGGTTGTCCTCGTAGTGCGTCTGGATGGTCTCCGCGTCGACGTCCAGATCACTCTCCATCAGCCTGTTCCAGACGTTCCCCTCCTCGTTGCCGGTGTCTTCGAGATGCCCCTTGTCGAAGGTAGTCTCGTCGGTGAGGAAGGGATAGTGTGGCTGCATGAAGTGGACGACGTGTCGTTTGTTCGGATAGGATTCGGCAGCGTCGATGGCGGCGTCCGCAACCGTCTCGGGAAGAACCGTCCCGTACCGTTCGTCCCATCCGGTATCGCTCCACACTTCGATTATCGCGTGGAGTTCGGTGTCGATCCGGTGGCGGTTCCGGTATAGTTGGGGGTTCGAAGTTACGTAGACAGTCTCGAGCAACTCCCGTCCGTCGAAATTAGCTAGCAGGAACTCCACCGTCGCCGAGCCACGGGAGATGCGAGATTCCAGTCGGCCTTCCAGCTCAGCGAGCCGCTCGAACATGTCGTAGCGGCAGGCGTCGAGAATGATCAGTGTGTCCCAGTCCTCGGCGAACACGTCGACGCCACGGGTGTTGTACGGTCGTCTGTTGAGTCGTCGGTGGTACAGGCGATTGAGTTCGCGACAGAAGAGAGTTGGACTCGATATGCCCCGCTTCAATTGTGAGATCGAGTACATGACTGGGAGTGGTTTGTCCATCAACATAAAACTGGGACCGGGAGTTCGGCGGATTACAGGAATCGGGGGACTCGCATTGAAGCCTTGATCGGATTGGGCCGTCCGCTGGATTCTGTGAACGTTCCTACCGAACGACACTTAATGGACCAACCGACCGAATTGTCGCTTGAGTCGTCGAAGTACCGGATGGTGCGGACCTGCTGAGATGAAATAAATCCAGAACGCCGGCTCCATCGGATACTGTCGAATAGCAGATAGGAAGTGCTGTCTCGCCGTATCGTACTGGCCAAGCCGGAGTGCTGTATATCCCAGTCTGTACGTAAGGTGAGCCTCACCGATACGGGCGGCAGTTGGCGTTGGGGCTCGCTCACGGATGCGTTCTTGCATCAGCGGGAAGGCCTGCTCACGCCTCTTTTTGAGTGCCTCACTTAGTTGATCGCCTTCGTTGTGTCGGATTGTCAATGGCTTATCAATGGCATCGAAGCGACAGTGCGGCGCGAGCCGAAGATACCACTCCCAGTCCTGCCAACAGGGCATCCGTGGATCGGGATATCCGATTTCGGTGATCAGGTCCTTCTCGACGACGAGCGACGAGAACGTTCCGACGACGTTCCGTTGAAGCAGTGCATCTTTGAGTTCTCCCTTCGCCGTCGCCTTCTGCACCGTGTTCACACGTCCTTCCCTATCCTGTTGCTCGATACCAGTATACGAGATGCGTGCCTCGCAGCTCTCTAATCGATCGATTTGCTGCTGTAGTTTTTCGGGTCTCCACTCGTCGTCCGAGTCGAGAAACGCGATGTATCTCCCTTTGGCGTGAGCTATTCCGGTGTTTCGTGCGGCATTCCCCCCGGCGTTCGTGGGGTGTCGGTACAGGCTTGAGTCGATCTCCTTCGGTAGTGTCAGCAGTCGTTCGAGGGGTGGAGCGGATCCATCGTCGACGACGATTAGTTCTAACGGCCGATACGTTTGTTTGGCCACACTCTCCACGGCGCGCTGGGTGCGGTCCGCTCGGTTGTATGCAGGGACGATGGCCGATACGAGCCCGGACACACCTGTAGTGTCTACTGACTACTATTTAACAATGGGTTCCTCCAATGTCGGTCGGTGGGCACATCGTCCTTTGTCGCCATCTCACCCCGGCCTGCGAATGCGTCGACTACCGATACGCTGATGCGGAGAGACGTATTAGTCGATCGCCTCGGGTTCGAGCCTCCCGTACTGATCCGGTGCACTACTTCGCTCCGAGTCGGACGTTTGCCGGCCCTTATCGCTGGCTCCCCGGAACAATTAAATCCGCCGTCATGTATTCTCAGGTAGCACGAGTGACCGACGATAACCGTTGTATGGACATACGATGAACATCCTGTATTACCTTGGGCCATTCCCGAAGCTTTCCGAGAGCTTCATTCTCAACGAAATCTACGAACTCGAGCAGCGAGGTCACAACGTGGCCGTCTGTGCCCTCGACCGCCCAGCGGAAGGGATCACACACGAAGAGTACGACGAGCTCGACGTCCCCACACACTGGATCGAATCGCCCTCGTATCGGGACGTCTCGGAACTCCTCTCGACGAAAACCCTTCATCCTCGCATACTGAACGATGCGTTCTATCCTGCCTCGTTGCAACGGCACGCTGCGAACCTCTTTCGAGCGAAACGGTGCATCGAGTTCGTCGAACGACTGGACTGGCCTCTCGACCACGTCCACACCCATTTTGCGAAGCCGTCGAGTTTTAGCGCTCGATACGTCGCCTCGTACTACAATAGTACGTTCACCGTCACGACACATGCGTTCGATATTTACGACGAACCGGTTGGACGGTACACGCCGTTCCTGTTCAGGAACTGCGACCGGATCGTGACGATCTCCGCGTACAATCGGGCACACATCCGCAAGCAGTTCGTCGACGACACCCCAATCGACATCGTCCGTGCCGGTATCAGGCCCGAAAAGTTCCGGCCCACAGCTACTCCCAATCGAAACCGTGTTCTGACCGTCTCCAGATTCGTGGAAAAGAAAGGTCTCGAATACGGCCTGAGAGCCGTTGCGAAGGCTACCCAGCAACTCCCCGATATCGAGTATCACCTGATCGGATCCGGACCGAAGCGATCCGACCTCGAAGCGCTGGTTGACGAACTGAACCTCGGTGATACCGTTCGATTTCTGGACAACGTCGACGACGAGCGGTTACTCACGGAGTACGACGAGGCCCGCTGTTTCCTGCTCCCCTGTGTCGTCGCCGAATCGGGTGACAGAGACGGTATTCCAGTCGTCCTGATGGAAGCGATGGCCATGGAGACTCCGCCAGTATCGACGACGGTCTCCGGAATCCCGGAACTCGTCGAACATGGTGGAAACGGTCTGCTGGTCGAACCACGACGTTCGGAGGCGATAGCTGATGCGTTGGAAACCATGCTCCGAGACGACTCCGAGTGGGACGAGTTCCGGAATCGGGCTCGTGAGACGATCGTTTCCGACTTTAATATTGTCACGGAGGTGGAGAAGCTTGAGCGGACCTTCAGGAAGTGCCAGGCACGATAGTCGTCATCCGTCGGACGACACCCGACTCGGCGGCCTCGGAGGTGGTAGATCCGATGAAGCTCGCTGACGGCGACGGTACCGAGCTTACGTCGTTCCCCCTCGGTGGGTTGGGGCTCCTCAGACTCGCTTCGGTCGCTACGCTACTCGTTGTTGTGGTACTCAATGGTGCTTTTCCGTCGGTTCGGATCGGCCCGTTCAGCTTCTTCGACATCCACGTGTTCTGGATCGCAGGACTCCTTCTCGCCGTCTATCTCCTCGTCCACAGGACATCGATTGCGCTGTCAACTCCGTTCGTCTTTGTGTGCCTTTTCGTCCTCTATGCCGTGACCACGCTCTTTTGGACGGTCGATCTGGGGGTCTCCGTCCGGGCTGGATTTCACGTCGTCTCGTCGCTGATCGTTGTCATGGGACTGTCGTCTCTTCTCCGTCGGGAAGACGAATATCCACTGCTCTCGGCATCGTTTCTGGCAATCGTGTCGATCGCGCTCTTGATTTCGTTCTGGGAGCTCTGGAGCGGCACCCATCTCCCAGTGAGCCGGTTGTCCGCTCCCCCATACGCCGATGAAGTAGCTACCTCCAGCGTCTATCTCAATCGAAATTACTTCGTATTCCTACTCAGCACTGCCGTACCGCTCGCTACGTGGTCTCTCCTCAGAAACGCTCCGATTAGCGGTCGTTTGGCCGCGACGGCAGTTCTCGCCGCTTCACTCGGGATGATTCTCTACAACCGGGGTCGGGCCGGACTCTTGGCCAGTTCCCTCTCCTTCGTCGCGGTCGTCGTCCTCTGGCAGTTCCGTGAGAAGATCCGTCTGCTCGTTCCCACCTGGCCGCCGATACTGACGAGTAGTATCGGGCTGGTAAGTGCAGTCACCTTACTTCTGCCACAGGTCACCTCGAACCCGTTCAGCCAATCTTCATCGTTCAGTATCTGGAGTCGCTGGCAACTTCTGGAGATTGCCGGCAATACGCTCCTCCAGCAGCCGCTTGGATACGGTATCGGAACGTTCCAGACGGCAGCTGCCTGGTCTCCGGTTGAGACTGGGCGAATTGTTAGCCCACACTCCTGGCTCGCACAGCTCGCTGGCGAGGTCGGTGTGTTCGGACTGTGTCTGTTTGTCTTGGCCTACGGGACTCTGGTAGATCAACTGTTCAGCCTCTATCTCGAGGGGGATGACGAGTACGCTTTGCCACTGTGTATCGCCTTGCTCAGTTTCGGGATCGGGAGTATTGGAGTCGGCGACCCTCTTCACTCTAGCCGTATCTTTTGGGTGATCCTCGGACTTGGTCTGTCGTATCTGCACGTGGTTGGATCGAATCCCGAGCGAGAGCCGTCTTAGTTGGTCTTTCTCCCCGTCGCGCTCCGCAAACCGCGCGCTCTGGGCTCATGCCGACACCGAACTGTGAGCCAACAAATGTTTTTTATCCATTGCTTTCACACGTATGCTCGAATGGACCTCATCGACGACGAGGGAAATCTATTCGGCCTTCTCAACATTGTCGACGCGTTCTTCGTTGTCGTCCTGCTCGTGGCCGTAGCTGGCGGATTCGTTTTCGTTTCTGGGAGCCTGTCGAGTAGCTCAAGTTCTGAGCAGTTACCGAGCAAATATGCCACGATCGACCTCGGCCCCCAGCCGGATTATCTGGTTTCGGAGTTCGAAGTGAACGATACGTACTCACCGGAGACACATTCACGACTGACCGTTACTGACATCCACCTCTCTCCACAGGGAGAGCAGACCCGTGTCCTTCTTCGAACCAAAATCCAGGGCCCAGCAGCTGGTGGGACGATAAGTTACGACGGTGCTCCACTTCGGTTAGGCCGTACACTCACTATCCAAACTGACACCTACAGCGTCTCGGGCGCCGTCCAAGGAGTTGGGGATACCGAATCGTTCGACGATGGTGACACTCGGGTTCTGTTACGGGGGCGGATATCAGCGACCAACGCAACGGCGCTAACGGGGGACGACGAGATACGCATCGGCAACCGACGCGTCGCAGCCGTCGAGGACGTGATAATGTACGATGCCGACGACGCCGACTCGCGGATCACGTACGTCGCCGCCACGCTCAACACCTACGACATCGCCGGCAGTCCCCACTTTGGGGGAACCAGAATCCGACAGGGGTCGGGAATTGATCTCCCATCGACTGCGGGTCCCCTGTCGATGACCGTCGTTGCACGGGATGCTCCCCTAGAGGTCACCACCACGGAGGTAGTTGTTCAAACTTCCGCGACGAGCGAGGTTGCCGAGAGCATCGAGACTGGGGATCGCTATCGGGTTGGCGGTCGGGAAGTCGCCTCCGTCGCCACAGTTAGCGTCTACGGTACGGAAGATCCCGACCGCAAACGGGTGTTCGTCGGCCTCTCGCTGGAGGCCGTCGTTCAAGAGCAACGCCTTCGATTCGGTGGGTCGCCGATCCGAGAGGGGACGAACATCTCGTTTGAAACCGACGAGTACGCACTGACGGGTGACGTTCGACGTGTCGGAGCCACCGAGCAGCGAGGTCACCCAGCGACCCGCGCCGTCACGCTGCAGCTCGAAAATGCCGGGCCCCAACTCGCTAACGCGGTCCACGAGGGAATGACCGAAACGGCTGCCGGCCGGACGATTGCCCGGATTCAGTCGATCGAACGAACGAGCGAGAAGGTGATCCTCACCAGTCAAGACGGGAATATCTATCTACGTGACCATCCCACCGAGCAGGAACTGGCACTCCACACTCGTCTCACCGTCCGCGAGACGGGAGCCGGGGTCACGTTTAAAGGTCGGGCTATCGAGCACGGGAGTACTGTCGTCCTCGATTTGGGGAGTGTCACACTTCGGGTGACCGTCGTGGATATCGGTGCGTAGTATGGAAAAACGAGATACCACCCCGAGGAAGCCCCGTGATCGAATCAGACGGGCGTACGATCGGTCGCGTGTGAGCGACCTGTTCGAACGGATCGAGGGTAGTGCAGGGACACGTGCGTCGGCCCTGTGTCGACGGTTGCTTTGTTTCACCCGACGATCGACGCTCTGTCGGACAGTAATGGTGCTCTCTACTCCGACAGTGATCGTTATCGATCTGCACGATAGCTGGATTTTGTCTCCGTTACTCTCGGGGGCCGACCGGATCGCACGGCACGTTCTCCTCGCCTATCGGAACGCTGTGCTATATCGGTCCGTCTCTCGTCTCGTCGGCCCACGTGATCGGCAGTCGTCAGGTGATTCAGTTCCCGCGTCCCGGCTTCTCTCCGACCGGGACTCCGGAAGCGACACTCGAAGCGAATCCGCTGCCGAAGGCTCCGACGACAGCCCTCAGAGCGAAACGACCGACGAAACTCGGTGATCCCCTCTCCCTTCCGATTGTCTCGAACGGCCCGTCAGCAATGATGGATCTCTCCACGACACACGTGGCGGTCGACGATTCCCTCGTGACGATCGACAAGATGGGGATCCGTTATACGCCGCGATGTTTCGAATTCCGGAAACGCGGTATCGGCATCGTCTCGGAGACGTTCCTGTTCTTTCTGAGTCCGAACGGATCTTCGCGCCACTGCTCAGCGACGGGGTCGGTCCTCGAGTGTCGAACAGCTCATAAGTATCCGAGATCTCTGAGGTGGGACTGGACGTCCCCATCCGATGGATCGACTCGATTCGCCTCCTGCGACGGTTCGTACCCCATCGTGTCCCTCGCCGACGTCTCCACCCACGGCACCCGCCGCACGCTCGGATGTGGATTCAGAGGAGGATGTCCGTAGAACCCACACTCCCCGAGAGCGTTCCCGTGGTCGGCCGTGATGACGACCGTCTCGGCGTCGACGTTCTCCAGCAGGAGTGCCACGTCGTCGAGGACGTACTCCAGATTCGTCCGGTAGGACTCCCACACGCGCTCCTCGGAGATCCGCTCCGCTTCGAGGTCGTCCCAGATAGACTCCCACTGCTCGCCGAAGGTGTCGATGTCGATGGCGGAGCCGATCGGATCGGGAACGCTCGGGAAATGCGGTTGCATGTAGTGTACGAGCAGTCGCTCCGGGTCGTGTGTGCGCGCCGTGTCGATGGTCCGGTCGGTGATCGGTCGTGCCGGGACCGTTCCGTGGTCGTCGTCCCACGCGTAGTTCCACACTTCGTCGACGAGTGCGAAGGCGGACGGATCGACGTAGTCGCTGCTGTAGGGATTCCCCGTGACGTACGCCGTCTCACGCATCTCGTTCGCCCAGTCGGTAGTGAAGTTGCGCTCCATCCAGATCCACGAACTGCTCCCCGTCGAGCGAACCGTCTCCGGTCGCCGTGGGAGGAAATCGTACGATTCGGCGACCTCGGCCAGAAGATCAGGACGACACGCGTCGAGGACGATGAGAACGTCCCAATCGTGTGCGAAGATGGGTTCACCCGGGACGTACGGATCGATACGAGTCGCGGCCCCGCGTTTGAACTCGTCGGCTGATCGCCGAAGCCCGGACTGGACACCATCCGACCGGATGTACGAACAGGTCCGTCCGAGCCAGTCGCGGAACGTCATTCACTCACGAGTGGTAGCTCATATTACATATGTCTTTGCTCGCGATCGTATCGCCGCCGCCAGAAGATGGGTGCCCCGGAATATATCGAGGGTGAGACAACCCCCGAATAGCGTCCCTTTACTCCAACACGAGCTCCGATCCCCTCCACTTCTGCGGTGTGGCTTCGCACCAACGAGGTCGACGCGGACTACTCACTCGGGTATTCACACCGTGACGTATTGCGCGGACGGCGTTCGGCGTCGGTATGGTGAGCCTCGACACGACGGACGACGAGGCGGCCTCGCACAGAGTGTACTGCTCGACGGTTCGGACTACGATCACCGCCACCGGTCCCGACAAGTGCGCCATCAGCTTCGTCGAGTTCTACTGCACCGAACAGGACACACGGGATGCAGCCGAGAGTGTCCCGTCGAACAACGACAACCCCGGACGGGGACGCTGGCGGGACGAGTCGCACAGTCCTCGATTGAGCGACCTTTCACGGACTGCTCTTCGTCGCTGCCCGGACTCCTTTTGATGCGGAGCTGACGCATTTGCCAAGATTTAGATAACTCCGTGTTGACAGATGATCTGTACCGGTGATTCCCGGCTCCGGGTCGGGTCCCGCTCACGACTAGCACTTCCCAACCGACATGTTCTCTCTCCAGCAACCACGTCCCCGCACACCACCGCCGTTGGAGCTCTCGAGCGGACCCACAGATGACTGACGACGAGGCCACCGCCGGCGGACTCGGCTCGCTCACCTCCATCTCCGAGGGTGCGGGCCTCTTCATGATCGGCAGGGTCATTTCGAAGGGATTCGGCTTCGTCACCAACGTCGTCCTGACGCGGTATCTGGGGACGAACCGCTACGGCATCTACACGTACCTGCTGGTCGTCTTCTCGCTGTTTACCGTCTTCACGCGGCTCGGTGGTGACAAGTCACTGCTGAGATTTCTCCCGGAGTACGAGGACGACACTCGGAAGCGCTACGCGATGCTGACGCTCGCGTACGTCACCTCGGTTGCGGGGAGTGTCGTCGTTGCAGCAGGTGTCTACCTCGGGGCGCCGTTGATCTCCGCGTACACGCTCGACGATCCTCTGTTCGCCGACGTCCTCCGCATCACGGCCATCGTCATCCCGTTCAACACCCTCTCCTTGCTCACGTTCTCGGCGTTCAAGGCCATCGAACGGATGGACTACCACGTCGCCGTCGCGTCGGTTGCCCGCCCCGCGATCCGTCTCGTCTTCATCGGCGGTGCCGTCGCACTCGGATACTCGCTCGTCGGTGCCGCCGCTGGGCTGATCGTCAGCGGCATCTTGACTCTGCTCGTCGCTCTCGTCGTTCTGGTCCGAAAGACGGATCTCGATTCGGTAGTCCGACCGACCCGTGGCGACGCCGAGCAGTACTACGACTTTTCGGTCCCGCTCACGTTCACCCAACTCGGGAGCTTTCTCTACAACCGGATCGACCTACTCATGGTCGGCTTCTTGCTCACCGGTTCGGCCGTCGGCGTGTACAACGTCGCCGTCATTATCTCACGGCTCCTCTCGTTGCCACTCAGTGGCTTCAATCAGCTCTTTCCGGCGGTCGCTTCGCGACTCTACCACGACGGGAACCACGACGAACTCGAGTCGGTGTACGGGACGGTCACTCGGCTCATCTTCACTCTGGCCCTATTTCCCGCCGTCGCAGCGTTCGTTTACGCTCCCGAGATTCTTCGCGTCTTCGGCGAGGGATTCGTTCGGGGGGACCGCGTATTGACCCTGTTCGTGGTGGCTCAGTTGACCAACGCGCTGGTCGGGCCGAGCGGGTACCTCCTCATGATGTCCGACCACCAGTATCTCACGCTGGCGAACCAGCTCACCTCCGGCGTACTCAACGCGGTGCTGAACTACGTACTGATCCTGGAGTACGGCTTCATTGGTGCGGCGCTGGCGACGGCCACCGTTCTGACGGCCATCAATCTGATCCGTGTCGGCCAGGTCTGGTACTTGGAGGGCTTCTCCCCGTACGACCGGACCTTCGCCAAGCCGGTGGTCGCGGGTGTCGTCTCCGGACTCGTGATGTACGCGTTCACGGTCCCGTTCCAGCGGTACGTTCTCCTCGTCGTCGGTGGCGGGTTCGGTGCCGTCGGCTTCCTCGTGACGCTATACGTCCTCGGAATCGACGACCGCGATATCGAACTTCTGCGCAGCGTCGTCGAGTAACCGTCCGTCCCAGCCTCCCGTCACACCGTTCTCCGGGAGTGACCACCCCAACCGTTATAGACGTATCAATTGACCAACCCATATGCAAGCGTCGACACGGATTCGACTCGGTCTCGTCGTGCTGATCGTCCTCTTGCTCGTTCCTGTCGGTATCGCTGCGGTGCAGTACGAAGGCGCCGACCTCTCCACCACCGAGCGCCGTCAAACCACCACCGACGTGACGTTCGTGACGACACAGGGAGGGTCAGCGAACGTCTACGAACACGCGGGCGAACTCGCCGTCGTCCATACCGAGTCCCGGGAGATTCTCTGGACGCACGACGAGTACCGGCGGTACATGGACGTCGATCCGCTCGATTCGGATCGCGTTCTGGTCGTCGCCGGTGAGCGAACCGAGTCGGACAACTTTCGACGCGTCGCCGTCGTACTGAACTGGCGAACCGGTGAGGAGTTACGGAAGTTCGAAGTGCCGAGCGACACTCACGACATCGACTATCTCGGCGACGATCGATACGTCGTCGCCGACAAGTTCTACCCCCGGTCCGAGTCCGGCCGGACCGACGGCCGCGTGTACGTATACAACGCCACCAGCGCCGAGATAACCTGGGAGTACGTCTTCGCCAATCACTACCCACCGTACCCCGAAGCGGGGGGACAGGCGACGGGGTACACCCACCTCAACGACGTCGACGTGATCGACAACGGGTCGGCATTTCTGGTCAGTCCACGCAACTTCGACCGCGTGATGGCCATCGACCGCGAGACCAAAGAGACCCGCTGGACGCTCGGCGAAGAGGACAACTACGACATCCTCCACGAACAGCACAATCCCGTCCTCTTACAGCGCGATCCGCTCACCGTCTTGGTCGCGGACAGCGAGAACGACCGGATCGTCGAGTACCGGCGAACCGACTCCGGGGGGTGGGAGCTCGTCTGGTCGTATTCGGCTGGGCTTCGCTGGCCCCGGGATGCCGATCGTCTCCCCAACGGGAACACCCTCATCACCGACTCGACGAACGACCGCGTCATCGAGGTCACACCGGGTCGAGAGGTGGTCTGGGAGTTCGAAATCGAACGGAGCACGTACGATTCGGAGCGCCTGGAGCATGGCGACGAGCCCGCTGGACCGCCGATGACCCGGTTTCGCGACGAGTTCTCGTCACCCGCCGAGTCGACATCCGACTCGTCACTCCCGGGGACGGTGCTTCGTCTCCGAACGAGCTACAACTATCTGTACCAGCTGGTCGGCGTCTGGCTCCTCCCCGATTTCGCCGGTCCCGGGGAGTTCGTCTTCGCCCTCCTCGCGACCCTCGTCACCCTCGGCTGGGTGGGCGCCGAGGCAGTGATCCGCCTGCCGTTCGAGCGGTTCGACCGGTCAGTATCCGCCCCGGCACTCGGAAACGGCGTGTACTACGTCGCCGGTGGGGGATTCCTTCTGATCGGTGTGTCGCTCCTCTGGACTATCGTGGGCGAAGATGCTCTCACTGGCGTCTACGTCGCCACGGCCGTTCTGCTGGGCAACCTCGGATACGGCCACCTTCGATCGGTGTTCTCCGCACGGGAGACGACGCCAGTGGAACGACTCGACACGGCTATCAGACTCGGGCTGATCGGCGGGAGCGTCGTCGTCTGTGGGTTGCTCATCTACTCGCAGGTGGGTTCGAACGGCCGGCTCCTGCTGTACGGCGGGCTCGGCGTTGCCGTGGTGGCGACGGCGGCGCCTCTGGTCGACGTGTGATCTACTCCCGCGACGGCGTATTCGTCAGCTCCGATCCGCCGGCCTATCGGCCCGGCGCCAGTCGGTCCGGGTCAGGACCGCCGCGGATCGTCACGGGGCGCCTCCTGGCACTCTTCGAGATGCTCGGGCAGGAGCTCAACCCGCTCCCCACAGAATGGACACTGGCGTCGCATGCGTCGTTCGACCTGACAGATGGCAGAACATAAGTTCGGGGGTCAAATTCTCGCCAGTGGTAACGGACGGCGACTGGCTTCCGACGGCTACCGCGGGGACGGCGAACGGTACGAACCGGACCGTGGAACGGCGTCGGCGGTTCCGCCCCGCCACGGCGGAACACAGAAACTCGGTGTGGATCGTAGACGTCGTGGGCGACGACTACGTGTCGCCCCGCCGTCGGTCAACAGCGCTCCCTCGACGTCGCGTTCCCCGCGAACTCGTCGCGCGTCCAGCGATCCACGTCCTCCGTCTCCTCGCCCGCTTCGGTGCGCTCGTTCCATCGGGTCGTAGTAGTGGCACACGAAAACGTCACTCCCGACTCGTCGAGGACTCGACACGCATAACGATTCCGCGGCGACGGGCCGCCACCGACCCAGCCGGACCGTCGCCACGCGGCTTCGAGACGGGTACTTATGCGTCTCGCGCCCTCGGTTCGTCCCATGAGCGACGACCTGACGGAGGCTTTCGACGCGCGCATCGACGCCCTGCCGGCGTCGGTAGATCGTGCCGCCGTCCGACGGATGCGTTTCGTGGCCCGCGTCCTCGACCACAGCGTCCGGATTCCGGGCACGTCGTTCCGAGTCGGTCTCGACCCGTTGCTCGGTCTCCTCCCGGTGACTGGCGACCTAGTCAGCGGCGCGCTCTCGCTGTACGTCGTCCTCGAAGCGGCGCGCCTCGGCGTCCCCTACGGGACGCTGATCCGCATGCTCGCCAACGTCGCCGTCGACGTCGTCGGTGGATCGGTGCCCGTGATCGGTGACCTCTTCGACGCCGCCTGGAAGGCCAACACGCGCAACGTCGACCTCGCGCTGGACGCCCTCGCGGGCGACGGGGTCGCGTGACTTTCGACCGCGTGACTACGGCCGCTTGAGGGCGCCGTCCTCGTCGAAGAGGCTGTGGCTATCCTTCGGCTCGCCGGGGTACTCGCGGGCGACGTCCGGGTTGAACGTCACGCCGAGACCCGGTTCGTCGGGAACTTCGATGGCACCGTCTTCGACGGTGAAATCGTGTTCGATGATGTCGTCGCCCCAGTCGACGTCCCGGCTCATGTGTTCGAGGACCTCCAGGTTCTCGATTCCCGCACAGAGGTGCACCGACGCGGCCGTACTGACGCCGGCGTTCGGGTTGTGTGGGGCGACGGTCATGTACCGGGACTTCGCCATCGACGCGGCGTGTTGGACCTCTTGGAGGGTGCCGTAGTTCGTCACGTCGGGCTGGACGATGTCACAGGCCTGTTTGCGAACGACGTCTTCCATCGTCTCGTTGTTGTAGATACGCTCGCCCGTGGCGACTGGCATGTCGACGTGCTGGGTGACGTCGGCCATCACCTCGCGGTCTTCGAGTTCGACCGGTTCTTCGAGGAACATGATGTCGTACTCTTCGAGCGCGTCGGCCACCTCGATCGCTCCACGCCGCGTGAATCGGCCGTGGCAGTCGAGCCCGATACCGACGTCCCAGCCGACGGCGTCCCGCACCGCTTCGAGGAGTTCGGCGACTTCGTCCAGCTGATCGTCCGTGAGCGAGTGTTCGTAGTGAGCGAACGGGTCGCACTTCAGGGCGGGATACCCCTCCTCGACCGCCTTCGCCGCGTGGTGGGCGTAGTTCTCCGGCGTCCGCTCCCCGATGTGCCAGCCGTTCGCGTAGACGGGTATCTCGTCCCGGACCTTGCCGCCGAGGAGTTTCCAGACGGGTTCGCCGTAATGCTTGCCCGCGATGTCCCAGAGGGCGATGTCGACGGCGGCGGCGACGGCGTTGATCAGCTTTCCCCCGCGCCACGCGAAGGGATATCGACGGAGCTTCCGGCTGATCCCCTTCCGGTTGAGCGGATCCTCACCGATCACGTAGTGTTTGTGTGCCTCCGCGGTGGCCTCCAGTGCGGCGGTGAGCCCTTCGCCGCTCAGGGCCTCCCCCACCCCGGTCAGCCCGGTGTCGGTCGTGACTTGGACGAAAAACCAGTTGCGCCAGTCGGCGTCGACGACGAACGTCTCTACGTCAGTAACTCGCATACCCCTACTGTGTTAAAGGGGATATTAATTGTACCGACAGACGGCTCCGCGGCGCGGGACGAGTTCCGACGACACGGTCGGACGACCGCAGGTCGACGGTGGCGGTCGGAGGGGAATCACGGACGGGTCGGCGTGGTTGCTCGTCCTTCCTCCCAGCCGCAGCGACCGCTTCGAGTTGGATCTACCGGGACGAGAATCAATGACCGGCCCTGCGATGGGGGTCCGTGCCCATCCGTATTCGACCGAATTAACAGATCTCAATATAGTTACGACTATTGAGATGTTTGGCGCCAAGTCGCATCACCCCGGGGACGATATCGGACACGGAGCCCCGACCGGCCGCCGACGGCTGATACCGATCCGAATCACGTGACGGTCGATGTTTCGTGATCGATCCGATGACGGCCGATCCCGATCCCGACACCGGCCGTCCGTTTCACGCCGCTTCGATCCGACGCGGAGTTGTCAGGACCTTCCCGCCGTTTGCCTCCGACAGCACGAGAACTGTCGGCTCGACGGGTGGAGCCGCTGATTCCACTGTGCTGGGGGACCTCCCGCGACCGCGGCGGAGCCACGCCCCATCCGAACGACGCGTGGGCCGAGCCGTCGTCGAACGTACATTCATCGAGGAAGAACGACGAACAATTAATTTTCCTGTCATTTCGATCACGCCGAATCGTGCGTCCCGACAGCGAGGTCTCGGCATCCGGTCACACCCGGACTCGGCGTCGGCCGAGCGGGAGGACACACCGTCCGCACGAATGTCCCGAGGCGGTGATTACTCGTCCATGGCGGCGTCGGAGATTTCGAGCGCCTCGTCCAGTGCGTCGACTGCTTCGTCGACGTCGTCCTCGGTGATCGTCAGCGGCGGTGTGACGACGATGGTGTTGACCGACGTGTAGAAATACACGTCATTGTCGAGCGCGTGTGCCCCGACTTCGTCGAGGACGGTCGTCTTGCCGGACACCTTGTCGCTCCGTTGCTCGAATGGTACCCGCTCTTCCTCGCTCCGCGTGAGTTCGAGGCCCTGATGCAGCCCGATTCCGCGGCGTTCACCGACGCTGGGGTGCCGTTCGACCAACGATTCGAGTTCGGACTTCAGATACTGACCCATCTCCCGTGCGTTTTCGACGAGTCCGTCCTCTTCGTAGGTCTCGATGGCTGCGACGCCCGCCGCGCAGGCCGTCGGATGCCCGGAGAACGTGTGTCCCTGATTGAGCAGGTTGTCCTCGAAGTGGTCCGCAACCTCCTCGGTGACGGTCGTTGCCGCCAACGGCTGATACGATCCCGTCAGGCCCTTCGCCATTGTGATGATGTCCGGCTCCGCCTCGTACAGCGTCGAGGCGAACCACTCGCCAGTCCGCCCGAATCCGGTCATCACCTCGTCACAGATCAGCAACGCGCCGTGGTCGTGTGCGATCCGCTGAAGCCGGGGCAGATAGTCGTCCGGTGGAGTCAACACACCGTTGGATCCAACGAGCGGTTCGACGAGCACGGCGGCGACGGTGTCTCCCTCGAGTGTCAGCATCTCGTCGATGTACTCTAGGCTCTCGTCCGGATCGAGGCTGGACCCATACGCATACGGATCCGGACCCTTCACCATACCGGGAACCTCCGGCTGGATCTCCGGTCCCTGTGCGACCCGTCGAGGATCACCGGAGGCGGAAAGCGAGGCTGCGGTCGCTCCGTGGTACGACCGGTATCGGGAGAGGATCTTGTGTTTTCCCGTGTACGACCGGGCGATTTTGAATGCGACCTCGTTCGCCTCGGTCCCGCTGGTCGAGTAGAACGTCTTCTTCAACGATCCCGGCGTGATTTCGGCCAGTTTCTCGGAGAGTCGCGCTCGCGGCTCCGTCGACCAGCCCGGGTTGACGTACGGAACGGTGCGGATCTGTTCGGCGACCGCGTCGCACACCCGATCCGCGTCGTAGCCGAGGCTCGTGCAGACATACTGGCTGCTGAAATCCAGGATCGAGTCACCATCGGCGGTCACGATCCGGGGTCCCTCGGTGTCGACGATCTGCGTCGGATCGAAATCCCGCTGGCGCGTCCACGTGCCGAGAGTGTACTCCCGATCGAGCCGCTCTATCTCGTTCCGTTCGGGTTGTTGATTTTCCATACCGACATGGCGTAAGCGTGTAATATGAATGTTTTGCAAAATGTCCCAGTATAGGATCAGCTGCTGTTTTTTGTTCAGCTCAACCACTCTACTAGAGAACTATTTTTACTCGTGCCCTGCCACGGCTGCCCAACACGACTCACGGGGGTCGATCTCATCGGGTCCGTGGCCACTGGTTGGCAGACGGAGAAGCATCCGATAGCCACGATCCGAAACTCCTGCCGACGCAAAAACTGAACGAACGTGTCTAGTTACCCGAGCGCCCACGGCTCGACCGTTTTCCGAGACGTCGGCTCGGGGACGGACGTCGAACACGAGGGGCCGTCCGGTTCGGTCTCCGGACTCGTGTCACGTCGAACCGGTCGAATCTACGGGGCGTGAAATCTCGAAGCGAGTCAGTCCCCGGACACCTCCTCGCGGCCTTCCCCGGACACCTCCTCACGGCGCTCCTGGTAGGTTCCCTCCAGATCGGACAGGTCCCGGTCCCGAAAGTCGTAGACGAACTCCTGGACGCGCTCCGAGTCCGGTTTCTCCGTCGCGAGTGAGACTCCGATCATCACCACGGTACAGACCACGAGGCCCGGAACGCCGATCCAGAGTCCGAGCGGAACGGCGGCGTCGGCGACGTTGTAGTAGAGGAGCACGATCAGGCCAGTCGTGAGACCGGCGACCGAGCCTTGCCAGTTGGCCCGAGGCCAGAAGAACGCGGCCAGTGCTGGCGGGACCAGCAGTGCGTAGCCGGGAACCGCAAGATCGATCGCGATCTCGACGAGAAGGCCCAGATCGAGAAGCGAGATCCCGAGCGCAACGACGCCGAAGATACCCGAGAGGACCTTGGAATACCGCGAGAGCGTCTTTTCCGAGTAGCTCGTCCCGACGAGTTCCGAGTAGACGTCCCGGGCACCGATCGAGCCCATCATCAGGATCATCGAGTCGGCGGTCGACATTGCGGCTGCAACCGCCGCGGCCATCAATACCCCGAAGAGGGGACCAGGCATCTCCAGGATGTACCGGAGGATGACCGTATCGGGATTCGAAAGCTCGGGGAACGCGACCAGTCCCGCGTAGGCGATGATCATCGGGAAGAACGTGAGCAGCCCGATGGCCGCGAGCGAGGAACCGAATCCCATCCCCCACAGTCCGGACACGCGCTTGGCCGAGTAGTACCGTTGCCAGATGAACGGCCAGACCGACTGTGAGAGCCCGAACCCGACGGCGGCCGTATACAGGTACAGGGGGTCCATCGTCAACTGGTTCGCGTAGTCGACGGTCTCGGACACCCGCGCGTACACGCTCGTCGGCGTCGTCCACAGGACGTACGCCGATACCACGATCAGGCCGACCCAGATGAGAACCGCCTGTAACGCGTCACTGTACGCGACGCCACGCATACCGCCGATGGCGATGTACACTGCCATCACGACGCCGATGATCACCGCCGCGAGTTGCCGGGAGATCAGTCCCTCGGTCAGGACGTTCAACACCAGCCCCATCCCGGTGAACTGAATCGTCACGTAGAAGATGGTAAAGCCGATCGAGATGAGTGCAATCAGGACGCGTAGCGACGAACTGTCCCCGAATCGGTCACACAGCAGGTCCGCAGGCGTCACGTAATCGTTCCCGCGCTTGCTCATCCGCCAGACGCGCTCGCCGATGATGACGAGGGCAGGCAGATCGATGAACGCGACCGCTCCGACCAGCACGATCCCGGAGATGCCGGAACTGTACGCGATACCGCCCCCTCCGAGGAACGTAAACGCCGAGAACGCCGACGCGATCATCGTCAAGAAGACGACGAAACTACTGAGCGATCCACTCGCGACGAAGTAGTCGCTCACGGAGAGTTCCGTCAGCCGACTCCCGTACTCGGCCAGGCCCAACAGTACGATGAGGTAGAGAGCCGTCACCGCGAGGCCGATGTACATCCACGTGGTCGTCACCATCTACAGATCACCTCCCTGATCGGCGGCACCGCCGAACACCTCGCGGAGGTTCGGCTTCTTGAGGTAGTACCACGCAAAGGTACTGTTGATACCGAACACGGCGAGCATGATGCCGAGCAACACGAGCCACGTCACGGGGAGGCCGAAGGCCACGGCTCCCGGAGACTGGAAATAATATAAATATCCCAGAAAGGTCGCGTTACTCACCAGTATGAACACTACCCACCAGCGTCTGATCTGTGACTGCTTCATAGCTTCGCTGGACATGCTAATTTCTACCATATTATAGCTAACCCACCATTGAACGTTTTTAATCGAGAGGACTATTCAGCCCTACTAAATTCTGGGAATCTGGAAATCATTCTATAATTGTCGTACCGGATCCCGACGTCCGTCGGCGGAAACGTTTTTGATCTCTCAATCTGAACACGGATCGTGACGTTCGATAGCTCGGAGTTCCGGAAGCGATACGAGAAGGCACGCGCGGCCCTCTCGGAAACGGAGATGGACGCAGTACTGATCACGAACCCCGAAACCGTCGAATACCTCGGGGCCGGTGCAGGGTTGGATGCCGCGTGGTATCGCCAGTTCTCCCGCTCGATTGCGTTCCCGACCATCGCCGTCGTTCCGGAGACGGGTGACCCGACGCTGATCGTACACAACGTATTCGAAGCCGTCGTCCGGCAGGCCACCGACGGCGCGTGTACTCTTCGCACGTACTACGAACGGGGCTCCGACACCGTCCAGTCGTACGCCCCGTTAACGGTCGACGCGATCAGGGAGTCCTGCCCGGCGGCTCCGACCATCGGACTCGAGGTCGGGTCGGGAACCACCACGGATCTGAAACTCGGCGTTCCTCTGTGTGCGCTTCGGGAGATTCGGGGCTCGCTCCCGAACGCCGAATTTCTGGATGCGGGCGACGTCCTCCGATCGCTCCGGATGACGAAGACCGACGCCGAAATCGACTGCATCCGTCGTGCCACCGCGGCCATCGATGCGACCTTCGACCGTGTCTTCGACGAGATCGAACCGGGAATGAGCGAGACAGAGGTCGTCTCAGTCTGTAATCGACTCGTCAGCGAACACGGAGGTCGCCCGGTCTGGACGCTCGCGTGTACGAACCCCTTCGAGATCCTTCCACGTCCGGACGTGACCCTCGATGCGGGTGACACGCTCTTTCTGGACATCGGTGCAACCGTCGGGGGATACCACGCCGATTACAACCGGATGGCCGTCGTCGGAGACCCCTCGCCCGAACAGCGAGAGCACAACCGGATTGCAGCCTCCGTGACGAACACGCTCGCTGACGCCGTCGAACCCGGACTGACTCCGGCAGACATCGTCGACCGATGTCGAGACGCGTACCGCTCTCGTGGCCTCGGCTCCCGTCTCGGGTTGACCTCCGAGACGAAGATCGGTCACAGCATCGGTCTCACCCTCTCGGAGGCACCGCAGTTGACGGGATACGACGAAACGACGCTCGAACCCGGAATGGTCCTCTGTATCGAGCCAGCCGTCATGACCGACGACGAGTTCTTCATGTCCGAGCAGATCGTCGTCGTCACCGACGACGGGTCCGAAGTCATTTCGAGTGCCGAACAGGAGATCGCTTCCATCGGATAGCGCCCGAGCGACGTCACCGGACTCCCGGTCAGAAGTTGGTAGTGACCACCGCGTCGTCGGGTACACGGATCTCGATTGCCGTGGGGCCACCTTCGTTGAGCACCGAGTCACCCGTACACGGGGCCACACCCACGATAGCGTCGCGCTCCGCACGAAGCTCGGCCGTATCGCCCGGATCGGACGGTGGGGCTCGGAAATCCAAGTATCGGTGGTCCGTGATCGTTACCTTGGTAAAGAGGTTCATCACGTCCTGGATGCGCTCGGGATCGATTCCGTACGGTTTCAGGACCTCCTGAAGATTGCCGCGACACCCGATCTCGTCCTCTTGGTCGTAATACTCGGCAACGATCCACTCGTTACAGGGGGCGAGAAGGAGGTCGTTGATACCACAGTCGTCGTGGACGAGCGTCAGGAGCGGCTTCCCGGCAGTCGTATAGAGGCTGTCCCCCTCCTCGAAGCGGACCTTGCCCGTCCGCCGATAGGTGTATTTCGAAGAAAACGCCTCCGAGGTGTCCGTCTCCGGGAATCCAGTCACGTCGACTGCCTGTCCCCCGTGGGTGTCGATTACTTCGAACGATTCGCCCGCGGCAAGTTCGAACGCAGCGCCACATTTCGCTTCGACGTGTACTTCTTTCATATTCTGTGATGGTCTCCGTCGTCTTCTCGGTCGACTGTTCACCCGAGGGCCGCACACAGTGCCTCGAACAGCAGATTCGCCGCAAGGATCGCGGTGGATCCCGACCGGTCGTCGTACGGTGGTGAGACTTCGACTAGATCGACCCCGATCAGATCCACTCCGTGCAGTTGGCGGGTGAGCGTGAGGATCTCGCGCGAGGAGAACCCACCGGGCATCGGCGTCCCGGTCCCGGGCGCGTACGCCGGATCGACGGAATCGATATCGATCGTGGCGAACACTGGCCCGTCAACCGTCTGGGCGATCCGATCTCCGACCGCGTCCAACCCGAGCGTCGTCGCCTCGCTGACCGTGTAGGACTCGATCCCGGAGGCTTCGAATCGTTCGACGTCTTCGGCGCCGTAGAGTCCGCCCCGGTCACCGATCCGAATCGACGTCTCGGGGTCGATCAGTCCCTCCTCGATCGCGTAGTGGACGGTCGTCCCGTGATTGTGGTCGCGTCCGAAGTATTCCGTCCACAGGTCGGAGTGGGCGTCGAACTGGACGAGCGAAACGGGGCCGTGCTCTTTTTCGAGCGCTCTGAGGACCGGTAGCGTCGTCGAGTGGTCGCCGCCCGCGAGAATCGGGACGATCCCACGGTCGAGGACGGCCCCGACGTGTTCCTCGATCACCTCGAAGGTGTCCCGAATGTACCCCGGCACTACCGGAACGTCGTCGTGGTCCACGATCGTGAACTCGCTCAGATCGGTCCCCGTCTCGGGGTTGTAGGGTTTGAGCAGCGTCGACGCCTCGCGAATCGATCGTGGGCCGAATCGCGCGCCCGGTCGGTAGGACGTCGCGTCGTCGAACGGAACACCAAGAAACGCGGCGTCAGCGTCCGTCCCTTCGAGGTCGTACACGTGAGGCATCCGCATAAACGTCGCGACCCCCGCGAACCGAGGAACCGATTGCGGATCGATCATGGCCGACGACACCCGTCGTGACTGCCCTCTACTCCGGCTATCTCTGCACGATCCGGACGAACGAAGCCTGCTGCTGTCACCGGGCGTGGCATCGCCCGTGGATACCGGGTGAAACGTAATCAAGGTTGGTGCTACTCTCCGGACGGGGTGATACGTCCGGGAACCGTCCGAATCCCCCGACACGTAACTTCGATAATACCAAAATATATGGGTGTCGACGTCGATATCGTGGTAATGGATACCGATTCTCCTCGAACCGTCCAATCGGTGGATCGGGCCTGTACGATTTTGGAGCACATCCGCCAGGCGGGGAACGTAACACTGACCGAACTGGCCGAGAAGATGGACCTCTCGTTGGGTTCGCTCCAGGCATACATGAACTCGCTCTGTCAGAACGGATTCGTCGTGAAGGAGAACCGGGAGTACACGCTCGCGCCCCAATTTCTCACCTACGGCGAACACGTTCGAAACAACCTTCCGCTCTATCGCGTCGGCCGGGAGGTGGTCGATACCATGGCCCACGAGACGGGGAACAACGCTCACCTCATCACGAACCACGGCGGACGAGAGGTGACCCTGTATCAGGCGTTTGGTGAGAACTCCGTCGGCTCGGACCTGTACATCTGGCATCAGGCCAAACTGGACTGGCAGCTCCACTGGTCCGCATCGGGAAAGGCGATCCTCGCCAACCTTCCACCAGAGCAAGCGCGGGATATCGTCCGAAACAACGCGCTGAAGCGACGAACGCCACATACGATTACCGACGACGAGGCGCTCTTCGAGGAACTCGAGCGCATCCGAGAGCGGGGATACGCGCTGAACGACGAAGAGGAGCTGTTGGGGCTCAGAGCAGTTGCGGCACCGATTCACGGGGACGAGGGACAGTTACTCGGGTCGGTGAGCCTCTCGGCTCCGAAGTCACAGATGACTGATGATTATTTCTACAACAAACTTCCAAACTACGTTATAAACAAAGCTAACATAATCGAGGTCGAACTGCAGGCCGAGGATTCCTACGAGACGTAGAGACGACAGCTAAGAACGTCTGATAGAGCTGATACCGTGCTTTGGTGTCCTCGCTCCACTGCACGTCTTCAGTACTGGGCCTCCCGAAACGGACCTAGAATAACAAAACTAGGAGTGTGATTAGTTATCGGACCGACGGCGTGCGAGAACTGTTCACATATCGGGCGTTTGGAACTGACTGGGCCGATTCGTGGGTTTGCGTACCAATCACAAACGACCTTCGGTCATGACGAAGTAATCCCCGCCGATATCGGCGTTCCGAGTCGGCCGATTCGCGTCCCGTCTTCGTCGTACGGCTACGCAACTGCTCTCGGAGAAAGGTTTAATCCGCTTCGCGGTGTCCGCCAGTGTGCATGCCCAGAGAGCGAGCTAGTGGTACGGACAGCGAGTTGATCGAACTGGTTTCCGAGCTGGTCAAAATAGAATCCGAAAACCCTCCAGGAAACGAGAAACCGGTCGCCGAGTTCGTCGCGAACTGGTTCGACGGGGAAGGCATCGATGCGGAGGTCATCGAAAAGCCGTTCGAGGACCGCCCACAGGTCGTCGCACAGGTCGGCTCGGGTGACCCCACCCTCGTCCTGAACGGACATACCGACGTCTACCCGGCAGGCGACCGCTCCAGATGGGAACACGATCCGTACGGAGCGGAGATAGCGGACGGGAAACTCTACGGTCGCGGGAGCGTCGACATGAAACTCGGCCTGTCCCTCGCGATGCTCACCGCGAAGAACCTGAAACCGGAGATCGAGTCGGGTGGTCTCGACGGATCGATCATCGTCCACGCACCGATTGGACAGGAAACGGGGGACCCGGGGACGCTTGCACTCATCGAGGAAGGGTACGGAGGCGATTACGCCGTGGTGCTGGAACCGACTCGAATGGAGACGGTTACCTCGAACAAAGGGCTCGCGTGGTACGACATCACGGTCAACGGGGAGCCGGGACACTCCGCACGCCCCGATTCCGGTGTCAACGCCATCGAGGAGGCACACGCACTCGTCGGCCGCTTGCTGGAGTACGACGACGAACTGCGACAGCGTGAGCACGAACTGGTCGGGCCGGCCTATGCGAACCTCACACAGATCGAGGGGGGGCTGACGGGCAATATGATTCCGGAGAAGATGACGCTCCGTCTCGAGCGACGCTTCTTCCCCAACGAAACGGTCGACGAGATGGACGAGGAGGTCGGTGCTCTCCTCGAGGACGTCGCCTCGGAGTACGACCTCGACATCGAATGGGAGCGCGTGAGTTCGTACGAATCGACGGACGCTCCGACCAATTCCTACCCCGCGGAGGTATTCCGAAAACACTCCAGCGACGTTGCTGGCGTCTCGACGGAACCCGCTGGCCGTCCGTGGGCCGCCGACACGCGGTGGTTCATCAATCACACTGACGTGCCGGCGATCACGTGGGGACCCGGAGACAGCGCCCTATGCGGACGTTACGACGAGCACTTCGATATCGACGAGGCCGAAACGGGTCTGGACATCCTGCAGCGTGCGTCCCGCGAAATCCTCTCGACGTCCGACGACTAGGATCCTTCGCGTGTTCTCCCCGCGCCGAGACGGGAGCACGTCACCCGACGGCTGATCGACGGCAAGCATCTGTAACCGGCCTTCGGCGACGGTGACGTAGTTCGGCACAGTACTCCTCTGGGCGATAACTCGGCTTGCAGTCGATCCGTCATCGGTCGGCGGCCCTTCGACGCTCGGGATGTTCGAAGTCGAACTCCTTCGTACGAATCATCCCGAGGGTTTTCTCGATCGAGGGTCGATCCCCCCAGAACGTCCCGAAATAGGCGAACCGAACCGTCCCGCTCGGATCGACGACGATTGTTGCGGGTCGGTTGATGTACTCCGCGTGGACCGCGAACGCCAGTGGGTCGACGCCGAACGTCGCGCCGACGGCACCCGCGTGATCGAGTAAGTGGGGCCACCAGAGATCCCTCTCATACGTGTCTCGGAAGGAGTCCTCCGAGGACCAGTAGTCCGGTTCGAGTTCCATTCCGGCCATCACCCGTCCGCGGTAGCGGTCGTGACACTCGACAGTCACGATCGAGACGCCGGCATCGTCGAACTCCGTGCGTAGTTCGAGCAGTTCGTCGAACTCGCGGTGACACACCGGACACCAGTCCGCGAACACCCAGACGAGAACGAGCCACTCGCCTTCCGCCGCGAGAGCGGATCGTTCCCACTCGGTTCCCTCCGTGTCGGTCAGTCGGAACTCGGGGGCGGTGTCACCCGCGGATACCCGGTCGAACGTCTCCGGGTCGAGCCGCTGATACGCCGTCAGTAGCGCGTCGGTCGTGCCTTTCCCCTTCTCTATCCGATCGATAGCAATCCGGGCTCGGCGGCCGACGTCCCGGTCGTCGTCGTCGACGATATCCTCGAGCAGTCCGAGCGACTCGCTCGCTTCCAGCTGTCCGAGCGACAGCACTGCCTGGGCCCGGACCGGCCCGTTCGGATCCGTTCGAACGACGCGTTCGAGATCCCTGATGGCTCCCTCGTCACCGACGATGCCGCAGACCTTCGCACAGACGTAGCGGATCTGTGGGTCGTTATCACGCAGCGCTTGACGGACCTCGGTGCGTGACTCATCAGGCTTCCCGCCGCCGCTACAACGCCGAACGAGGTCCCGAACCGCGAGGAGACGAATCCGCCAGTCGGGATCGGACAGATCGGCGATACCGTCCTTCGCAAGTTCTCGGTCGACCGTGAAATTCCGCTCGTCGACCGGATGAAAATCGTGTTGCCGAATTCGGTTCAGGATGTCCCCGACGGTCGGATCGCCCATATTCGGTCAAGCACCGCCGATCACAAAATACCCTGGCACGGCTCGCGGGGTGCTGTTCAGATTAGTTGATTCCCTGCGACGGCGAACGATCGAAGCCACTCGTTTACAGTTTCTACTTCGGCGTTACTAAAACAATTCGAGAAACTGGTGGTTCTGTGTTTTCCCTCACGATAGACACGTTCGACGCTGTTCCGATTTCCGTGGCGTTCGTATCTGAAATCGAGACTGTGACGACGGCTCGCGTCGTTCAGCGGTGTTGTGCCATCGACGAGAAACACGGCGTGATCAACGTCGTGTTTCTCGCGCCTTCGTGGAAGAACGAGTATGTGATACCGTTTTTCTCGTCGGCTCAAGCGTTGTGTGAGGTAGTTCGTTCGTCTCTGGATCGACCGCGGCGTACAGCCAACATCGCTCGTCGTTGAGTCGGATCACGGGTTCATCGACCGCAACGTGAGTCGGGCTTCGACCGGCTTCGGGCTGTCACTCGGCCCTCTGCACCCCGTCGTGGACGGTGGAGTGTGCCCGTTCAACACCGAATCTCCCAAGAGTAGAGACAGTATTCGAAAGTGACAGTCCGACAAGATAGCACCGAATACTGAGCTCCATCAACAGCCGTGGTGTTTTCTCTCGTTCCACAACTCCTCACTCGACCCGGTCGATACGACCGTTGAGGCTATCGGGCAGAGACACTCAAAAAACGCACCGCCTCACCCTTGGTCCGTATCCGAACACCGCCCGTTTCGTGGCCGAGTCCGGCGGTGGGACGGTACCGGCCGGTGTTCCGGTTCCGGTACGCGTTTTGTACAGCCGTCACGAGGTCCAGTCAATATGAACCTCGCCCACGACGAGTTGCAGTTCTCCTCGCTCTATCTGACCCGATTCGCCGCCAGCTTCGGTTTCATGACCGTGCTGACGCTCCTTCCGGACTACATTTCCGCGCTCGGAGCGACCGGAGTGACCATCGGCGTCTTCATCGCGGCACTGGAACTCGCACGCACGGTCGGTATCGTGCCGCTGGGATGGGCCGGCGACCGGTACAGCAAACGAGCCCTCCTCGTCACCGCACTGGGAGTCAGCGTCCTCGCCTACCTCACCTTCGCCGGGGTGACGACCGTCGACGGATTCCTGACCGCACGGGTACTCCAGGGTCTCGGCCTCACCGGGACCGGTCTCTTGAGCCTCGCACTCGTCGGGGATCTGGCGCCGGCGGACCGCCGAGCCAACTACATCGGGAAGTACAACGCCTTCCGGATGGCTGCTGGCATCGCTGGCACGCTCGGAGCGGGTATTCTCTACGCGCTCACCGGCTTCTCCGTCGTGTTCGGACTCTTGACCGTGCTGTTGTCGCTCGCGGCGCTCGGCGTCTACCTGTTCGTCGACGACGACCAGACACGGATCACGACGTTCGCGTTCACCGACCTCGCAGTGAACCGTCGCATCCTGACGCTCACCAGCTTTCGTGCCCAGTACGCCGTGGCCGTCTCCCTCGTCCGCAAGTGGGTGCCGATCTTCGTCGGCGTCTCGGCCGCACAGGGTGGCCTCGCGTACGGCACGGTCGTCGTCGGCGCCGTACTGGCCGTCGAGAAGTTCACCAACATGCTGTGCCAGCCGATTGCCGGGCGATTCTCGGACCGTCGGGGTCGCGCCTTCTTCGTCTTCGTCGGGGGTGGGGCCTACGGTCTGGTCGCACTCGCGGTCCCGTTCGCACCCGCACTCGACGGGCTGGTCGGTCTCTCGCTCCCGATCGCGGGCGAGATCACGGGCGCCGTGCTCGTGGTCGTCCTCTTGAACGGGCTCCTGGGGGTGGCGGACGCGTTCCGTGAACCCGCCAGTATGGCGCTGTTCGCGGACGAGGGAAAGGACGAAGGCATCACCAGCAGTTTCGGTGTCCGGTCGCTGGTGTGGAAGCCCGGAAGCGTGCTCGCGCCGCTGGCCGGTGGGTGGGTGATGGGCCGATTCGGGATCGAGTGGGTGTTCTTCGCCGGCGGACTCGCCGCGCTGGCCGCCGCGGTGACGTTCTTCGGCGTCCTGTCGTGGCAACACGGCTCGCACGCCTTGCAGCAGTGGTGAGTCCGCCGCGCCGCCAGGACAACCTTTATTGTCGGCGCCCGGGTCGGGATAGGCGAACCTTATGACGGACGTACGAGGGATTGTACCCCCACTCCTGACCCCGTTCGACGAGGACGGCAGTATCGCCGAACAGCGACTCCGCGACCACGTCGACTTTCTGATTGACGCGGGCGTTCACGGTCTCTTTCCCGGCGCCTCCATCGGCGAACTGTCGAATCTGAACACCGACGAACTCGAGCGGGTGACGACTCTCGTCGTCGAGCAGGCGGCCGGTGAAGTCCCGGTCTACGCCGGCGTCGGCGCCAGCGGCACGCTCGAGGCCGTCGAACGGACGAAGCGAGCGGACGCCGCCGGCGCCGACGTTCTCATCGCCATCACGCCGTACTTCCTCGAAACGGATCAGGCCGGCCTGTACGACCACTACACTCGCATCGCGGACGCGACCGACCTGCCGATCCTCCTCTATCACCTCCCCTCCATGACGGGGCAGACGCTCGACGTCGACACCGTCAGCGAACTAGCCACGGACGTCGACACCGTGGTCGGCCTGAAAGACAGTAGCGGTGACCTCACCTGGGGATCCCGGGTCGTGGCGAACACCCCGGACGACTTCGCCTACCTCCAGGGGCTCGGCTCCTTGCTCCTGCCCAGCCTCGTCCTGGGAGCGGACGGGGGCGTCACCGGGACGGCGAACGTCGCGCCGGACCCCCTCCTCGCGGTGTACGACGCCTACCGGGACGGCGAACTCGACCGGGCCCGCTCGGTGCAGGTCGAGGAGGTCACGCCGCTCGCGAACGCGCTCATGGGCGGGACGTTCCCCGCCGGGTTCAAGGAGGCCGCTCGGCTGGCCGGCCGGGACCTCGGCGTGCCACGACCACCGGTTCAGGGGTTCTCCGAGGCGGAACGCGCGTCGCTCCGCGACACCATGGACTCGTTGGGTCACCTCGCACCGGATCGATAACGGGCCGCCGGCGCGTCGCGGCACCCGGTCCCCGTTCGGGCGGCGATAGCTCGACGGCGCCCCCGTGAATTATTGCCTCCGAACGTGAGGGTTCGGACGAATGTCCGTGCCAACCGTGACGCTGCCGAGTGGAGACGAACTGCCGACCGTCGGTCTCGGGACTTGGGACCTCGACGACGACACCGTCCGCGACTCCGTGCGCATCGCCCTCGACGGCGATTACGCCCACGTCGACACGGCCGAGGGCTACCACAACGAGGGGGCTATCGGCGACGCGTTGACCGACTACGACCGCGACGACCTGTTTCTCACCTCGAAGGTCCTTCCCAAGAACCTGAACTACGGGAGCGTCGTTCGGGCCTGCGAGCGTTCCCTCGACCGACTCGGGACGGACTATCTCGACCTGTATCTGATTCACTGGCCGAACCCCGCCATCTCACTGCGTGAGACGCTGGACGCGATGGAGACGCTCTACGACCGAGGAAAGATTCGAAACGTCGGCGTGTCGAATTTCGACGGCTACCAGCTCAGTAACGCCCTGCACATCAGCGACGTGCCCATCGCCGTCAACCAAATCGAGTTCAACCCCCAGTTCCAGCGCACCGACCTCGTCGAGTACTGTCACTCCGAGGGCGTCGCCGTGGAGGCCGCCGCCCCGCTGGCGCGGACGGCGGTCCTCGGTAACGACACCGTCCGAGAACTCGCCGACGAGTACGACAAGACGCCCGCCCAGATCGTGCTCCGGTGGGCCGTCGAGAAGGATGTCGTCGTCCTCCCCAAGTCCAGTTCGGCCACCCACGTCGCGGAGAATATCGACCTCTTCGGGTGGGAACTGGCGCCCGAAGACCACCGTCGTCTCGACGAACTCGACCGAAACGAGCCGGTCTACGATACGCTCACGCGGGACTGGTCCCGGGACGTGTACGGCGTTCCGGAGTAACCCTCGCGGCGTCGACGATCCGCGCCGGCGCGTGGGCCGGCTATCGCTTCTCGACCGCCCGCTTCTCCCAGTCCTTCTCGAAGAGGTTGATCGTGTGGACTTTGTCCTCGGTGTAGGCGTGTTCTTCGACGACGTCGTGGTTGAGTTCGATGCCGAAGCCCGGGCCCTCCGGCACGTGGACGTAGCCGTCCTCGACTTCGAGCGGGTCCACGAGCAGGTTGTCGACCCAGTCCACGTCGTAGGTCTGGAACATCTCCTGGATCATGAAGTTCGGCGTCGACGTACAGAAGTGTGAGTAGATGGCCCCTGCGACCGGTCCTTGCGGGTTGTGTGGGGCGATACTGACGTGGTCGGCCTCCGCCAGCCCGGCGATTTTCTTGCCGTCGGTGATCCCGCCGGTGTTCATCAGGTCCGGCTGGAAGACGTCGACGTCCGTTCGCGTGACGAGGTCGAAGAAGTCGTGTTTCGTCATGTGGCGCTCCCCGGTCGCTACCGGAATCGGGGACTTGTCGGCCACCTCGGCGAGACTACTGATCGAGTCCGGCGGGCACGGCTCCTCGAACCACGTCGGCTCGAACTCGTCGAGTTTCCGCGCGATGTCGACTGCCTGCCCCGCGGTGAAGCGGCCGTGACATTCGATGAGCAGGTCGACGTCCGGACCGACCGCCTCGCGAACCGCGCGGACGATGTCGACCGAGTGGTTGAGGTCCTTCTTCGACATACGTTGCCACGCCGTCCCGAACGGATCGAACTTCATCGCGTCGTAGCCGTCGTCGACGACCCGTTCGGCCGCCTCGGCGAAGCCCTCGGGGTCACCCTCCGTGTCGGTGTACCACCCGTTGGCGTAGGCTCGAAGCCGGTCGCCGTGAACGTTGCCGCCGAGCAGTTCGTAGACCGGCTTGTCGAGGAGTTTTCCCTTGATGTCCCAGCAGGCGATGTCGACGGCCGAACAGACCGTCGTGTTCACGACGCCCTTCGAGAACCACTCGTCCCGGTACATCTCCAGCCAGATCTGCTCGGTGTCGAAGGGGTCCTTGCCAACGAAGTAGTCCGACATCTCCTCGATGGCCTTGGCGATGGTCCGTGGCTTGTCGTGGGTCGTCGCCTCGGCGATACCCGTGACCCCGGCGTCCGTCTCGACTTCCACGAACACCCACGGTTTCCACGGGTTCGCGACCAAATACGTCTCTACTCCGGAAATCTTCACGTCAGACATGTGCCTACCCCTGCATAATGGATATTATTAACAGTACCGGTGAGTGGTGACGACGCGGCGACGTCGTCCGGGAATCGACGCGAACGTATATGGCGGTCGGTGCGTATCGAGTAGCCGTGTCCGACGAACAATCCACTCCCGCGGCTGTCGACTACGAACCGATCAGTGCCGAGGGATCGACGGTCGTCGTCGTTGGCGGAACGAGCGGTATCGGCCGGGCCATCTCCCTCGCCTTCGCCACCGAAGGTGCGAACGTCGTCCCGACGAGTCGGTCCGAAGAGCGCGTCGACGAGACTGCCGAGGCGGTCCGCGAACGTGGCGGCGAGGCCCTGGCGGTCACCTGTGACGTGACCGACCGCGAATCGCTGGACGCCCTCGCGGACGCGGCCGTCGAGCGCTTCGGTACCGTCGACACCCTTGTCAACTCGCCCGGCGCCATCGCCCGTGCCGCCGTCTCCGACGTGACCGACGACGAGTGGGACCGGGTACTCGACGTCCAACTGACAGGCGTCCATCGGACGGTACAGACGTTCGTCACCCGAACCGACGTCGAGAGCGTCGTCAACATCGCGTCGCTCTCTGCCCTCCTCGGCATCGAGAATCTGGCCGCCTACTCGGCGGCCAAGGGTGGCATCGACGGGTACACGCACGCGGCGGCCAAGGATCTGGGTCCCGACGTGCGCGTCAACGCCGTCCGGCCGGGATTCGTCTCCACCCCACAGACGGCGGACGCCTACGCCGAGGGGAGCCACCGGTACGAACGCATCCTCGACCGGGCCTCGATCGGACGCATCGGTCGGCCAGAGGACATCGCCGGCGCCGTCGTCTACCTCTCCAGCCCCGCCGCGTCGTACGTCACCGGCGAGACCATCACCGTCGACGGCGGCTTCACGCCGAGTGCGTTCTGACGCGGACTACCGGCTCTCGCGGCGACGGCACGTCACATCGACGGGCCGACGCGCGTGATGACGGTGTCTCTCACGAGCCTGTTCGTCGTCGTCGATAGCCGTGCGCCGGCAGACTGCTCCGGGTTCAGCGCCGGGGATCGGAGTCCGTCGCCGGGCACACTTTTAATGTAGTCGCCCGAGAGCGTCCGCCATGGATACCGATGCTCTCGACGACAGGATCGCGTTCGTCACCGGTGCGACCTCCGGAATCGGCCGGGCGGCAGCCCTTCGACTCGCCGACGCGGGCGCCCACGTCGCCCTCGCCTCGCGTCGCGAAGATCGACTCGAAGCCGTCGCCGACGAGATTAGAACCGAACACGGGCGCGAGGCGCTGGTCCTGCCGACGGACGTTCGCGAACCGGAGCAGGTCCGGTCGGCGGTGACCGAGACGGCCGACACCTTCGGCGGTATCGACGTCGTCGTCGCCAACGCGGGTCTCGGCGTCGACAAGGACGTCGAATCCCTCTCCATCGAGGAGTACGAACTGATGACCGACGTGAACGTCAACGGGATGTTCTACACCGCCAAGGCGGCGCTGCCGCATCTGAAGGCGTCCTCGGGGAATCTCGTCTTCCTCGGGAGCTTCTCCGGACAGCACCCGCGACCCTACAACCCGGTGTACGCCGCGACGAAGTGGTGGACGCGCGGGTTCGCACTGAGCCTCGAAGGTGCCGTCGGGGACGACGGCGTCGCCGTCAGCGTCGTCAACCCCACCGAGGTGCGGACGGAGTTCGGCTCGGAGACCGACGATCCACTCAAGGAGCGCTTCGATCCGGGCGAGGTGACCGAACCCGAAGACGTGGCCGAGGCCATCGCGTTCGCGGCGACACAGCGCCCGCCGAACACCGTGAGCGAACTCAACCTCTATCGCCGCGACAAGTTCTCGCACTTCTAGCCGTCCAGCAACTTTATGTCGCTGTCCCGGAATCACGGGATATGCCACCCACGATCACCCGGATCGAGAGCACGGAGTTCTCGTATCCGTTGGAGGACGTCGGACAGAATCCGGACGGCTTCAGCCTCGTCTACGACCCGGGCGAGACCACCCACCGAAAGCTGTTCGCGCTGCAAATTCACACGGACGAGGGGATCACCGGCGAGTACGTCGGCGGGAGTTCCCCGGGTGCCGCCCAGATCAACACGTTCGCGGACTACCTCGTCGGGAAGAACCCCCTCGAACGCGAGAAACACTGGTCCGAGATCAAGCGCGCCCTCCGGAAGTACGACCGGATGGGGATGGGTCCCATCGACATCGCGCTGTGGGACTTCGCGGGCAAGTACTACGACGCGCCGATTCACGAGTTGCTCGGCACCTACCGGGACCGCCTCCCGGCCTACGCCTCGACGTACGAAGCCGACGAGAACGGCGGCCTGGACTCCGCCGAGGCCTACGCGGACTTCGCCGAGGAGTGTCTGGAGATGGGCTACCCCGCGTTCAAGATGCACGTCTGGGGGTCCGACGAGTGGCGCGACATCGACCGGGAAATCGAGACGGTTCGAACGCTCGGTGACCGCGTCGGTTCGGAGATGGACCTCATGCTCGACCCGGCCTGTCAGTACGAGACGTTCGCGGACGCGCTGAAAGTCGGCCGTGCGTGCGACGAGGCGGGCTTCCTCTGGTACGAGGACCCCTACCGCGACGGCGGCATCTCACAGCACGCCCACCGAAAACTCCGGGAGAAACTCGACACGCCGATCCTCCAGACCGAACACGTGCGGGGACTGGAGCCCCACTCAGACTTCGTGCAGGCGGACGCGACGGACTTCGTCCGCGCGGACCCCGAGTACGACGCGGGCATCACGGGCGCGATGAAAATCGCCCGCATGACAGAGGCGTTCGGTCTCGACGTCGAGTTCCACGCCCCCGGGCCGGCACAGCGACACTGCATGGCCGCGACGCGCAACACGAACTACTACGAACTCGCCCTGGTCCACCCGGAGGTCGACAACCCAATTCCACCCGTCTACGAGGGCGGGTACTCGGACATGATCGACACAATCGACGACGACGGCACCGTGGCGGTTCCGGACGGTCCCGGACTGGGCGTCGAGTACGACTGGGACTACATCGAGGACAACGCGACGGGATCGGTTCACGTCTACGAGTGACGCGATAACCGGCCTCGGACCGCTCAGTCTTTCGCTTTCACGAACGTGACCGGGCACGGCGAGTTCAACAGCACGTCCTGTGCCGTACTACCGAACACCGCCTTGCCGACTCGCGACCGCGTCCGGCCGGAGACGACGACACGGTCGCTCTTCGTCGCCTCGGCGATGTCGATGATGCCGTCGCTGATGTCGCCGACGACGCCTTTGACCGCGTAGTCGACGCCGTGGTCGGCGAAGAGCCGTTCGAAGTGCCGGACCGACTCGTGTCGCTCCAACACCTCGTCGACTTCCGTCTCGGCGAGGTCCGGCATGCCGAGTTCGTCGGCGATTTCGCGGAACTGCTCGGGTGTGAAGACGTGCGTGATCACGACCGTCGCATCGGCCGGCTTCGCGACCTGGAGGACCGCCTCCCCCAGTTCGTCGAGGCGGTTCTTGTCGTTCGGGCCGACGGTGAGGAGTATCGTTTCCAAGGGATCGAACATCGACAGTCCCTACGCGGATGGAGGGGAAAAATACTACCGCCACTCGGTCGATCCGCGGACGGCCCCGTCCCGTGCAGCCATACTTATTACCCGGTGTCCGGACTCTGGATGTATGGCGTTGACCATCACGAAAATAGAGAGCCGTGAGTTCGAGTACCCGCTCGAGGACGTCGGGACCGACGAACACGGGTTCAACCTCGTGTACGATCCGGGAGAAACGACCCACCGGAAGCTGTTCGGTCTGCGGATTCACACGGACGAGGGGATCACCGGCGAGTACGTCGGCGGGAACTCCCCGGGCGCCGCCCAGATCAACATCATCGCCCCGTATCTCGTCGGGAAGAACCCCCTCGAACGCGAGAAACACTGGTCTGAGATCAAGCGCGCCCTCCGGAAGTACGACCGGATGGGGATGGGTCCCATCGACATCGCGCTGTGGGATCTCGCGGGCAAGTACTACGACGCGCCGATTCACGAACTGCTCGGCACCTACCGGGACCGCATCCCGGCCTACGCCTCGACGTATCACGGCGACGACGCCGGGGGTCTCGACTCGCCGGCGGCGTTCGCTGACTTCGCCGAGGAGTGTCGAGATGCCGGCTTCGACGGCTTCAAAATCCACGGGTGGGGCGGCGGCGACGACTCCCGTGACCTGCGCCGCGAAATCGAGGCCGTCCACGCCGTCGGTGACCGCGCCGGCTCGGAGATGGACCTCATGCACGACCCGGCCTGCGAACTGGAGACGTTCGCGGACGCGCTGAAACTCGGGCGCGCGCTCGACGAGGAGGGCTTCTTCTGGTACGAGGACCCGTTCCGTGACGCGGGCATCTCACAGCACGCCCACCGCAAACTCCGGGAGAAACTCGACACGTCGATCCTCCAGACCGAACACGTGCGGGGACTGGAGATGAAATCTGACTTCGCTGCCGCCGACGCGACGGACTTCCTGCGCGCCGATCCCGAGTACGATGCGGGCATCACGGGCGCGATGAAGGTGGCTCGGATGGCCGAGGCGTTCGGTCTCGACGTCGAGTTCCACGCCCCCGGACCGGCACAGCGACACTGCATCGCGGCCACCCGGAACACCAACTACTACGAACTCGCTCTGGTCCACCCCGAGTGCCAGAACACCCAACCACCCGTCTACGAAGGCGGGTACTCGGATATGATGGACGCCGTCGACGCGGACGGGACGGTTCCCGTCCCGGACGGTCCCGGACTGGGCGTCGAGTACGACTGGGACTACATCGAGGACAACGCGACGGGGTCGCTTCACGTCTACGAGTGACCCTCCCCTACGTGGCGACCGGCCCGACCCGGTCGTCGTTCCCGCCGTCGGCGGCCCCGACGAGCGACCCGGCCGTGGTGGGTACGTGCCGCCGCCCACCCTGGGGAACCGGGGACGATGTATTTATCTACCTCGCGGGCCGACGTTCACCGTATGACGGTCGGACCCGACGCCGTCCACGAACTCATCGTCGAGTCCGGGTGGTCCTATCCGGTGACTTCGCGACGTCTGGAGCGGAACATGCCGTTGGAGAACATCACCCTCGACGAGGATGGGAACTCGATGATGCTGGCGGAGTTCCTCCAGCAGGCCGACGTGGAGCGGTTCGAGAGTCGCGAGGACCTCGAGCGAAAGCTCCGTCCCGTCTGCGAAGCGGAGATCGAGGCCCGACGGACGACCCTTCTCGGGCGTCTCAAACGGACGTTCTTCGGCTAACATGAACAAGCTTCGGACGGTCGCCTGGGGCGGCGGCGGGTTCTCGATCCTGCTCGCCGCGTGGGCGACGATACACTACGGCGGATCGCCCGTTCGGTTCCTGCCGACGGTTGCGCTCGGCGTCGTCGCGGCGACGCTTCCCTTCGGTATCGCGTACACGAAGCGCGCGATCACGTCGGTCCGCCGGCGACTCGCCGACGTCGACGAGGGGATCAGCGCCGAGAAGGGTTCGATCTTCGTCTCGACGGCGACCGTCGACGACCCCGTCGACTGCCTCGAGTCGATCCTCCCGGCGATTCGGTCCGACGACAACTACGACGAGGTGACACGCGAATCGTTCCAGGAGGGCCCTGGCTTGATGGTGCTGTACGGTGGGTTCCACAACGCCTTCGTTCGGATCACCGGAGCGGGGCGCGTCGTCGTGACCGGCGCCTCCGAACACACGCACGACCTCGCGGACACCGTCAGCGAGGCGTACGCCCTCTCCTTCGAACGCACCCGGAACAACCCATTCAAGGAACTGAAGCCGGTCCAGGGTGCGTCGCGCGTGTTCCTCGGCGTCGTCGTAGTGACGTTGCTTCTGGGGGGAACCGTCGCCGCCGGGGGCGCCGCGTATCCCTCGGACGCGTACAACCCGGCCGAGCGAACGGTCTTGGTCGGTATCGACGCCAGGGGGGACTTCGACCCCGGCGTCAGCCGCACCGACACGCAGTTGTCGAAGGCGGCGTTCCTCGTCGCCATCGTCGACGAGGGGTCACAGGAGGTCAAGTGGGCACAGAACGACAGCGAACTCGTCACGGACCACGGACGGCAGGCGCTACAGGTCTCCCGCGACGCGCGGGCGCTCCTGACGGCCGTCCGGGACGAACCGCTCACCCCGGCCCAGGCGGACCGCGCCGACCGCCTGGACCGACGGCTCGTCGAGGCACGCGAATCCGTCGCGACGGCGCTGACTGCACGGGCAGAGAGCGGGTCGATAAACGAGACGGCCGAGATGCGTCGGGTCGTGGAGCAACTGCGAGCCGATCCTGACGCCGCGTCCGCATAACAAGATCGTCGTTCACTGTGCCGTCCACCGGGGACGGCGATGCCGATCAGTCAGCCGTCGTATCGGACTGCTCGGCGGTCGCCGTGACGTCGGCGTCGGGGTAGCCGTGAACGAGCGCCTCGCCCGACGCGCTGTCGAACAGGTGGACGTCGTCCTCGTCGAAGGTGAGCCTGACCGTTTCGCCCTCCGTCGGTTCGACTTCCGATGGGGCGCGGATCCGGAACTCGTTCCCCGCGAGGTCGAGATAGATGAAGTTGTCCGAGCCGACGATCTCGACGACGTCGACGGTCGTCTCGATGCTCTTCCCCACGGGCGCGTCGGGGTCGATCCGGACGTTCTCGGGTCGAATCCCGAACACGACCTCCGACACCGACTGATCGAGCGACTGGAGCAGCCGACTGCTCACGCCGTAGTCGAAGTCCTCCCCCACGAGTCGCCCGGAGCCGTCCGCCTCGCGCTCCAGTTCGACGTCGACGAAGTTCATGGACGGAGAGCCGATGAAGTTCGCGACGAACTTGTTTACGGGTTCGTGGTACACTTCCTTCGGCTCGCCGATCTGCTGGAGGGTCCCCTGATCGAGGATCACGATGCGGTCGGCCATCGTCATCGCTTCTTCCTGGTCGTGGGTGACGTAGACGGTCGTGATCCCGACCTCCGAGTGGATGCGGGAGAGTTCGGTCCGCATGTGCTTGCGGAGCTTCGCGTCGAGGTTCGAGAGCGGTTCGTCGAACAGGAACAGGGATGGCTCCCGAACGATCGCTCGTCCCGTCGCGACGCGCTGTTGTTGGCCGCCGGACAGTGACGACGGCTTCTTGTCGAGCAGGTCCTCGATACCCATCATCTCGGCGGCCTCCTGGACGCGGCGATCGATCTCCTCGTCGTCGAGGTCGGTGCTCAGATGCAGGCCGTAGGCCATGTTCTGTCGCACCGTCTTGTGCGGGTACAGCGCGTACGACTGGAACACCATCGCGATGTCCCGGTCTTTGGGCGACTTCTCGTTGATGCGTTCGCCGGCCAGTCGGATCTCGCCGTCGGTGACGGTCTCCAGGCCAGCGATCATGCGGAGCGTCGTCGACTTCCCACAGCCGGAGGGGCCGACGACGACGATGAACTCCCCGTCTTTGATGTCCAGGTCGAGCTCTTCGACCGCGACGATGGTCTCTGCGCTTGTGTCGAATACTTTCGTTACGTCGTCTAGTTCGAGGCGTGCCATGTTAGTAGGTCCCAGGTTCGATGTCCCTGCATTTATTATTTGGCTCTCGGTTCGTCGTGAATCGCTCGCTCGGGAGGACGGGCCACCGCGGCGGCCCGAACCGCGTTATCCCGGCGTCCCTCCCAGCCCTTCGCCGACGTATCGGCGGGACAGGCCGTAGAATATCACGGGCGGTGCGACGAGCAAGACGAGCGAGGCCATCAGCACGTTCCACTCCCGGAGCACGTCGCTGCCGAGGATGTAGTAGATGGCCACGGTCGCCGTCCGGACCTCCTCGTCGGTCGTCAGGACGAACACCCAGAGGAAGTTGTTCCACGCGGTCAGGAAGGCAAAGAGCGCCGCCGCCGCCACTGCGGGCAGACTCAGGGGCAACACGATCCTGAGGAAGGCCGTGAGTTCGTTGTGGCCGTCGATGAGTGCCGCCTCCTCGATGCTCTCGGGGATGCCCTGTCGGAAGAACCCCTGGAGCAACCAGATGTTCTGGGGCAGGACGAAAATCGAGAGGGCGATGATCACGCCTACCAGAGTGTTCACCAGATCGAGGAAGTAGAACACCTCGTACACCGGGATGGTCAGTACGATCCACGGGAACATGATCGTGAACACGGCGGTGTAGAACAGCGCCTTCCGTCCCGGGAAGTCGAGCCGCGCGAAGGCGTAGGCCCCGGGAATCGCGAAGAACAGCGAGATGATCGTCGCCGCCACGGAGACGATGATGCTATTCCGGAAGAACGTCACGAAGGCGAACCGATCCCAAATCTGGGTGTACGATTCGAGCGTGAGCTGTCCGAACGCCGGGATGAATCCCGTATCCGGACTGATCGCGGCGATGTTCGTCAGGAACGAGGTTCGGATCACCCAGTAGTACGGGACGATGGCGAACAGCGCGAACGCGACGATGCCAGCATACAGGAGCGCGCGGCTTCGTTTGTTGTCGTTGAGCATTGTTAGACGTACAGGTTCTCCTCTTCGCTGATCGCCTTCACGTAGATGACGGCGGCGGTCATCGACAGCAGGACCATCGCCATCCCGACCGTGTACGCACGGGCGAAGTTGTTGTTGACGAACGCGACGCGGTAGGTGAGGATGCTGAGGAGCATCGTCCTCGTCCCCGGTCCGCCACCGGTCAGCGCGAACGGCTGGGAGAACTCGGCGATGTTCCAGGCGGTCCGCAGCGAGAGGATGACGATGGTCGGGATCAGCAGCCGCGGCACCGTCACGTCACGGAACCGCTGGAGGCGGTTGGCGCCCGACTGTGCGGCCGCTTCGTACTGCTCACTCGGGATGCTCGCGATGGCCGCCGCGTAGATGATCGCCGAGTAGGCGTAGTCGTGCCACGTCTGCGCGACGATCAGCGAGATGAACGGCCAGATGCCGGTCGCGAGGAAGGCTGGGGCGTCGACGCCGAACACGGCGAACGCCTTGGCCATGAAGCCGAAGCTGTTGTCGAGGAACCACATCCAGATCACACCACCGGCCAGCGGCGCGGCGAAGTACGGCGACATGATCAGGGCGCCGATCCAGTCTTTGGCCGCGTCGCCCAGTTCGTTCAACAGCAGTGCGGCAATCAACCCGAGACCCAACTGGAGGAACGTCGTCCCGGCGACGAACGCGATCGACCAGCCGAACGCGTAGACGAACAGATCGTTCGTCACGAGCCACTGGTAGTTCGCGAGGCCGATGAACTGACCGGGCTCACCCAGGCGGGTGTCGGTGAATGTCATCGTCACGCCACGGACCATCGGGTAGTAAAACAGTGCCGTGAACGCGAGGAACGTCGGTATGATGAAGACGTATCCCGTCCAGTTTTCGCGGAGTCGATCCATGAGCGTCCGCTCGTCGAGTCCGTATTGCTCACGGATTTCCTCCCGGGACCGTCCCTGTTTCTGTGCCATGGTATCACCCATCAATATTAGGGTGAATAAACCTTTCCGTCCGCACCGACGAGTCCCGTCGGATCGTCGAAACGACGGACGGCGCTCACCTCCGTGCGGGGGTGGGCGCGATCAGTTGTTCTCTTCTTCGAGCCGCGTGAGCACGCGTTCCCGAACGACGGAGGGCGTCTCTTCGACGCCGTGTTGGCCGGCGATGGCCTGGCTGATCGTCTCGTTGATGTCGGTCCAGCGGATCGGGTCGGTCGGCCAGACGTCCCACGGGCCACCCGTGTTGCTGTACTGGCTGCCGTACTCGACCTGGTTGGCGAGCGACTGTTCGAAGTTCTGCGGGAGGTCGTACTCGTTGCGCAGCGCGTCGAGTTTGGGGGCAAGCCCCGGGATGGCCTCGTAGTACTCGCCCCACGCCGGGAGCACGAAGTCGTCGTCCTCGAGCAGGTAACGCCCGAGCGCGAAGGCGCCTTCCTGCTGCTGGTCGCTGACCTCGTCGAAGATGGTGTGACACTGCTCCAGCCCCCAGACGTGGCCGCCGTGTTCGCCCGAGTGGCCGCTGAGGTCGTCGATGCCGATGGCGTCGCCGAAGTCCTCGTCGAGCTGGGGGTGGGGCAGCAGCATGAAGTCGCCCTCGCCGTCGTTCCAGCCGATCTGTGCGTTCTCGTCGACGGAGTACCAGCGGTTCGCCGTCGCCAGCGCGTAGTTGAAGGAGGCGACCCGACCGCTGAGCATCAGGGCGGGGATGTCCTCGTCGCCCCGGCTTGCGGCCTCGGCACTGCTGAACTCGTTCGCGAGGGAGACACACGCCTTGATCATCCCGTCGGTCTTCTGGCGGTCCTCCTCCATATCCTCGTTGTTGATCACGACGGTCGGGTCGGTGCCCTCACCGCGGATCCACGGGTCCGTCCCGCCGGTGTACGCCGTCCGGGCGTAGCCCCAGTACGATTCGAGGTCGCCCGGGACGCCGGTCTCCTCGTAGGCGATGATGTCCTGTTCCTCGTCGATGGTCTGGAGGGCCTCGTAGAACTGGCTCCAGGTCTTCAGGTCCTCCATCGGGTTCTCGATGCCGGCCTGCGAGAACGTCTTCGGCCGGATACCGAGGTTGCTGTTGGTGTTGCGGATGGCACCCAGCGACCAGTAGTCGCCCCGGAACTCGGCGACCTGCTGACCCGCGTTCGTCAGGTCGTCGGGGAGGGTGTCGGTCCCCTCCATGAACGAGGCGTGGTCGGCCAACTGATCGTTCCGGAAGAACTGGAGGCCGAGGCCGCCGGACTCCGCCAGCGCCGGCGGGTTGCCGGTCTGGACGCGCGAGGAGAGCGACTGCTGAACGTCGCCGTACGAGGCGGTCTGGAGGTTGACCTCGTAGCTCCCGTTCTTCGACGCGAAGTCCTCCATCGACGACTGGTAGTGACTCTGAATGTCGCCGTTCTCCACGGCGTTCGCGGAGAGGAAGCTGACGGTGACGGTTTCGCTCCCGCCGCCGTCGTCGCCACCGTCGCCGCCGTCGCCGCCACCGTCGCCGCCGTCGCCACCGTCGCCGCCGTCGCCGCCGTCGCCGCCGTCGCCGCCGTCGCCGCCGCTCCCGCCACAGCCGGCGAGTGCGCCCATTGCACCTGCACTCGCCGCGCCGGTCGTGAGTTTCACGAAGTCACGGCGAGTCGTCTCGTCGTCGCCTGTATCCAGATTTACCGCTCTGGACTCGTCGTCCGTATCTCGAGTAGACATGCGACTGACGTTGTTAGTCAATCGCATAAATAATTAACCCTGTACTTCTGCCATGCGGAGGCTGATTCACCGGTCGACACGACACATTATTCACGCCGGGGGGTCCGATAGCAACCATGGTCAACAAAGAGCTGGTTGGCGGCGTCCGCACCGTCTGCGACGTCGTCGAAACCGCTCTCGGGCCGTTCGGAGCGAACAAGCTCCTGATTCAACGGGACGGCACCGTGACGGCGACTGCCTCGTCGACGGAGTTACTCGACCGATTGGACGTGACAGATCCAGCGGTGACGCTCCTCGATTCGGCCGCTTCCGACTTCGGCGACCAGCGTGGGGATGGGACGGGAAGCGTCGTCACGCTCGCCGGCGCCTTGCTCCGGCACGCGGACCGCCTCGCCGAACGCGGCCTCCACCCGACTGCCATCGAGCAGGGATATCGCGCGGGACTCGACATCGCCCTGGACGCCATCGATCATACGGCTCGACCGCTCTCGTCGTTCGAACCGTCGGCCGTGGCCAGAACCGCCCTCACCGGGACCCGAAACCCACAGGTCCGTCGCTCCGTGTCGGCACAGGTCGCGGAGGCCGTCGCCGACGCGGGTGCCGACGCGGGCGAGCGCATCAGGGTCGTCTCGCGAACCGGCGGCGCCGCGGCCGAAACCGACCTGGTGTCGGGGGTCGTGCTCGAACGCGGGCCGGTCCTCGAATCCATGCCTCGATCACGGTCCGGAACGGGCATCGCACTGTTGTCCTCGACGGTCGACGTCCCACACGCCGGGAGTCAGCTCGGACGGGTCTCCCGCCGCGTCGAGTTCGAGGCCGACTCCTTCGCGGACCGTGAGGCGCTGGCCGAACACGAGTCCGGGACGTTCACCGACCAGCTACGGGCGGCGGTCGACGCCGGCTGTGGCGTCGTGATCACCGAACGGGCGATCAACGAACGTGTCCAGTCGGAACTCGCCGCGGCGGGCGTCCTCGGTATCAACCGGGTCGACGCCGACGAACTCCGGCTGATCGCCCGGGCGACCGACGCGACGGTCGTCCCGACGCTCGCGCAGGTCACCGAGGAGACGCTCGGTCGTGGCAGCGTCGACGTCCGGCGGAAAGCCGGCCGCGACATGACGTTCGTCACGTCCGACGCCGGGGAGACGGTCCAGACGCTGTTCTGTCGCGCCCCGGACCCCCGGACGGTCGGTGCGTTCGAACGCTCGGTCGAGGCCGCGATCGCGTCGACGGCCGCCGCGATCCGGGAGGGACGCGTCGTCCCCGGCGGGGGTGCCGTCGAAGCGACCGCGTCGTGGGAGGTCTCACAGCAGGCTCGCTCGCTCTCCGGCCGCCAGCAACTCGCGGCCGAGGAGTTCGGCGAGGCACTGATGGCCGTGCCCCGTGCCCTGGCCACCACCGCCGGACTGGACGCTGGGCGCGCGGCCGTCCGGTTACGCGTCGCCCGCTCCGAGGGGCGGGATTCGATCGGGATCGACGCCCTCGCCGGCACCACCGCGGACGTCCTCGGGGAGCTGCCGATCGTCGAACCGGTGTCGTTGAAACGCGACGTGTTGACGACGGCGACCGATCTGGCGGTCCAGTTGATCCGGATCGACGAGCGACTCCACGCGACCGACCTCGGCGACGAGGAGGGAGCGGTGGAGGAGGACGTGCCCGACTCCGAAGCGGCCTGATACCGTCGGAGCCACGCGATTCGGCACGTCTGGGGGTCGCCCCGTGCCACGGACGTACCGCCGGTAGGATGCGCTACTCGCGCTCCGGCCGGGGCGTGTAGCCGTACAACTCCACGTTGGGATACAGCACCGTATCGATCGTGAGCAACTGCTCGACGATTGCGGCCGCCGTCTCGATGGCCTGCGAGAACACCCGCCGGGGTTCGACGATGCCGGCCTCCCACGCGTCGACCGGGGCGCCGGTCTCGGCGCTCAGTCCGACCGACGACTCGCCCTCCGTGGCGTGCGCCGTCCGGAGGTCGGTCACCGCGGTGACCGGATCGTGGCCGGCGTTGCGAGCGAGTACGGCCGGGAGTCGTTCGACGGCGTCGGCGAACGCCCCGACGGCGAGTTGCTCGCGGCCGGCGACGCTCGTCTCGCCGTCGCGGATCGCCGCCGCAACCGCGGCGGCCGGTGCGCCCGCACCCGGCACCACCTGCCCGTCGATGGCGGCGGTCGCGGCCGTCTCGAGGGCGTCCTCGATTGCCCCCTCCCGTCGGCGCGCCTCCTCGGCCGTCTGCCCCCCGGCGACGATGGTGAACACCGGTCCGGGACAGCCCTCGAAGGCGGTCCAGACCTCGTCGCCCACCTCGCGTCGTTCGACGCGCTCGGCCCGTCCGAGCCGTTCCGGGGTGAGGTCTCCGAGCTTCGAGACGACCGTCCCGCCGGTCGCCTCCGCGAGCCGATAGACGTCCTCTTTGGGGTACGTTGCCTTGTCCACGACCGCGAGCCCCGCCCGCTCGAACGCGTCGACGACCGTCTCGTCGAGCTTTTCGAGCGAGACGAGCACGTCGACCCCGCCCTCGACCAGACGTTCGGCGGCGCCCTCGATGCGCGCGTCCAGTTCGCGTCGGTAGCGGTTCGCCGCCTCGGGCGAGGTGAGCTGGATTCCCTCGCCGCCATCGAGCACGCTGGCGGTCTCTTCGAAGTCGATCGCTCGGTCCAGTATCGCGACCGTGGCGTCCGTGATCGGTGTCGTGACCCCTCGGCCGTTCGGGCCGGCGTCCGCGGGTCGGGACAGCACCAGCCCGTCGTAGGTTGCCGCGTCGACACCCGGCGCCGTGAGCACTTTCGCGTGGTCGGTGTTGGGCCAGCCGCCGTCGCCCGCGTCGGCGAGGCGGCCGACCGTCGACGCCACGCGTGCGGACAGTTCGTCGCGAACCGCCGGATCGAGCGCCGTCGTCATCGTCGTCGCGGCGACGTTCGCGAGCGTCGCTTCGTCGTTACTGTCGACGGGGCGGGCGAGTTCGTCGAGAGCGTCGCCGGCCCGGGCCCGGGCGATGCCGTAGCCCACGACGACGCTGCTGGGGGCGAGTCCCCGTTCGACGAGGTCGAACCCCTCGTCCATGAGGGCGCCCGTCAGCAGGACCGACGCCGTCGTCCCGTCGTGGACTCTGCTGCGCATGCCGTCGACGCCGTCGACGAACAGCGCCGCGACCGGGTGGCCGAAGCCGTCGCCGCTCTCGATGGCGTCGAAGAGCCGCCCCGCGTCGTCGATCCGGCGCAGCGTGTCGCGGTTTTGGCGGTCCGTCGTGGCGACGAGTTTCTCCATCCCCGCCGGTCCGAACGTCGATTCGACGAGTGCTACCGTCGCGTCGACGGCGCCCCGGACGTACTGACGAGCGTCCTCGTCGCGTATCGTCCAGTCGTTGCGCTCCCGGTCATCTAGGCGGGCGTCGTTCCCTCGCTGAACGGCCATACGGGTTCCTCACCCTCGGAGGTTCTTAAGTCTCGGTGTCCGCGCTCGCCGTCACTCGCGCATCGGCGCCTGCGACAGCGCGACGGTGTCGCCGTCGTCGAGGCCGTCACCGTCGTCGGCGTGACGGCCGTTCACCATCACGACGAGACCGCCGGAGAACGCCCGCTCCCCCACGGCCAGTTCCGCGACGACGTCCCCGACCGTCGCGTCGGCGTCGAGGGACAGCGACACGTCCGTCTCCCCGACTGCCGCCGCCACCTCGCCGTAACATCGAACGTCGACGTTCATGGCTGTGGCTGCACGCTCTGTCGACAAAAGTCACCCGTCGCCGCGGGCCGAGACGTGGCGTCCCGCGCGGTACGTCAGCACCGGTGAGTCGCCGTGTCGGTCCGACGAACCACCGGTGAACGGTTACAACGATCCGTCTCAGTCGTCGGCGACGGCGTACTCGCCGACCACCTCGTCGGCGACGGTGCCGTCGGCGTTCCACCCGCGACGCTCGTAGTACTCGTCCAGTGCCGCTTCGATTCCGGGGAGGTCGTAGGGGAGGCTGTCGGCCTCGCGGTCCATTCCCCGCTTGTTGTTGAAGTGGCGTTCGAGCTCGACCGTCTTCGCACCGACGTCTTGGAGGTCCTCGTAGTCGCACTCGAAGAGTGCTTCCAGCGTCTCCTCGGTCACGTGGTCCGTGCCGCCGGCGAACGCACAGACGATGCCCGAGTCGCGGATGGCGGCGTGGTTCTCGCGCCGGATCACGAGTTCCGGCTTCCCCTCCAGCGTCTCGGGGTCCACCTCGCCGCTGTACTCCACGCGGAGCGTCGTGGAGTACATGTGGTCGCCGCCGCGGTTCGCGACGGCGTAACTGAGTCCCTGGCCGTGGAGGACGCGCCCGTCGTGGGCCGCGAACTCCATGTCCTTCACCGTGTAGTTCCGGACGCCCAGATCGGACGCGGCCCGGGAGACGCCCTCGGCGAGGAGGTCGCCGATCCCTTCTCGGGTTGCGATTTTCTCGACCGTCTCGTGGATCAGCTCGGCGTTGCCGAACTCGTCCTCCGCGGCCAGATAGGCGGCGACGGCGTTGCCACACGAGATGGTATCCAGACCGTAGACGTCACAGAGTTCGTTCGACTTCATCACGTCGACGATGTCGCCGACTTCGCAGTTGCTCCCGAAGGAGAACACCGTCTCGAACTCGGGGCCTTCCGTCTCCAGGCCCGTCTCCTCGTCGCGGGTCGGGAGTTTGCAGGCGAACGCACACATCGAACACGACCCCTTCTTGTACTTTTTCTCCTCGACCGCGTCGCCGCCGATCTGGGCCACGTCATCGAAGTGGTACTTCTCGAAGTAGCGCGTCGGCAGCGAGAAGTTGTCGTTGATGAACTCCGTCCCGCCGGTGGTTCCCTGCCGTCGCATCAGATCGTCGGAGGTGGCGGCGGCGCTGTGGACCTCCCGCTGGACGTCTTCGGGGAGGTCGATATCCGGCGCGGCGTCGCCCTCGAAGGTGATCGCCTTCACGTTCTTCGAGCCGAGGACGGCTCCCATCCCGCCCCGGCCGAAGGCGCGACTCTCGTAGGTCATCACGCAGGCGAACCGGACGAGGTTCTCGCCGGCCGGCCCGATACAGAGCACGTTCTCGGCGTCCAGGTCGCGCTCCCGGTTCACGTACCCAGTCACTTCGGGGACCGTCGCGCCTTCCAACTCCGGTGCTTCGACGAATTCGACGCCCTCGTCGGTGACGTGGATCACGAGCAACTCCTCGGACGATCCGGTGATCTCGACCGCCGAGTGCCCCGTCCCGACGAAGTTCCGCGAGAGGTAGCCGCCGGCGTTCGTCGAGAGCAGTCCGTCCGTCAGCGGCGAGAGCCCCGTACAGTTCATCCGCCCCGTGAACGACATCTGCGACTGCTGGAGCGGTCCCGTCGAGAAGTAAACCCGGTTCTCCGGCCCGAACGGATCGGCATCGAACGGGATTCGGTCGTGGGCGAGTTTCGTACAGAGGCCGCGGCCGCCGACGAACGACTCCCGCTCGGCCGTCACGTCGTCGACGGTCGTCTCTCGGTTGCTCACGTCGATGCTGAGTAGTGGTCCCTTCGCGTGATTCATTACCATCCTCTCTAGCGTCGTCGGTCAAAAGTGTGTAGGCTGCGCGTCGAGCGCCCGGTCCCGTCAGCGCTCGATGTCCGTCCTGCCGCCGTTCTCCACGAGGGCGCGCACCTCGTCGCGGGAGACCCGGGCCATGTCGCCCTCGACGGTCCGTTTCAGTGCGGCGGTCGCGGCGCCGTAGTCCAACGCCTCGGTGATGGACGCCCCGTCCAGTCTCTCGGCGAGGAACCCGCTGGCGAAGGCGTCACCGGACCCGAGCGGATCGACGGTGTCGGTCGGGTACGTCCCTCGGCTCGTCGCCGTCCCGTCGTGCAGAGCCAGGGCGCCCTCCTCGCCGAGCGTGATTACGACCGTCTCGAAGCCGTAGGCGTCGGCGAGGTCACGGGCCACCGTCTCGGGATCGCCGTCGAAACCGAGGACGTCGCGGGCGTCGCGTTCGGCGGCGAACAGGACGTCGACGGACGGGAACAGGTCGGAAAGCGTCGACCGGGCCGCGGCGGGCGTCCACAGTTTCTCCCGGTAGTTCACGTCGAACGCCGTCGTCGCGCCGGCGTCGCTCGCCGTCTCGAGCAGTGACGCCGTCGTCTCGATCAACTGGTCGGACAGCGCCGGCGTGATCCCGGTGGTGAAGAACACGTCGGCGTCCCGGACCCGATCGACGGCCACCGACTCGGGTGTCGCTTCCCTGATCGGCGCCCCGTCCCGGTCGTAGACGACGTCGCGGCCGCGCGGCATCCCCCCCCGTTCGAAGTAGTAGGTCCCGACGCGGCCGGTGTCCGTCCACGTGACGAGCGGTTCGACGCCCTCGCCCCGGAGCGCGTACGCGATCCGTTCGCCGAGTTCGGTGTCGGGCAACAGCGACATCCACGCCGCCTCGACGCCGAGGTTTGCGGCGCCCACCGCGACGTTGCTCTCGGCGCCGCCGACGTGGACGTCGAGGTTGTCGACCCGCGAGAGCCGGTGGCCTCGCGGTGGTGTGAGGCGTAACATCGTTTCCCCGAACGTGACGAGTTCCGACATGCTCCCTTCCAGTGACCTGCGGAGGTTAATACCGATGGTTCCGCGCCCGTTCGGGGCAGGTCCCCCGGGCGCTACAGGAGCCCGAGGTCCCGAAGTTCGGTCCGGAGCGCAGCCCGCCCGTCGTCGTCCATCGCCCGGAGCGGTTCCCGAAGCCCGCCGGCGTCGAACTCGAGATCCCGAAGCGACAGGGCGGTCTTGACGCCGGCCATGTACGGCCCGCGTTTCAGGGCCGACCGCACGTCGAACACCCGCGACTGGAGCCGTTTCGCCTCGCTCTCGTCGCCGTCGGCGTAGGCGTCGTACAGGTCGACGACGAGTTCGGGAAAGACGTTGGCGACGGCGCTGACCATCCCCGCACACCCGATCTCCAGCCCGGCGAACAGCAACGAGTCGGAGCCGGCGAGGAAGGTCAGTTCGGGGTGGGCGTCGATGGCCTGCGCGAGCCACGGAACGTCCTTCGAGGAGTCCTTCACGCCGGCGACCCCGCCGATGGCGGCGAGTCGGTCGAGCGTCCCCAGCGACAGTTCGTTCCCCGTCTTACTCGGGATGTGGTAGACGTACACCGGGACGTCGACCGCGTCTGCGACCGCCCGATAGTGTCTGACCGCGGCGTCGCCGTCAAGCGGGTAGTAGTACGGCGTGACGACGACGACGCCGTCGGCCCCCGTCGCTTCGGCGTGCGTTGCGTTGGCGACCGTCTCCCGCGTGCTCGCGGCGCCTACGCCCGCGATGACCGGGACGTCGACCGCGTCGGTCACCGTCTCGACGACGGCCCGGCGTTCGTCGCCGGTCAACAGCGGGAACTCCCCGTTCGTCCCGAGGGGGAAGACCCCGGTCGCTCCGCCGTCGACGACGAACTGGGCGTGAGCGGCGGTCGCGTCGTGGTCGACACGGCCCTCCGCGTCGAAGGCCGTCACGGTCGGCGGTACGACGCCGCGGAGGTCGAGCGGATCGGCCGTCCCCGGACTCGGTGCTGGCGCTGGCATACGTTCGGTTCGACCGGGACTCGACAAAAAGACCCCGACCGTCGGGTGTCGTCGGTCAGTGCCGGCCGTCGCCGCTCTCGTGGTCGGCGGCACCGGTACACAGTTACGACGATCCGTCTCACTCGAGTTCGGCGAGGTGATTGAGCGCGAGGACGGTCCGGAGCATCTCGCTCGAATCCCCGCGACCGAAGACCAGGTCGTCGGTGGCGCGAACGTGTTCGAGGACGTCCGGGGAGGCGTGATTCGGGGCGGCCGCGATGCCCGCGTCGTGTTCCTCGACCCACCGCATCACGCGCAGATCGCTCTTGCTGTCGCCCATCACGAGCGCGAACGGGTCGTCGACGCCCAGTACGTCCAGTGCGGCCTCGACGCCGACGACCTTGTTGAGTTCTCGACTGCCCACCTCGGCCGCGTCCGCCGCGTAGTAGGCGACGTCGATGCGGTCGAAGAGGGCCGCCACCGACGACGGGACGGCCGCCGCACTCGCGTCCGGATCCTCGCCGCGCGCCGCGAGCACCGCGCTGATCTCCGGGTCAACCGCGGCGTAGTGTGCGCGTGCCCACCCGTTCGGCTCGACGTCGGCGTCGGCGACGCCCGTGACGGCCGCTTCGAGCAGGTCCAGCAGGTAGCCCAACCCCTCGTCGATGACCGCCTTCGCGCGGTCGCTGCCCGTCTCGAAGTTCGGCTTGAGCGTGACGTTGAACTCGTTGCCCTGGAGGTGACAGCCCCGACGGAGGCTCTCCGGGGCCGCCGAGAGGACGCGGGACCGAACCCGCCGAAACGTCGTCCGGATGTCGTCGTCGAGGTCGTCGTAGAGCAGTTGCTTCGTCCGTGCGCCGTGACCGGGCGTGAACACGCCCGTTCCGGCTTCGTAGACGATACTCACGTCACCCGAGTGAACGAGTTCGTTCCCCAGTCCCTGGATGAGAAAGCCCTTGACGTTCTCGAGCGTCTGGCCGGTGCAGATGACGATGGGGACGCCCGCGTCGTGAAATCGGGTGAGGAGGTGGAGCGTCTCCCGTGGTATCTCGTTGTCGGTGCGGCCGGCCGAGCGGAGCGTCTCGTCGACGTCCAGCACCAGGACGTCCACGTCGCGCCCGTACGTCGAGTAGAGGTCGAGCCCGGTGAACGCCTGCTCTCGGGTCGCGAGACTCGCCAGCGTGGCGAACGTCTCCCCGCCCGACGGGTACGCCGAGCGGACGTCGTCACGCAGCGACCGGAGTTCCTCCGCGACGCTTCGCCAGTGTTCGAGGGCGACCGGCGAGTCGACCGGCGGGAACAGGTCGACGAACTCCTGGTAGGTGCGCAGCCGCTCGGTGTCGAACTCCTCGTACAGTCGGTACAGCTGGTCGTAACGTTCCATGGCTGGGTCGAACGGACGAACATCGGGACGGCCGACATCGCCGTCGCGTTCTGTTCGAGGAATTTACTCAGAAATCGATAAATATTTTTCGACAGGGCGACAGCTGGGTCGTGTGAGAGCGATCGGTATCGAGTCGGGGGACGACCGCCCGCGGCTGTTCGACGTCGCCCGTCCCGACCCGGCCCCGGGCGAGGTGCTGGTTCGGACGCTCCGGGTCGGCGTCGACGGGACCGACCACGAAGTCGTCGCCGGCGCCCACGGGGGGCCGCCCGACGGCGAGGAGCGACTCGTCCTCGGCCACGAGGCGGTCGGCGTCGTCGTCGACCCCACGACGACCGCGTTCGAGCGTGGCGACGTGGTGGCACCGACGGTGCGTCGGCCCCCGCCGGACGGGCCAAACGAGTATTTCGACCGCGCCGAACCCGATATGGCCCCGCCGTCTGCCTGTGTCGAACGCGGTATCGACGGCGCGCACGGCTTCATGAGCGAGTACTTCACCAGCCCCGCCCAGTTTCTGATCCCCGTGCCCGACGAACTCGCGGAGTGGGGCTTTCTGGTCGAACCCACGAGCGTCTCCGAGAAGGCGCTCGAACTGGCACGGGCGTCCCGGTCGTCGTTCACGTGGGACCCGGAGACGGCGTTGGTTCTCGGAACCGGTCCACTCGGACTGATCACCGTCGCGATGCTCGTCCCCGAGATGACGGTGTACTGTCTGGGCCGGCGCGACCGACCCGACCCGAGCGTCGACCTGCTCGAGGCCCTCGGCGCGACCTACGTCGACTCGCGCGAGACGCCCGTCACGGCGGTTCCGGACGCCTACGAGTCGGTCGATCTGGTCTACGAAGCGACCGGCCACGCGAGACACGCCGTCGACTGCGTCGAGGCCCTCGCCCCCGGTGGCGTCGCCGCCCTACTTGGGCTACCGGGTGCCTCGGCGTTCACGTTCGACGGCGGTCACTTCCACGCCGACCTGGTGATGCACAACAAAGCCATCGTCGGCAGCGTCAACGCCGGCCCGAGTCACTTCCACGCGGCCGTCGACCGACTCGCGTCGTTCCCGCCGTGGTTCTTCGAGGACTACGTGACCGAAATCGCCCCCGTCGAGGGGTTCGAGGCGGCGTTCGATCCCGACACGCCGATGAAAACCGCCGTGGAGTTCGATACGCTATGAAAAACGTCGACGACCTCATCGAGAGCGCACAGCAACTGTCAGACCGCGGCTTCTCCAAGGGTGAAATCGCGGACGAATTGAACGTCTCCCGCGAGACGGCCAGTTGGCTGGTCGAGCGGACCGCCGACGCCGACGCCGACGCCGGCCCGCCCGCCCCGACCGACACCGGTGGCCCGCACGACATCCACGTCGACTGGAGCGCCATCGGCCGCGACTCGGCTCGACTGACCTTCGTCGGGAGAGCCATGGCCGACCTCCTCTCGAAACAGGGTGAGGCGGTGGATCTGACGGTCGGCATCGAGAAGGCCGGCGGCCCGCTGGCGACGGTCGTCGCCCGGGAACTCGACACGGACATCGCGGCCTACGCACCGCGCAAACACCAGTGGGAGGAGGGCGACCTGGGCGAGTTCGAGGGAACGTTCTCTCGGAACTTCGCGGACATCCGCGACAGGGAGTGTTACGTCGTCGACGACACCATCACGAGCGCAACGACGATGACCGAGACGGTCGAGGCCATCCGTGAACGCGGGGGCGAACCCGTGGCCTGTGTGGTGCTCGTCGACAAGCAAGGTATCGACGCCATCGACGGCGTCCCGGTCTACTCGCTGGTGCGGGCGATCCGCGTCGGCGACTCCTGAGGATGCACACGACCGATCCACGGCTTCCGACGGACACTTCTGGCGCGTCCCCGCTGGGGCGGGTCCGTCGCTCGCTCGGCGGGTGGTCGGCATGACGGACGACGACCTCCGGCGGACGCTCACCAGTCTGGGGTCACAGTTCGACTTCGGCGAGTACGAGACCGAGGCGTACGTGGCGGTGCTCGAACACGGGCGACTGACGGCCTCCGAAATCGCCGACCGGACCGACATCCCTCAGCCCCGCGTCTACGACACGGTGCGCAGCCTCGCCGAAGGCGGCTTCGTCGAACTCCACGAATCCCGCCCGCTCAAGGTCGTCGCGGTCGATCCGACGGAGGCGTTCGGCGACGTTCGGACGACGCTCGCGGACCTCGTCGACGCCCTCGACCGCCGGTACACGGCGCCGAGTCGGGGCGCAGAGGCCGTCTCGCTCGTCAAGTCCCGTCGGACGATCCTCCGATATCTCGAGGACGTCATCACGGACGCGGAGTACGAACTGATGGTTTCGCTGACGCCGGATCTGTTCACACGGTTCGAGGAGGCGTTGGCCGACCGGCGCGCTGACGACGTGACGGTCGACTTGCTACTCGCCCCGGCCGCCGACGTTCCGAGCGCTGATCGGTACGACTACACGACGGTGGCGTCGGCCGTTCGGTCCCGACGCGGGCTGACGACGCCCGTCGCCGCCGTGGCCGACGGCGAGTACTCAATCTACACCGCGCGCGAGGCTCTCCGGAACGGGACGGATCGCTACGGCGTCATCTTCAACCGCTCGGAGCTGGGTTTTCTCGTCTCGGGCTTTCTGAACACGGTCGTCTGGGGGTCGGCAACGACGCTCCTCGACCGGACCGACGACCGCCCGTATCCGCGGCGGTACGCCTCGATTCGCCGCTGCGTGCAGGACCTCGTGGATCGAGACGACCCACGGTACGTGACCGTCCGCGGCCGCGACGTCGAGACCGGCGAGCCACGGACCGTCGCGGGTCGGATCGTCGGCGTGACCGGGAGCCACGACCCGGTGACTGCGTCGCTGACGGTTCGGACGGACGACGGCGACGTCGCCGTCGGTGGGGGAGCCGCAGCCTTCGAGGACGTCGAGGCGGCCGAACTCGTCGTGGGGAGCGACGCGCCGCCGTCGCTCTGACCGCCTCGGGTGGCCCGAGACCGCGGCTGTCCCGCTCAGACGGCCGCCCGATCCGCTGCCGACTCGAACGCGGCCCGATCCAGCGGCGGTTCGTACACCCCCGTCTCGGTGACCAGATAGTCGACGAGTTCCATCGGCGTCGGGTCGAACGCCGGGTTGTACACGTCCGTCTCGGGCGGGGCGTTCTGGGTGCCGTAGATTTCGCGCAACTCGTCGGGGTCGCGCTGTTCGATCTCCACCTCGTCGGCGCTTCGCTCGGTGTCGACCGTCGAGTGCGGGGCGGCGACGACGACGGGCACGTCGTGGCGGGTGGCGAGGACGGCCTGTTTGTACGTGCCGATTTTGTTGAACACGACGCCCTGGTCGCCGAACTGCTCGCCGCCGTCGAGGACGATCCGATCCGCGCCGACGACCAGCGCGTCGACCATCCCCTCTTGCATACAGAGCCCGCTCGCGTTGTCGGGGATGAGCGTCACGTCGACGCTGCGTTCCTGGAGTTCGACGGTCGTGATCCGCGACCCCTGGTTGAGTGGCCGCGTCTCGTTGGCGATGACGGACACCGTCTTCCCGTCCTCCTGTGCGGAGTAGACGACGCCGAGGGCGGTCCCCCAGTCGACGGTCGCGAGGGCGCCGGCGTTGCAGTGAGTCATCACCCTCGCCCCGTCGTCGAGGAGCGTCGCGCCGTGGGCTCCGAGGCGCCGGTTCCGCTCCACGTCGGCGTCGGCGATGTCCTTCGCGGCCGCCAGCGTCCGCGCCCGTGCCTCGGAGATGGACGAACACGCCCGGAGTTCGTCGAGGACGGTTCCGACTTCCCGCGAGAGGTTCACCGCCGTCGGCCGGGCGCTGGCGACGGCGTCGGCGTCCGCGGCGACGGCGTCGACGTAGGTCTCGAACGTCGCCGCCTCGTTCCGACGTGTGGCGAGCGCCACGCCGAACGCCCCGGCCGCGCCGAGTGCGGGCGCCCCGCGGACCCGCAACCGCCGGATGCTCTCGATCAGTTGGTCGATCGTCTCCGCGTGATAGGTCGTGTACTCGCTCGGGAGTTTGGTCTGATCGACCATCGCGATGCAGTCGCGGTCGTCGTCCCACTCGATCGTTCTCATGGCCGACGCTACCACGCCACGAGCCTTAACTCTCTCCTCGGTCGTCGCCGTACGCCGCCAGTTTCCGCTCGACGCGGGCGAGTTCCGCCTCGGGGAGCGGTTCGGGGGTGCCGACGGTGCAGGCCTGGCAGTAGACCTGCGCGACCGACTCGACGGCGACGACCGTCTCCATCGCGTCGGCCACGTCGTCGCCGACGGCGACGAGGCCGTGGTTCGCGAGCAGACAGGCCGTCGACTCGGCGCCGGCCATCGCGGCGACGACGTTCTCGCCCAACTCCTCGCTCCCGTAGGTGGCGTAGTCGGCGACGGGGACCCGGCCCCCGGCCAGCGCGAGCATGTAGTGGACCGGCGGAAGCGCCTCCCGGCAGACGGCGAGGGTCGTCGCCCACGGGGAGTGTGTGTGAGCGACCGCCCCCGCGTCGAACGCCCCGTAGAGGGCACGGTGCATTGGGAGTTCGCTCGACGGGGTCCCCTCGCCGGCGACGCGGTCACCGTCCACCGTGACGACGGGAACGTCCGCCACGGTGATCGTGTCGTAGGGTTGGCCGGACGGCGTGATCGCGACGTACTCGTCGCTGCGAACGCTGAGGTTGCCGGTTCGACCGGGCGTCAACCGTGCGAGGTCCGCGACGCGGTCGACGACGGTTCTGCGTTCGGGTTCGAGCATGTCCGATAGTTGTCGCCGGCCGTGAAGTCGTTTGGCCACGCCGACGCGCCGGCGGGCCGGGTCAGTGTAGCGACGCCCCGGCTTCGAATTCGACGCCGGTAATCTCGATGCGCGTACCGCCGTCGGCGCTGTCGGCGACGGAGACGTCCCACCCGTGCGCGTCGGCGACCCGTTCGACGATCTGGAGTCCGAGGCCCGTCCCGTCGAGCCCGGTCGAGTACCCCGCGTCGAACACCACCTCGCGCTCGTCGGCGGGGATACCGGGGCCATCGTCGGCGACGAAGAACCCGTCGGCCAGGCCGCCGACGGTGACGGTTACGTCCGACTGGTTGCCCGTGGAGCTGTGCTCCACGGCGTCATCGGAGGGAGTCCGATTGCCCGTGGAGCTGTGCTCCACGGCGTCATCGGAGGGAGTCCGATTGCCCGTGGAGCTGTGCTCCACGGCGTCATCGGAGGGAGTCCGATTGCCCGTGGAGCTGTGCTCCACGGCGTTCCGAACGAGGTTCTCGACCAGTTGTCGGAGTCGACTCCGGTCGGCCACGACGGTTCGCTCCGTCTCGACCGTCAGGTTGGCGTCGCCGGTTTCGACGGTTCCCCAGCAGGTCCGGGTCAGCGATCCGAGGTCGACCGGTTCCATCTCACCCACCGAGGCACCCTCCCGTGCGAGCGTCAGGAGGTCGTCGATCAGTGTCGCCATCCGATCCAGCGACCGCTCTATGGGCGGGAGCGAATCGCTGTTGCACTCCTCCATCGCCAGTTCGAGTTGGCCCGTCGCCACGTTCAGCGGGTTCCGGAGGTCGTGTGAGAGGATGCTCGCGAAGGACTCCAGTTGCTCGTTCCGCCGTGCCAGTTCACGCTCCCGGTCGCGGAGTTCCTGGGTGCGGGACACCTGTTCGAGGGCGGCGGCGAGGCTCCCGGCGAGAATCTTGCCGACGACGAGGTCGTCCTGGTCGAAGGCTCCGGTCCTCGTCGCCCCCGCGAGCAGGATGCCGTGGTCGCCGAGGGGGAGATAGAGTTCGCTCCGGAGCGGTGTTTCCGGGTTGTAGACGTCCGAAGCGTCGCGAACGTCGCCGACAGCGAAGGCCTCACCGCGGTCGTAGCTGCGCCACGCGATGCTCCCCTCGCCGGTGAACGTCGGTGGGTCGCCGACTAGGTCACCGAGTGCGTCGGTGTACGCGACCGGGACGAGTCCCGACGCCGCGTCGTCGTGGAGGTGGATCGAACTCGCGCCGAGGTCGAGGACGTCGTTCGCCGCCTCGACGCCGATTTCCGCGATCCGTTCCGCCGTGTCGGCGGCCATCAACTCACGGGTCGTCTCGTTCAACGCCTCGAGCCGTCGTTCGCGTCGCGTGCGGTCGCTGACGTCGCGATACATCCAGAGGTGACCGTCCCCGTCCGTGAGGTCGATCCGTCGGTAGTTGCGAGCGAACGTCCGGCCGTCACGGAGCGCCAGCGCCTCGTCTCGGACGTCCTCGCCGCCCGTCACCGCGTCGTCGATTCCCGCCACGAAGGCCTCCGGATCGTCGAACAGGCCGCTGACCGCCGCCGCGAGTCGGTGGCAGTCCTCGCCGACCGCCTCCGCCGGCGTTCCCTGCATCCCGAACAGATCGAACAACTGGTCGTTGGCCTTCAGGACGTTGCGATCCTCGTCTTCCACGAGGACGCCGGCTGGCAGCGTATCGACCAGCGTCGAGAGGACGGTGTTCGTCCGTTCGAGTTCACGCTCCCGATCCTCGCGTTCGGTGACGTCGACGGCGATACCGAGTACCGCCCGACCGTCGTCGTCCGTGAGATCGTACGGAAGGAGCCGCGGCTCGAAGACGTGTGCCTCGCCGGTCGCGTCCGCAATCTCCACCGCCGAGACCCGCTTTGGCTCCCCGGTCTCGAACACTTCCTCGATGTCCGCCCGGAACTGGCCGGTCGGTTGCCGGTCGAGGACGTCGACTACGTTCGACCCTTCGAGCGCCGCGACCGTCGTGTCGTGAAACGTCGCGAGGACCTCGTTCGCGAGCAGATACGTGCCCTCCTCGTCGACGACGAACAGGAGGTGGGGCAGGGAGTCGATTATCTCCCGCAGACGATTCTCGCTTCGCTCGACCAGTCGTTGCGAGCGGTCGTGTTTGACCGCGTTGGTGATCCGGTTGGCCAGGACGGTGTACTGATCGGTGCCGGACTCCTTCTGGAGGTAGTCGGTCACACCCGCCGAAATTGCGTCGCTCGCGACCGCTTCGCTCCCTTTCCCGGTGAACAGAATGAACGGCAGAGTCGGATCGGTCTCGCGGACGGCTTCGAGAAATTCGATCCCGTTTCGTCCGGGCATATCGTAGTCGGAGACGACGCAATCGACGGTCCCGGCGTCGAGGCGGTCCAGCGCTTCGTTCGCGTCGGTCACCGCGTCGACGGCGAGACGGTCGTCCGCTCGTTCGAGGAACGTGGCCGCCATCTCGGCGAACTCCGGATCGTCGTCGACGTGAAGAACGCGAACGGGATCCGGGGACTCCGTACTCATCGTGGGTCGATACTGGCGAGGCGCGAATAACGGTTCGGATGTGGGTATCAACCCTGAAACTCTCAGCTGAACGTCGGTGTCCAGCCGGGACGATTCGGGACCGGTGGCACGGACGGATCTTCCCCCGTCTCCTCGCCGGCACCGTCCCACCAACCTATTTGCCGTCTCCCCTCCCACAACGGGTGGATGGCACCATACGAGGCCTTCGACGAGGGTGTGGAAGTCCACGGGCAGACGATTCTCACCGTCGTCGACGACGCACTCGCCAGATTCTCCGAGTCCTACCGGGAGACGGCGTACAACGCCCTCGCGGCCAACGGCATCGACGACCCCTCGCCCGACGAGTGGTACCCTCAGCAGGCCTGGCTGAACACGTTCGAGGCCATCGCGGCGGAACTCGAGCCCCACATTCTGGACCGCCTCGGCGAACAGATCCCCGACGTGGCCGACTGGCCCGCCGATCCGTCCACCGTCGCGGCGGGTCTGCGCGCCGTCAACGACGCCTACGGACGGAACCACCGCGGTGGCGACATCGGCTTCTACCGATTCGAATCGGTCGACGAGCGCACGGGAACGGTGACCTGCAAGAACCCCTATCCCTGTGAGTTCGACCGGGGCCTGATCCGTGCGGTCGCCCGGGAGTACGCGCCCGTCGAATCGTTCGTCTTCGTCGAGGAGGACGGCGACCGATGTCGGCGGGACGGGGACGACGTCTGCGTCTACACGGTGTCGTGGTAGCCGGTGTCAGTCGGCGTCGTAGGCCTCGATGGCGTCGATCAGTTCCTCGACCGAGTGATCCATGGCGAGTTCGAGGAGCGTCTCGAACTCGTCGTAGGTGGCCGCTAGCTCCTCGATGCGATCGTACGTCCGCGTGTCGTCGACGCCGCTCCCGTCGAGGCGGGTCAGGGATCGGTCGAGGGTCCGTCGTGTCGTTCCCATCTCGCGGGCCACGTACTGCTGGAAGACGTCCTGCACGACGAACCAGAGATCCGTCTCGGGTTCGAACTGAACCCGCCGCCCACCGCCACCCGAGGACCGACGGCGGATCAACCCGATCCGCGTGAGCTTTCGGGTCACGTTGCTGATGGTCGATTTCGCGTACCCGGTCTCCTCGACGAGCTCTGGGATGGAGAGCGGCTCGGTCGAGAAGTAAAGGGCGCCGTACACCCGACCGGCGCTCCGACTCAACCCGTACACTTCCGCCGAACGCTCCATCGACTCGATGACCTCCTCCCGGGCGGCCCGCGATTCGTCTCTCACCGTCGGCCCCCGTCGCCGCCCGAGCAGTCGGTCCGCCGTTCGTTCACGTCCCAACCTGTCGAACCGTAAGTATTAAACTGTTCGGTACGTTTGTTCGGAACGAGCCGAACAAACAGAACGACCGGCTCACTTCCCGAACGACGCCGGACCACCGGTCCCCCGTGGTCCGCGCGCTTCCACCGCTTCGGCCCGACACACGCTCCGTGCCGCCTCCGCGGCTCGGTCCCTCCCCTCCCTATGTCCCCGCACGCGACCCGACACACCCGTCCCCGCTGTGACCGCCTCGCCGACTACGCGGCGAGCGGCCCGCTCCCGACCATCCTGGCGTTCACCCTGCTGTTGGCCCTCTTCCACCCGGCGGCGCCGTTGGCAGGACTCCTCGTGCTCTGTGGCCGCCGACTCGGCCGCCGCCCCACCGACAGATCCCCCCACCGTCGCGGCCACGGCCGTGCAGTGACGACTGACGTCGAACACTCCTGACCATCCCGCCAGCCGAGTTACCGGATGCCGACGTTCTATATGTGTTGACAGTTTCTTCCCGGTATGGACCCACATCTGGTGGCCGTCGTCGTGGGCATCCTCCAGGGCGTGTTCGAGTGGCTCCCCATCTCCAGCGAGGGGAACGTCGCCATCACCCTGACGGCGCTGGGCGAACGGCCGGGCGTCGCCGTCTCGTATGCGCTCTTTCTTCACCTCGGCACGGCCGTCTCGGCCACCGTCTACTACCGCGAGGAGGTGCACACGGCGCTCTCGTCGTGGTCGGCGGTTCGGCCGGACTCGGCGTTCGACGGCGAGACGGCGACGCTCTCCTTCGTCGCCGTCGCCACCGCCGCGTCCGCCGCCGTCGGCGTGGTCGCGCTTCTGGCTCTGGACGCCGTCGTCTCCGAACTCGCCGGTGGGACGTTCGTGGCCCTCATCGGGGTGTTGCTGGTTGCCACCGGACTGCTCCAGCGGGTCGCGGACGCCTCCACCCTGGCGACCCGGTCCACCCCGGACGCTCTCGATGCCCTCCTCGTCGGCGCCCTGCAGGGCCTCGCCATCCTGCCCGGCGTCTCCCGGTCGGGCACGACCACGAGCGCACTCCTCCTGCGGGGTCACGAGGGTACGGCGGCCTTTCGACTCTCCTTTCTGCTCAGCATCCCCGCCGCCCTCCTCGGCGGGGGTGTCGGACTCGTCCGGACGGGCGGTATCGGCGTGTCGCCGACCGCCGGATTCGTCGCCCTCGTCGCCGCCGCTATCGTGGGCTACGCCACCATCGACGTGTTGATGCGGGTGGTCCGCCGCGTGGCCGTCTGGCTCCTCTGTGTGGGGCTCGGCGGGCTGGCCATCCTCGGCGGTCTGGCCGTTTAATCGACCGTTAAGCGGGCTAAAGTGCCCGGAATGCGCAGCCTGTCCGTTGGTAGGTGTCGATTACCTCGATCGACCGACCCGTCCGCCGTCGTGGAGTTTGCTATCTTAACAACTAACTAACCAAATAGCTGTGCGGGCATCAATCTCGTGATGCTCTCGGGGTGGCGGTTCAGACTCGTCAGTGGGGTAGGGACAGCGACGCTCGTGGCGGCGAGCGTCGGCGTCGCGAACCACCCGTTCGTCCAGCGACTGGCAGTCGTGGTGCCGGTGTTCAGTCGCCTGCCGTCGACGACGCTGTCGAACGGCGATCTGACGCTCGCCATCCTGACGACGCTCGTCGTGGTCCTTGGGGCGTTGATCCCCGTCTTCAAACCCCGTCCCCGGCGCGTCCTCGATACCATCCTCATCGTGGAACGGCGAGTCGTCTTCGCGGCCGTCGCGCTGGCGGCCGTCGGGTACTTCGACTACACCTACCGGCTTCCGCGAACGACGCTCGTTCTCTCCACGCTGACGATGGCCGGGGTCCTCCCGGCGTGGTTCGTCGCCATCCGCCGTCGCCCGCGGGTCGATCCGAACCGTGCCCTCGTCGTCGGCGACGACCCGGCAACCATCGAGGACGTGATTCAAGAGACCGACGTGCCCGTCGAGGGCTACGTCTCCTCGCTCGCCTCGCGGTTCCGTCAGTCGGCCGACGGCGACGGTCTCTCCATTGCGACGCCCGACGGCGGCACCGTCAGCAGGGTGTCGATCGACGAGGACTGTCTCGGTGGGCTGGCCCGACTGGAGGAACTGCTCATCGAACGCGACATCGACACCGTCGTCTTCGCGTTCGCGTACCCGGATCAAGAGGAGTTCTTCGGTACGCTCGACACCTGCTACCGGACAGGTGTCAACGCCAAGGTCCACCACCGCCACGCCGACGCCGTCCTGACGACCGGCGTCGAAACCGGCGAACTGGTCGACATCGACCTCGAACCGTGGGATTGGCAGAACCACGTCCTCAAGCGCGCGTTCGATGTAGTCTTCTCCCTCGTGGCACTCCTCACGCTCGCGCCGCTCATGCTCCTGATCGCCGCCGCGATCAAACTCGACGACGGCGGCTCCGTCTTCTACGCCCAGCAGCGAACCGCGGAGTTCGGGGACACCTTCACGGTCTACAAGTTCCGGACGATGGTTCCCGAAGGCGAGTCGGCGACCCCCCTCGACGACGAGGAGAACGACCGCATCACCCGCGTTGGGCGGGTCCTCCGAGCGACGCACCTCGACGAGATACCTCAACTTCTGTCGATTCTCACGGGCCGTATGAGCGTCGTCGGCCCGCGAGCGGCCTGGGTCGACGAGGAAGCCGAAATCGAATCCGAGGTCAGCTCCTGGCGGCAGCGCTGGTTCGTCAAACCCGGCCTGACGGGGTTGGCCCAGGTCAACGACGTGACGAGCACGAAGCCCGACGAGAAGCTCCGGTACGACGTCGCCTACATCCGAAATCAGTCCTTCTGGTTCGATCTGCGGATCGTCCTGCGGCAACTCTGGATGGTGTTCCGGGACGCAGTCGCGCTGATCCGATGACGAATACCCGACTTCCCCGACCCGCCACGAATCGATTATATGTAGCTGCACGCACACCTCTCGAACGGATGTGTGGACACTCCCGGAGCGGGCGTCGTCGAGGTGATCGTCGTGGATGAGGACATCGACACCGACACCGACGCAGGCGAGGCCGTCGGCGGCGATCCGAGTGGTCGCCGCCGCGTCCCCATACGTCTCGCCCTCGCCGCCGCCCTCGCTCTCGTCGTCGTCGTTCGTCTCCCGACGGTCTTCGACGTGTTCCGTGATGACTGGGTCGTCCTCGTCTCGAACGATCCCTACTTCTACCGGTATCTGGTGGATCAGTCCCTCGCCGGTGGCCCGATTCCGTCGCTTCCCGCGCGAGCGGTCGCGGGCGAACCGCTCCTCGTGGCGACGCTCGCGACGGCGACGACGCTGCTCGGCGGGAGCACGTGGGCCTCGGGGTTCGTCCTCGCGTGGTATCCCGTCGTCGCGGCCGTCGTCACGGCCGGGTTGGTCTACGGCATCGCCGTCCGCGTCTCCGGCGACGTCCGCGTAGGACTCGCCTCGGCGGGGTTGCTGGCCGTCACGCCGGCCCACGCCTACCGGACTGCGCTCGGCGTGGCCGACCACCACGCCTTCGACTACGTGTGGCTCGCCTTGACGGTCCTCGTCGTCGTCGACCTGCTCACTCGACACGAGCGCGACCGGCGGACGTGGCTCGGCGCGGGCGTCCTCGCCGTCGCCGTCGCCGCACAGACCCTCTCCTGGGAGGCCGCCCCCCTCCTGCTCTTCCCGCTCGCCGTCTCGCTCGCGCTGGTCGCACTGGTGGAGATCAGACGCCCCGGTCCCGAACGGCTCGCGCCCGTCGTCGCCGGCCTCGTCGGGGGTGCGGTACTCGCCCACGCCGTTCACCACCTCCTCGGCTGGCAGTTCCCGGCGACCGTCTACGCGCTCGACCTGCTGGCGGTCGGCGCCGTCGGACTGCTCGCGGTCACCGTCGGCATCCGTCGCGTGGGCGGATCGTGGACGTGGCTGGCGGCCGTCGAGGCAGTCCTCGCCGTCGCCGCCGCCGTCGCGGTTCGGCGGCTGACGATCCTCTCGACCGAACTCGACCGCGGTCTCGCTTTCTTCTCGTCGACGCAAGCCGCCGAACTCGCCGGCGTCGGAAGCAACTACGGCGCCGTGGGTGTCCTCGTCATCCTCGGGTTCGCACCCGTCCTCGCCGTCCCGACGCTGGTGTGGGCGGCCCGGCGGGGCTGGATGCGTCTCGAGTCCGGGTGGCTCGTGGTCGGCGTCTACGTCGTTCACTTCGGGACGTTGGCGGCGATCCAGCGTCGATTCGGGGGCGAACTCGCCCCGTTCGCCGCCGTCCTCGGTGGCGTCGCGTTCGTGACGCTCGCCTGGTGGCTCGACCTCCTCTACCCGCCCGTACCCATGCGATCAGACGGCACGCCCCCGGCCGCCACCGACGGCGGTGCCGCCCCCGACCTGGTGGTTCCGGACCGAACTCGCCTGGCGTTGCTGGGGGGGCTCGCCGGCGTCGCCGTCGGGTCGGGTGGGCTGTACTCCGCGCTCATCGACCGGCGACTCGTCATCGACGACGCGACTTACGAGGCCGCGCGGTGGATCACCGGGTACGTCGAGGACCGCGACATCCCCTACCCCGAGAGCTACGTCCTCGCGAAGTGGGGCCGAGTTCGGGTGTACAACTACTTCGTCAACGGCGAGGCTGCGTCGTACAGCTACGCCGAACGGACCTACGAGGACTTCCTGTTCTCGACCGACGCCGACGAGTGGTACGACGAGTTCGACGGCCGCGTCGGTTTCGTCGTCACCCGCGATTTGCCCCATCTCGGCCTGATCGCCTCCTCGACCGTGCAGTCCTGCCTGCACGACCGCTTCGGGGGCGCGTTCTCCAGCAATCTCGGCGGCGCCGGCCACTTCCGGGCGCTCTACGCGACCGAGTCGGGCGACGGTGCCCGGAAGGTCTTCCGGGTCGTCCCCGGGGCAACCCTCCGTGGTACTGTCGACGGGACCGACACCGTTCGCCTCGTCGCCGACGTCTCCATCCCCGGCGCCGACTTCGAGTACACCCGCTTCGCCTCGGTCACCGACGGCACGTTCGAGGTCACCGTCGGCAACCCCGGACGCTACCGACTCGAGGGGCACGACCTCGTCGTCGACGTGCCGGAGCGGGCGGTGAGGCGCGGGGAAACCGTGACGGTCTGATCGCCGGAGGTCACGAAACGACGGCCATACTCCGGTTAACGAGCAATTATCTAAGCGTCGCGACGTGGTGTACGTGAACGATATGTCCCTCAGTGAACGCGTGCATCGTCTCCGCCAACCGGAATACACCGGCGAGAACCGGTGTACGCCGTGTACGGTCGTCAATCTGGCCATCGCCGTCGTCCTGGCCGGCGTCGTCGGCGTCGTGTCGCCGCCGGCGGGGATGGTCGTGTTCGCGGTGTCGGTCGCCGCCATCTATCTGCGGGGCTACCTCGTACCGGGAACGCCGACGCTGACCAAGCGATATCTCCCTGATTCGGTGTTGAAACTGTTCGACAAACACGAGGTAGAGCCGCCGGCCATCGGCGACGACGCGGACATCGAATCGTTCCTCCTCGACGTCGAGGCCGTCGAGGAGTGCCGGGAGGGGACCGATCTCTGTCTCACCGAGGAGTTCCGGACGGCCTGGACCGAGCGGATCCACCGCCTCCGCGAACGCGACGACGTGGACGAGGGAATCGCCGCTCTGTTCGACGGTCTGGATATCGACCCCGACCGGGTCCGGGTCGAGTCCTATGGTGGCGCCTACGAAGCCTACGTCGACGATACGCGCGTCGGGCAGTGGGAGTCACGAGCGGCCTACCTGGCCGACCTGGCGGCCGAGAGCGAATTTCGCGAACGCCACCAGGGATGGCACCGCCTCGGCTTCGACGAACGGACGGAAGTACTCGGCTCCCTGCGTCTGTGGTTGGAGCGCTGTCCGTCCTGTGACGGCCCGGTGACCCTCGGCGAGGAGACGGTGGAGTCGTGCTGTCGTTCCATCGACGTCATCGCGGCCACCTGCGAATCCTGTGGCGCCCGGGTGTTCGAGGCACAGCTCTCGCCGGAGGCGATGACGGCGCACTGAATGGGTGGCGGGGTGGGCCCCGGAATCTCTACTGATCCCGTTCGTCGAGGATGTACTGGAAGTACGGGACCATCGCCTCGCGTGCTTGCTCCCACCGACGCATATCGTGGAGTTCGATCCCCAGAGCGTACTGTACCGGCTCCGGGCCGAACCCGTACTGTCCGTGTCGGGGTTTCTCGGGGTAGGTCTGCTGCTGGAGCACCGACCGGAGTTCGAGCATCTGCGCACGCATCGTCGGCGTCAGATAGTCGCCTTTTGTCTTGTGGTTGATCCAGGCTTCGGTCGTCAGTTCCGCGTACCGTGGATCGATGTCGGCGACGGACGCCCGACGCTCGAACGCGGCCTTCACCGGGGACCAATCCGCAGCCTCTAGTCGGTCGGGGTCGAGTTCGCCGTTCACCCGACAGGACTCTTCGACTTCGTCTTTCGCCCAGAGGGCGTCGACGTAGCCGACTGCGGCCCTCCGGGCTTCCTCGTCGGTCAGATGGTCGAACTGAACAACGTCGACGGCCGTAAACGCCCGCACCGACTCCTCGTACTTACGCTGGTCGTGATAGATGAAGCCATCACAGATGTTGTCGGCCATAGCCGAGGCCGACCGCTCGATGTCTTCCGGTATTGACGGTAGCTCCTTCTGGGTGGGGGGAAGCTCGCTCATTTCGTATTTTGTGTGGGGTGAAACGCGGCGATAAGTTTATCCCTTCGAATATCAGCTATGATATTCAAAAGCCAATCGCCGGTGCTTTCGGTCCTATACCTGCACGAACTCGACTGTATTTCCTTCCAATTTCAATCTTTTGGTATCAATATCGATTCTGCCAGCGGAGATTATGGCAACAATCCTATAGGAGTTGTTGAAGATAGAGCCAGCGACGGGACCAGAACTGGTAGAGCGTCGAGGCTGCGATGACGAGGAGAAAAATCGACGCCCAGAGGAGGGGATCGACGGCCGAGACGAGTGGGGTGTCGGTCGATGCGAGCACCACGGTGAGCAGCGAGACGGTGCCGACCGCACGATAGTACGTCGCCCACGTGACGCCGTAGCGGGTGACCACCTCCATGTACAGGTCGACCTGCCGGGCCGATTTCCGGAGGATGATCGTCTTCCGGTCACTGTCGTATTCGACGATCCCAGCGTCGTCCAGTTTCGGCAGGTGTGTCTGGTGGAGGGAGACGTAGACGCTGTCGCGGATGTTGCTCGGCGGCGGCGATTCGTTGGTCTCGATTTCGGCGATGTGGACCGCCAGGTCCCGTAGCGATACCTCGCGCCCGCGGTCCTGGAGACATTTGATAACGTTTCTGCGCCGGTCGTTTCGAAGGATATCGTGAATGTCCGTTTCGGGGAGTACGTCGTCCGTTTTGAGTAGTCCGATGTTCATGGGTAGCGACCGGGTTCGCTCGCACCAACACGACAAAGAGACATAGTTATCAGGATCTTAACTGGAATGTGGTCGTTCCTGAAAGCTGGGTTAACAACCGGTTAGGTGTGCTTACCGCCTCCGTTAGACCGGGGTTTCAGTGGGTCCTATCCGGTTAATCGCTCATTAACGCGCGAGGTATACCCGTGCGATCTAGGAGCGGGTGGGTTCCGGACGAGGCGTACGGCCTAACCGGTCCTTTGCGAGGGCTAGTCCGACGTTATGTGAGCGAATTGGCGATTAGCTATGGGGGTGGCTGTAATGGGAGATGATGACGGCAGCCATCCACGTGGGGTCGACGACTCGGCTCCATCCGTGGGTCTCCTCGAGACGGGGAAACGGCTGTCAGCCGACGGACGAACGAGGCAACTCAACCATGACGAACGAATTCGAACTCTCACGGCGAAAGGCGCTGGCTGCACTCGGGACGATCGGTGTGGCCTCCGCCGGCGCGGGGCTCGGTACCTCCGCGTACTTCAGCGATCAGGAAACGTTCCAGAACAACCGGCTCACGGCCGGCGAACTCGACCTCAAAGTCGACTGGGAGGAGCACTACTCCGACTGGTCCGACGACGAGGCGAACCTGGACGACGACAACGAGAACAACAACCTCAACGTCCAGATGGACGACCCCGACGATCCGGGGTTCGTCGCGCTCCCGGACCCGGACAGTCCGATGCTCTGGGTCGAGGAGGACGACCTCAGCGACTTCATGGACAACACGGCCATCGAGGCGTTCCCGGACCCGGAGAACGACGGGACCGGGGACTTCCCGGAGTTCTCCGAGCTAGGGGAGGGGGAGACGATCTGTGACTACCTGGCCGACGTCGGCGACGACGACGGCGGGCTGAGTACGTTCACCGGCGAGGACCAGATCGGCCGGACCGCGAACGCGGACACGCAGGACGTCGACGGTAACGCGAAGCCGCTCATCAGCCTCGACGACGTCAAGCCCGGTGACTTCGGCGAGGTCACGTTCAGTACGCACCTGTGTGGCAACGACGGCTACCTCTGGATGAACGCGGACAACGTGTCCTACGCCGAAAACGGCCAGACGGAGCCGGAACTGGACGACGAAGACGAGCAGGATGGCGTCGTCGAGCTTCCGGATCTCGTTCAGACGGCGCTCTGGTACGACAACGACTGCGACAACGTCCTCGACGTGGAGACCGGTCAACTCGACATCTGCGCCCTCGCGGACGTGTCGGGGTCCATCGACGAAGAGGAGATGGGTCGGATCACGGAGGCGGCGAACACCTTCGTCGAGCAGCTTTCGGCCAACGCTCCGGATGATGGCTCTGTCAGAGCCTCGCTGCTCACCTTCGGCTCGCCACACGAAGCCCCCGACGAGGCGGTGGACCTGCAACGGGGGCTTCAGCCCGTGTCGAACTACGTCACCGGAGGTCAGGGCAACCTCACGCAGGGTGCCGGCGGCGACTTCCCCCAGAACCCAGACACCTCGAACGCGACCCCAATGCCGGCGGCGCTCGACATCGGCCGCCAGCTCCTCAACAACGAAGGTCGGGAAGACGCGCAGAAGGTCATCGTGCTGGTCACCGACGGTGGTCCGAACTACGCCGGTGACGGCCCCGGCGGTACGGAAACCGTGTTCTCCGGGGACGGTCACCCTTACTCCACGTCCCTCGACAACGGGAACGGCGGCAGCGACCTCTCGCAGCCCGAACAGGACGAGACGTCGGACATCGCGAACGACATCTACGACACCGACGGCTACCAAATCCTCACCGTCGGGATCACGGACGACGAAGATCTGGACACCTTCCTGGCGTCCGGCGTCGCCCAACCGGGAGTGGATCAACACACCAACGTCAGCGCGGACTTCGACGGCATCAACCTGGCCGCGGAGGAACTGGCGAACGCGGTCACCGGCACGGAAGAAGTGATCTTCCGCGGGACCCTCCGGGAGACGCTGGAGGCACTCCAGAGCAACGACGGGCGCGGCATCCCGCTCGACCGTGGGCTGAACACCGAGTTCTACGAGACCGGCTACCAGGGTGAAGAAGGCCCCGACCCCGAGGACGACCCGGACCGCGAGTGCTTCATGGGTCGGAACACCTACTGCTTCGGCTTCGCGTGGTGGCTCCCGGTCGACCACGGCAACGAGGTGCAGGGCGACTCTGCCACGTTCGACGTCGGGTTCTACACCGAGCAGTGCCGCCACAACCAGGGCAGCGGGATGAACAACGAGAACGTCGACGCCTAACCGTCGCGTTCACCCCATCCCGTCGACCCACGCTGGTGTGTCGCGGTGGACCCGCGTGACGGCATCCCCGGCTTCGCCGGGACCCCGACACGCGACTGCGACGGTGGCCCCGGTCGGACGGGGGCACACCGTACGTCGCCGCACGACGGCGTCCGCGCCCCCGGCGCGGGCACGTGGTACGGTTCGCCGCACGACGGCGGTTCGATTCCGCCGGTGGGCATTTCGAATGACCCCTCCCTCGCTCACGCGACGGCGGATACTCGCCGCGGTCGGGAGTGTGGGCGCTCTCTATCTCGGTGTCGACCGAGCGAGTGCCGCTCTCGGTCTCGACCCCGTAAGACTGAACCAGCACACTGTCAACGGCACCTACGCCGCCTCGACCGAGGAGATGTTCGTCGATGCCCCGCCACGGATCGCCCTGACGTGGCGGGAAATCGTCAACGGCCAGCTTCAGGAGGAGACGGGCCTCGTCGACGACTCGGACGGCGAGACGGGTGCCATCGGTCTGATCGTCGACGAGGCGGTGGTGCCGGGCGACTCCGGATCGGTGACCATGCGTGCGCGGCTACTCGAGCGCGAGGATCAGGAGACCGAGGACGCGCGACTCTTCTTGGCGTTCCGGCTCTCGAACACCGCCGAGAACGGGATCAACGAACCCGAGGCGGAGGCCGGGGATACGACGCCGAACGACGGCGAACTGGAGGACTACACCCAACTCACGATCTGGAAGGACGACGGGTTCGGCACCGCAAACGGGGAACTCGAACTGGGGGATATCCCGGTGGTCGGCGATACGGAGATCGCGAGCGGAAGCCTCGCCGAGGTTGCCGAATCGACGGCGTTCGACGATGGCTACCAGGTCCTAGTCGATGGGGACGGCTGTCTCTCACCCGGTGACGAGGTGTACGTCTCGTTCCGGTGGTCGATTCCGGAGAGCACTGGCAACATCATCCAGGGCGACTCGGCGACGTTCCAGGTCGGGTTCGATCCCCGACCGTGTCAGACTGGGGGTGGCTGACCGTGGCTGAGCCGGCGTTTAATCGGTCATTAGCCACTGCCGCCGGTCCCGGTCAAACTGGAAATATCAGCCGACTCGGAGCTATAAACCCCGGATCTCGCCTTCTGTGTCTTGCCGGGACTCGGACCACGGTTCAGGCCTCGATTACCCGCACCGGATTCGTGTCAAAGCAGCGGATAACTAAGGCCGATACGGGGGTGGATACTACTAATGGGTTCAACGGGGACGTTCGACGGGTGGTCCAGCACGTGGTGGGGTACCACAACGACCGCTCACGGGGGTGGACGGCATGAGTGAGAGCGAGAGCGGCCGCGATACGCTCCGTCTCGTCGCGAACGTGCTCGTCGTTCTGCTGTTGATCGGCGCCGTGACGCCGTTCGTCGTCTACGCGGTGCCCCAAGTGGTCGGTGCGGATCACGGGCTGGTCGTCCTCTCCGGCAGTATGGAACCGCGAATGAGCCCCGGAGACGCCGTCATCGTCCGCGAGGTCCCACAGTCCGAAATCGACGAAGGCGATATCATCACGTTCCAGACGAGTAGTGAAACGCCAACCACCCACCGCGTGATGGACATCCGGGAGACCGAGGACGGCGTCGCGTACGTTACCAAAGGCGACGCGAACGAGGAACAGGATCCGGGGCTGGTCCCCCACGACCGGGTGGTCGGCGAAGTCGCCTTCGTGATTCCGTTCTTGGGACACGTGATCCAGTTCGCTAACACGCAGATGGGGTTCCTGGTACTCGTGCTCACGCCGATGCTGTTGTTCGTCCTCTCGGAACTCTGGGAACTGGCGAAGTCGATCCAGGGTGACGAGGCCGGGACCGACACACCCGAATCCGCCGCGGCCACCCCGCATCCGGATGCGACCACCGCCGCTGCCGAGACGGAAACGGCGACTGACGACGACGACGGGGGCCTCACGCTCACCCGCTCGAGCCTACAGGTCATCCTCGTTCTGTTCGGCTTCTACGTCCCCTACAGCGGGTACGTCGCCTACTCCACACGCGAAGTGTGGTCCATCGGAGCGGCGACGGCGACGGTCCTCGGCTTTCTGTTCTGTCTCGTCGTCTACGTCGCCAGCCGGGGTGCCACGCCCGGTGGGGCCGCGACCCGCGGGACCCGATCGATCGAGGGCGTCGTTCGTCACGGCGAACTCCCGGCCCGGATCGGCGAACGGACGACGATACCGCTCGACTCCGTCGAATCGCTGGTCCGGATGGCGGCCGACCGCGACGACTGGGTCATCTACGACGAGGATCGGGACACCTACTACATGACTCGCGACGACGCGCTGTACCTGCACCGGGCGGCGCCCGAGACGGATGGCGGCGCCCCGATGGAGACGTCACCTGTGGATGCGGATAGTTCCGGGGCCTCGGCGAGCGGTGGTGATGAAGCGTGACGAACCGTCCCGACCTGTCGCGTCGGAAACTCCTCTGGGGTCTCACGACCATCGGTGCTGCCGCCACGACGGGGAGCAGCACGGCTGCGCTCCTGCACGATTCCGCCCAGACCAGTGCGGAGATGTCCGCGGGGACGCTCGACCTGTCTGCGGCCTGGGGGAACGACGACTCGACCACGGAGGCTACCGTCGAATCGACGACCGAGGGCGATAGCGGCGAGAAGCGGATCACCCTCACCGTCGACGACAGTCCGGCGTACATCTGTTTCCGGACCGACTGCCCCGGGAATTCCACGGACGAGCAGTCGAGGATCGACCGGAATCGAACAGCCAGTGATGCCAATCGAACGGATACGGCCCGCAAAAGAGGGACCGTCAGTCCCGACGGCCGGCCGGACGGCACCTCCTCTTGGGGGAACGCCGCCCCCAATCAGGACCGCTGGAACCAGAAGCGGGACCGATCGACGAGCGTCGACGACCGGTATCAAGCGACGAGCGTCGAGGAGAGGCTTTTCGTGCGGTACGGCATCGACCGCGGCGACGGCAGCGGTGTCGAGTGGGTCTCCTCGTACATGATGTTGCTGGAAGCTCGCACCACCTTCGGCGAGGGGTACTGTCTCGAAGGCGAACTCGGTCCCGACGACACCTGGGAGTTCGTCGTGCAGTGGAAAGCGGACGACGTCGTGATGAACACCACCGACGTCGAGTTCGACTTCGAGTTCTACGCGAGTCAGACCAGACACGTCGACTCCGACACCGTCGACCCCGACTGGGAGTGTGGAACTGGCGGGGGAACCGGCACGGACGGGGGGCCGAGTGAGATCAGCTGGGTGGCGTTTTGTTCGTCCGCGCAGTTCGATCCGGGCGCCGCAGGCATCGATCCGACGCTGAGCGACGACGGTCGGACGGTGTCCTTCTCGGCCGTCCCGGACACCGTCACGACGGTCGTGATCAGATACGGCTCGAACCTCGACGTGGTGACCTACGGCGATCAGACATCGATCACCGTCGGTAGCGACGACGCGACCACCTACGACCACACGGAGTCCGGGTTCGATGGGACCGACCGGACCGGCGACGTTCCCTGTCCGGGCTCCTTCGGTTGCAAGTACGAGTTCCCCGGCTGGGAGTGCAAGTCCGGCACGCAGTCTCCCGGAGGGACCGAGGCGACTGGGACGGCCGGCGGCGACAACGGGGGTGACGTCTGACCGTGTCGACCGACGACTCGTGGCCCACCTGGACGACCGTCGCCGCCCTCGCTGTCGCCTTCGTGATCGTCGCGTCGGCGTCCGGCGCCGGAACGTACACCCTGCTGTCCGACGAGGAGTCCGTCTCCGGAAACGTCACCGTTCAGTCGAACTACCAGAACGGGATGTTCCACGTCGAATCCGTCTCCTGTGACGAGATGCGGTACAGCACCGATGGCCGCGCGGACGTCGACGACCTGGAGGCCATCAAGAACTTCGACATTTCGGGTACGAACGGGTGTGCCCGGGTCTCCTTCTGGCTCTCCCCGGACTGGTTCGGCACTGTCGACCCCGAGAAGGCGACTATCGGTCACAAGTCCAACGGCGAGTGGACGATTTTGGACACCGATGTGCGGACGGAAAACGACGAGACGGTGGTTCTGGAAGCCGTCACGAGCGGATTCAGTCCGTTCGCGGTGTTCGTGCCCAACGAGTCACAGCCGACGACTCCCGTCGGCACCCCGAACGCGACGCCGAGCAACGGGACGGCGGCGAACGCGACGCCAACGTCGACGTCGACCCCCACGCCCACGGAGGCACCGTCCGGCAATCAGTCGACGACCGACACCGGCACGCAGGAGTCCTCGACGACGGACAACGAGTCCACCACCGGAACGGCCGGCTCGGGTGCCGGGCCCGACGAGAGCGGCGACGCGACCGACTCGGATGACACCGACGACCTCGTCGATTCGGACGTCTCCGAGACGCCGGAGGAGTCAACCAACTCGACGGGGTCGGGCGCCCCCGAGACGCCGGATGACTCGACGAACTCGACGGATTCGAACGTCTCCGAGACGCCGGATGACTCGACGAACTCGACGGGGTCGGGCGCCCCCGAGACGCCGGATGACTCGACGAACTCGACGGATTCGAACGTCTCCGAGACGCCGGATGACTCGACGAACTCGACGGATTCGAACGTCTCCGAGACGCCGGATGACTCGACGAACTCGACGGATTCGGTCACCCCCGAGACGCCGGAGGATTCAACCAACTCGACTGACTCGAACGCCAGCGAGGGTGCTGACACACCCGACGACGGAACGAGCGACGGTTCGGACAGCACGGACGAAGACACGTCGAGTGACGATTCGGACTCGGACGACTCCGATACCGATTCGGACGATTCGGACGCGGATGATTCGGATTCGGACGACTCCGATACCGGTTCCGACGATTCGGACGCGGATGATTCGGACTCGGACGACTCCGATACCGATTCGGACGATTCGGATTCCGACGATGGCGACTCAGATGGAGATGATTCGGACGCGGATGATTCGGATTCGGACGACTCCGATACCGATTCGGACGATTCGGACTCCGACGATGACGATTCGGACTCGGACGACTCCGATACCGATTCGGACGATTCGGATTCCGACGATGGCGACTCAGATGGAGATGATTCGGACGCGGATGATTCGGATTCGGACGACTCCGATACCGATTCGGACGACTCGGATTCGGACGACTCCGATACCGATTCGGACGATTCGGATTCGGACGACTCCGATACCGATTCCGATGATGACGACTCAGATGGAGACGATTCGGACAGCGATGATTCGGACGCGGACGACTCCGATACCGATTCGGACGATTCGGATTCCGACGATGACGACTCAGATGGAGACGATTCGGACAGCGATGATTCGGACGCGGACGACTCCGATACCGATTCGGACGATTCGGATTCGGACGATTCGGATTCCGACGATGACGACTCAGATGGAGACGATTCGGACGCGGATGATTCGGACTCGGACTCGGACGACTCGGACGACTCGGACTCGGACTCGGACGACTCGGACAGCAGTGCGGGCTCGGACAACGACGCCGGCTCGGACAACAACGCCGGCTCGGACAACAGTGCGCCGGCCCTGGTATCGATGCCGACCCTGACAGCGATGCCGGCTCGGACGGTGATCCTTCCAACCACGGGACCGGTTCATAATGACCTTCGGTAAACGCCCGATTCCTCGCGCAGTCTGCCGGTTCGTGCGCGCCCTTCGTGGGTCGTCGAAGCCGCTCTGGACGATACCACTGGTCGCAGCAGGGTTCTGGTTCGTCAGACTTCCGGGGATGCGGCCACGCGCGCCGAAGCGGAACGTTATCGTCTGTCTGGTGTATCTTTACGCCGTCGTCGTTCTGGCGTCCGCCGGGCCGATCTGATATTCTTGTCGTAACGCCTAATAGTCGAACACTCCTTTTTTCGGCAATGAGACACACACGAACGCAATGGAGGTGGGACTGTGGGGGTTGAAATCAAGGAGTCGGCCGTCTCCGACGAGGAGTTCGAGGAGATGAAACGGTTCGTCTCCGACTACCTCGCGGCGAGCGTAGAGAACGAGCGAGACGGCGGTCGGATGCGGTGGTATCCGTGGCACAGTGCCGAGTATCGTTTCAATCACACGCTGAACGTGGTGGACCTGGCGACGGAGATCGCCCATCGCGAGGGCGCCGACATCGACGTGGTTCGCGTTGCGGCGCTCTTTCACGATATCGCGAAACTCGAAGCCGAACAGGAACGCCACGCCGACGAGGGTGCCCGAGTCGCCCGCGAGTATCTCGCCACGCACGGCGAGTATCCGCAGTCCTTCGTCGATCAGGTGGCCCAGTCGGTTCGGGAGCACTCCTACCAAGGACCTCTGGAGGACGTTCCTCTGGAGGCGCAGTGCCTCATCGAGGCCGACATCCTCGACAAAGTGGGCGCCAACGGCGCGGTGTTGATGCTGCTCCGGATGGGCTACGAGTCACGGACGCACATGGACGCCGGCGAGATGGTCGACCGCGTCCTCGACCGGGGCCGCGATGCGGCCGGTCGCGTCGAGAGCGACGCAGCGGAGGGCATCGCTCACCAGCGGCTCAAACGGGTCAAGTGGTTCCGCGAGTGGCTGGAAGCGGAAATACCGGGCCTCGACGAGCGCAGCGACGAGTCGGACGCGACGTAACGCCGCCCGCCGGAGTTCTCACGCTGTCGGCCGTAACTGTTTCGAGATCGTCGCCGCCCCGAGGTAGCGACTCTCCGTCTCGACTGACAGCCGGCAGTATCAGTCGTCGCCGGTCTGTACCGTTTCCGCACCGATTTCGCCGCCGCCGACCGCCGATGCCGGCTCGGGCAGTTCGTTGCGCACGTCCTCGCGACTCTCCTCGGCGATGACCTCCGCGTAGGCGTCGGGCATCACCTTCGTGAAGTTCCGCACTTCCGAACCCCAGTCGTCGAGCAGCGCGGCCGCACGGTCGCTGTCGGTGTACTCGGCGTGATTCTCGACCAGCCGGCGGAGCATCGCCTCGTCGGCGTCCTCCAGGTCGTGGTGGATGGTCACCATGCCCTCGTTGGCGCGGTCATCGAAGTCGCCGTCGGGGTCGTAGACGTAGGCGACGCCGCCGGACATCCCGGCCGCGAAGTTCCGTCCGGTGTCGCCGAGGACGGCTACGACGCCGCCGGTCATGTACTCACACCCGTGGTCGCCGACGCCCTCAACGACGGCTTTCACGCCGCTGTTGCGGACCGCGAAGCGCTCGCCGGCCAGGCCGTTGACGTAGAGCTCGCCCTGCGTGGCGCCGTAGAGACAGACGTTCCCGACGAGGATGTTGTCCTCGGGTTCGTAGGCGGCCGTCTCGGGCGTCCGGACGATCACTTTGCCGCCCGAGAGGCCCTTGCCGACGTAGTCGTTGGCGGCGCCGACGAGTTCCATCGTCACGCCATTGGCGAGGAAGGCGCCGAAGCTCTGACCGGCGATACCGTCGAAGGTACAGGAGATTGTGTCCTCCGGTAGGCCGCTCTCGCCGTACCGCCGCGAGATACGGTTCGACAGCATCGCTCCGACCGCCCGGTCGCCGTTGGAGATGTCCCGTCGCAGGTGGATCGGTTCTCCCTCCTCGATGGCGTCCGTGGCCTCGCCGATCAGGTCGTGATCGAGGTGGGTCTCGACGTCCGCGTGTTTCTGTTCGCGGACCTTGTGGCGCTCGCCACCTTCGGGTTCGGCGATGATGGCCGAGAGGTCCAGGTGTTTGGCCTTGGGATGGTCGGTCTCGACCTGTTCGAGGAGCTCCGGCCGGCCGACCATCTCGTCGATCGTGCGGAAGCCGAGGTCGGCCATGATCTCTCGCAGCTCCTGTGCGAGGAACGCCATGTAGTTGATGACGTGATCCGGCTGCCCGGAGAAGCGCTCGCGCAGGTCCTCGTCCTGCGTGGCGACTCCAGTCGGGCAGTTGTTGGTGTGGCAGATGCGCGCCATCACACAGCCCGAGGAGATGAGGCTGGCCGTCCCGAAGACGTACTCCTCGGCGCCGAGGAGTGCGGCGACGGCGACGTCACGCCCAGTCATCAGCCCGCCGTCGGTGGAGACACGGATGCGGTCGCGCAGTCCCGTCGCGCGGAGCATCTGGTTGGCCTCGGCGACGCCGAGTTCCCACGGAAGGCCAGCGTTCTTGATCGACGTCTTCGGCGATGCGCCGGTACCGCCGGAGTGGCCCGAGATGTGGACCACGTCGGCGTTGGCCTTCGCGACGCCGGCCGCGATGGTGCCGATACCGGCCTCCGCGACGAGTTTCACGTTGATATCCGCCTCGGGGTTGGCGGTCTTCAGGTCGTGAATGAGCTGTTTGAGGTCCTCGATGGAGTAGATGTCGTGTAGCGGCGGCGGTGAGATGAGACCGACACCCGGCGTGGAGTACCGGACGTGGGCGATCATCTCGTTGACCTTCTTGCCAGGGAGGTGTCCCCCTTCGCCGGGCTTGGACCCCTGGGCCATCTTGATTTGGAGTTCTTCCGCCGACGAGAGGTAGTTCGACGTGACGCCGAACCGGCCGGAGGCGACCTGTTTGATGTTGCACGCCTTCTCGGTGTCGAACCGCTCCGGCGGTTCGCCACCCTCGCCCGTGTTGGATTTCCCGCCGATGCGGTTCATGGCGATGGAGTTGGTCTCGTGAGCCTCCGGCGACAGCGATCCGAGCGACATGGCGGCCGTCGAGAATCGTTCGACGACTTCGTGTACCGGCTGTACCTCGTCGATGGGCACCGGGTCACGGTCGCTGTCGAACTCCAGCAGTCCGCGGAGGGTCTGGAGGTTCTCCTGCTGATCGTTGATCAGTCCCGCGAACTCCTGGTACTTCTCGTAACTCCCCGAGCGGACGGCTTGCTGAAGCGTGCCGACGGTCTTCGGGTTCCACTGGTGGTGGATCCCGTTCGACCGGTGCTCGTACTCGCCCTGTCGCTCTAGGTCGGGGTCGTCCTCGAAGGCGACGGCGTGGCGCGTCTCCAGGTCGTCTTCGAGCTGGTCGATGCCGATGCCCTCGGTTCGAATCTCCGTTCCCTCGAAGTACTCGCGGACGAACTCGGAGGAGAGGCCGACGGCCTCGAAGATCTGGGCGCCTTGGTAGCTCTCGACGGTGGAGATGCCCATCTTCGCCATCGTCTTCAGGAGGCCGTCTTCGAGGGCCTTGATGTAGTGGGCGATGGCCTCGCTCTCGTCGGCGCCGTCAGGGCCAGCGACGATGTCCGTGATGCTCTGGTAGGCCAGGTAGGGGTTGACTGCGTCGGCGCCGTAGCCGACGAGCGTGGCGAGGTGGTGGACCTCACGGGGGTCGCCGGATTCGATCACGAGGCCGGCGTGGTTGCGGAGACCGTTGCGGACCAGCGCGTGGTGGACGCCACCGGTCGCGAGCAGGCTGGGGATCGGGACCCGATCCGCGCCGGTGTTGCGATCCGAGAGGACGACGATGTCGGCGCCCTCCTCGATGGCGTCACGGGCGTCGCGGCGGAGGCGTTCGACCGCCGTCTGCAGGTCGCCGCCCTTCTCGTAGGTCATGTCGACGACGGTCGAACTGAACTCGCCGTCGAGATGCTTGATCGACTCGGTCTGGGCGTCGGTCAGGACCGGCGAGTCGACGACGAGTTGGCGGGCGTGTTCCGACGTCTCGTCGAGGAGATTGCGCTGTGGGCCGAGCCGTGACTCCAGACTCGTCACCAGTTCCTCGCGGATGTAGTCGATGGGCGGGTTCGACACTTGCGCGAACAGCTGTTTGAAGTAGGTGAACAGCGGCCGGTTGAAGTCGGAGAGCACCGACAGCGGCGTGTCGTCGCCCATCGAACCCACGGGATCCTTGCCGTCTGTCGCCATCGGCTCGATGAGGTGGTCGAGCTGGTCGTAAGTGTAGCCGAAGGCCGACTGGTGGGTGCGAAGCGTCTCGATGCGGTTCCGCGGTTCGTAGTCGCTCTGGGCCGACTCGTCGAGGTGGCGTTGTTCGCGCTCGACCCACTCCCCGTACTTCTCGTCGGTGAGGCTGTCGAACACTTCGTCGTCGGGGACCACGCGACCCTCCTCGGGGTCGGCGACGAGCAACTGCCCGGGCTGGAGGCGGTGGCGCTCCTCGATGTCCGCGGGGTCGACGTCGAGTGCACCGGCCTCGCTGGCCATGATGAGGCGGTCGTCCTTCGTCACGTCGTACCGGCAGGGTCGGAGCCCGTTGCGGTCGAGGGCGGCGGCGACCTGTTCGCCGTCGGTGCCGACGACCAGCGCCGGACCGTCCCACGGTTCGACGAGGCTCGCGTGGTAGTCGTAGAAGTCCTTGCGCTCCTCGCTCATCGCGTCGTCCTTGCGGAAGGCCTCGGGGATGAGCATCCGGAGCGCGTGCGGCAGGTCACGCCCGCCCTGGACGAGCAGTTCGAGGGCGTTGTCGACGGAGGCGGTGTCGCTCTGGTTCGGGTCGTTGATGATCGGCTTGACCGTCTCCAGGTCGTCGCCGAAGTCGGGGTGTTCGAGGTCCGTCTCCCGCGCCCGCATCCAGTTGATGTTGCCTCGGATGGTGTTGAACTCGCCGTTGTGGATGATGTTCCGATAGGGGTGTGCGAGGTGCCACGCGCCGAGGGTGTTCGTCGAGAAGCGCGCGTGGACGAGCACGAGCGTCGACTTCACGCGCTCGTCGACGAGGTCCGGGTAGTACGTCGGCAGCTGCGTGGCCTTCAGGAGTCCCTTGTAGACGAGGGTCTTGCGGTCGAGCGAACAGATGTAGAAGCGACCGGCGCCGGCCGAATCGAGTTCGTCGATGGCGTTCTCGACGGCGCGTCGAGCGACGTAGAGCGCGCGGTCGAACGCGTCGTCGTCCATCTCCTCCGCCGGCCGGACGAAGGGTTGCTGGACGTAGGGCTCGGAGTCGAGCGCCGTCTGGCCGAGTTCGTGATTGTCCGTGGGCACGTCACGCCAGTGGAACACGTCGAGGCCGTGTTCGGCCAGCGTCCGCTCGAAGATGGTCATCAGTCCCTGTCGGGCCGCCCCGTCCTGAGGCATGAATACCGAGCCGACCGCGTAGGGTTCCGAGAGGTCCGCGTCGACGACGTTCTCGAAGAACTCGTCCGGACGCTGGATCATGATCCCGGCGCCGTCGCCGGTGGCTTCCTCCGCGCCCGTGGTTCCCCGGTGTTCGAGGTTGATGAGCAGGTCGATGCCGTCGGCGACCGTCTGGTGCGAGTCGCCACCGTCTAAGTCGAGGACGACGCCTACGCCACAGTTCGATCGGTCGTCGGTGGGGTCCGCCAGCCCCCGCTGATCGGCGTGGGCGTCTCTCCGCGGCTTGGTCATAAGCGCCATACCACATACCTCCTTATTAGCCTGTTCCTGTTACCGTAAGGCTTCATTAACCACATACAAGGTAATATATATCATACTAACCTTGGGGAATACCTTAGCGAAGGTAGATAACGATTAATCCCCGCCAAAATCGGCGTCCGGCCGGTCGATCAGTACGAACGGGCGAAGTAGGCCGTCTCGACGGCGTCGGCGTCACAGAGCGCGCAGGTCTCGCCGTCGTGGATCGGTTCGGTGTCGCTCTCGCTTCCCTCGAAGGGGACGAGGACGATTTCGGCGGCCACCTGCTCTTTGATCGTCGCCTCGCAGTCCTCGTCGCCACACCACGGCGCCTTCACGTAGCCGCCGTGTTGACCGATGGTGCCCAGAATCGACGCACGGTCCGACGCCTCGCGGACGTTCTCGGTTAGATTCTCCTCGGCGGCGGCGTACAGTTTGGCGTACACCTCGTCGAAGTTGTCGTGGACCGTGTCGACGATACCCTCCCGGTCGGCCCCGACCGACTCGCCGTCCGGCCGGTGGACGAGGGTGACCGTGCCCTCGTCGACCTCGTTGGGACCGATTTCGATCCGGAGGGGGACCCCCTTCAGCTCCCACTCGTTGAACTTGAAGCCGGGGTTGTGCTCGTCCCGGTCGTCGAGTTCGACTCGCACGCCGGCCGCCTCGAGGTCGGCGGCGATGCCCTCCGCGTACTCCAGGACGTCGTCTTTCGTCTCTTCCTGCCAGATGGGGACGATCACGACCTGTTCGGGCGCCATCGTCGGCGGCAGGACCAGCCCCTGATCGTCGCTGTGGGTCATGATGAGCGCGCCGAGTGCTCGCCACGACAGCCCCCACGAGGTGGTGTGGGCGACGCGTTCGTCCTCGTCCTCGTCGGTGAACGTGATGTCGAACGCCTCGGCGAAGCTCTGCCCGAGGTAGTGGCTGGTCGCTCCCTGGACCGACTTGCCGTCCGGCATCAGCGCCTCGACGGTCGTCGTCGTGTCTGCACCGGGGAACTTGTCGTGTTCGGGCTTCTTCCCGCGGAGGATCGGAATCGCCAGCACGTCCTCGTACAGCTCCTCGTACTGGTCGAGACGGGTCGTCGTCTCCGCCCACGCATCATCCTCGCTCGCGTGCGCGGTGTGGCCCTCCTGCCAGAGGAACTCCTTGGTGCGGAAGAACGGTTTCGTCTCGGTCGCCTCCCACCGGATCACGCTACACCACTGGTTGACCCGCATCGGAAGGTCCCGGTAGCTCCGGATCCACTGACTCAGGTACGGGGCGATGATGCTCTCGCTGGTCGGCCGGACCGCGAGTCGCTCCTCCAGTTCCTCGTAGCCGCCCTGTGTGACCCACGCCACCTCGGGGTCGAATCCCTCGACGACGTCCTTCTCACGTTCGAGATACGACTCGGGGATCAACATCGGGAAGTAGGCGTTCTGCACCCCAGTCGACTTGAAGCGGGCGTCGAGTTCGTTCTGGATCGTCTCCCAGAGCGCGTATCCGCGCGGGCGCGTCACGATGAAGCCGCTCATACCCTCGGGGCCGTAGTTCGCCAGCCCAGCCTTCTGGACGACTTCGGCGTACCACTCGCCGGTGCTGTGTTCCTTCGACTCGGTGATCCCGAGTTCCTGATCGTCGCTCATTACCGGGTGGTGACGGAGATACGGCTTAAAACGTGCGGAGCGCACGCGGACTACTCGAGGGCCGTCTTACACTCGTCCGCGTGGACGTCGGCCAACCGCGTCGGCTCGGGGAGTTTGTAGCCACCACAGAGCCGTTCGACGACGTCGACGGCCGTCTCCGCGCTCGTCCGGTGTCCCGGACTCACGTACAGCGGGTTGATGACTGGGTTCGAGTCGTACTGCCGCGACTGGTAGGCGTAGCCGAGCAGCGTCCCGTCGGGGGCGTCCACGTCGTCGTCCGCGAGGACCGGCGCCCGCCACCCCGCGGGACGGCCCTCCACGTCCGCGTCCACCCGTCCACAGAGCAGGTTCTTCGCGACGCCGACACTCGGTACGTCGAGGACGACGCCGAGATGCGTCGCGAGGCCGGCCTGTCGGAAGTGGATGTGTCCGCTTCCGTCGAAGACGACGAGGTCCGGGTCGGCCTCCAGCGCCTCGAACGCCGCGAGGATCGGGCCGCCCTCCCGAAAGGAGAGCAGGCCCGGAATGTACGGAATCTCCAGCTCCGTCACCGCGTGGGTGCGTTCGACCACGTTGCCGCCACGCAGGCAGACGATGGCGCTGATCGCCCGGCCGTCGAGGAAGGCCTGATCGACACCGGCGACGAGGGGCCGTTCGCCGGTCAGCGTCGCGTCCGTTGACAGCGAGACGGCCGCCGGATCGAAGTCGACGTCGTCCTCGAACCGTGCCACCTCGGCGACTCGTCGCTGAAGCGCTTCCATCTCCTCCCGGGACTGCGACGGGTCGGGAACGAACTCGGGACGGACCGGGGTCACGCTCTCACCGCCGTCCGGGGCCGCCGGGACCACCGGGGCCGCCCGGTCCCCCCGGCCCGCGGCCGCCGCCGAAGCTCAGACGGTCGGGCACCCGCCGGGGCTGCTTGATCCGCTTGCCGTACGCCAGTCCGATCACCAAGCCGATCAGATGCGCGAGGTGGGCGACGTTGCCCTGTCCCACCGACGAGGCGGACTGCGGGGAGAGGAAAAAGAGCACGGAGATGACCGCGAAGCCGGCCGTGAACAGCCAGAGCGGGATGGGAATGATGAAGTAGAGGTAGATCCGCAGGCCGGGATTGAGGACGGTGAGGACGCCGAGAACGGCGAAGATGGCGCCACTCGCCCCGACGACGCTCACGCCCGTTGGACCGACCGAGCCGAGGACGATACTGGCCCCGACAAAGCCCAGGCCGGCGAGGACACCGCTGACGAGGAACAGGGCCGCGAAGCGCTTCGAGCCGGTGTATCGCTCGACGAGTGGGCCGAAAAAGTACAGCACGATGCTGTTGCCGGCGATGTGATACAGACCACCGTGGGCGAAGATGGAGGTGATCCACGTCCAGACGTACAGGAGGTGATCCGACCGGAGGACGAAGAGCGTCTCCATCGCCGCCCGGCCGGCCAGAGCGCCGACGATCAACTGCAGGGCGAACGTGATCCACATAAGCGCGAGGAACAGGTACGCGACGTTGCCTCTGAAGTAGCCGAGCACGCCGCCGGTGCCGGTCAGCGAGCCGCCGAGACCGGGGAGCCTATCGAGGAGTCCCCCGCTGCGCTCGTTCTCCGACTGGACGCCGCCGTCGAAGCCGCTGTCGAACACGCCGGACGGGTCGTTCCACTCGTCCAATCCGGGACAGTCGTGGTTCTCCGGGAGGCGGTGTTCCGCACAGAACGTCCCGCCACAGCGCCGACACTGGTACGGCAGGTTCTCGTGGCTGCCGCACTCGTCGCACTGAGCCATTGTCGTTCAGTAACAGCGGCGCCGACAAAAAGGGGTGCGGTCCCCGTCACCGCCGCCGGGACTACCGCCCGGCGCCGTCCCCTCGACGTCGCTCCCCCCGCGTGGCACCCGGCGACCGTCCGTACGGCGCGTCCGATCGCTCGTCGGCGTCGTAGTTCGCCGGGACGACGGTCGGGTGACTGAGTCCGGGGTGGGTGTCGGTGTCGACCATGCGAGAAGCCAGGGGCGTCACGCAGAAAAGATTACCCATGCGCATAACACATGGGGCGAGCCGAGCGGATAACCGACGGGAATGGCGCCCGTTCAGGCGAACTTCTCGTCGTAGAGGTCGAGGGCGTGTTCGATGGCGTCTTTCGCGGCCGCCTTGTCCTCCCAGCCGAGCGTCTCGACTTCCTTGCCCTCCTCGAGGTTTTTGTAGGTCGAGAAGAACTCGTCGATCTCGTCGATGGTCTGCTGGGGGATGTCGCCGAGATCCTGGAAGTGGTCGAACCGGGGGTCCTCGGTCGGGACGGCGATGACCTTGTCGTCCTGTTCGCCGTCGTCGTCCATCTTCATGAGGGCGATGGGACGCGCCTCGACGATACAGCCGGGGAACGTCTGGTCCTCAACGAGGACGAGGACGTCGAAGGGGTCCTCGTCGTCGTAGTACGACTGGGGAATGAACCCGTAGTCGCTCGGGTAGTGGACGTTGCTGTGGAGCACCCGGTCGAGGACGACGCCGGGGACGTCCTTGTCGTACTCGTACTTGTTACGTTCGCCCTTGAGACACTCGACGACGGCGGTGATCGTCTCTGGCGGATTCGGGCCGGGTTCGAGGTCTTTCCACAGGTTCACCATAGTCCAAAGACGGCAGAACCGCCAAATAGGCCTTTCGGGACGGACCACGGGAATACGAATGAAAAAGTACATGAACGCCCGTCCCTGACTCAAAATGACACGAACGGCCGACTCGAGGTGTACGTTCCCTCGGGTCGCCCGTGTCTCCCCGGGCAAAACACTCGGCCGACGACGACCGGGCAGTCGTCGTCCCACGCGGACGGGTGCAAACTGGTACGATCAGCGATATGTCCGACTTCGGTAACGTCGGATTCGGGCGCCCTAGGCGCTGATTCTCACGTTCAAGATCGAGTTGAGAAGGGTTAAATATCCCCGTGACATGTTTTTTAGTATGTCAGAGGCACAAGCGGTAAGCAGCAGCCCCGGCATCGTGCGCGATCTGACCGCGTTCCAGCACAACATCCTCGTCATCCTCTCCGAGGAACCGATGTACGGTCTGGCGATCAAACGCCAACTCGAGGACTACTACGGGACCGAAGTGAACCACGGACGCCTGTACCCCAACCTCGACAACCTCGTCGAGATGAACCTCGTCGAAAAGAGTGAACTCGACAAGCGGACGAATCAGTACGAACTGACCGACGAGGGCCACGAGGCGGTCCTCACCCGACTCGACTGGGTCCTCTCGAAGTTCGTCACGGACGACGACCGAGCCAGCGACGTTCGGAACCTCATCGACGCGCAGCACTGAATTCGGGCGGCTCCGTTTCCGTCACCGCGAAGACGTGTTCGAGCGACTGCTCGACTACGGCTCGTTGCTCGTCGCTCGGCCACGCGTTTCGCGGGTAGTACTCCGTCAGAAACTCCCGTAGCTCCGCCGGCGTCGCCGTCTCCACGCGGCGGGCGTAGTGGTTGCCCATGAAGTCGGCGAACGCGCGAGCGTTGCTCGCGTGAACCTCGCCCACGCGCTCGTGGACCCGCTCCACCACGTCGGCGTTGTGGGCTTCCACCGCCTCCCACTCCCCCGCGTCGCCGCTCCCGGACAGCGAAATTTCCACTGCGCGGTCGGTGTCCTCGATGCGATTCAGCTGCGCCGTGTCCCCGTCCACCCACTCGGCCGGGTGGAGTACGAGCGTGTCGTCGGCCTCGCGGACGCGTGCGGTGTAGTCGTACGCGGCGAGGCGGTCGTCCCGGTCACGTTCGTAGGCCGCCGCCTCGTTCTCGTCGACCGCTCGGCGGGCCAGGCGCGTGAGTCGTTCGGCCTCCTGCTGGAGGTCCCGTGGCAGGTCAGTCATCGTCGAGAGCCTCGTTCGCCAGTCGGTCGGCCCGGTCGTTTATCTCCCGCGGAACGTGTTCCAGCGACCAGCGGTCGAACCCGTCGAGCAACTCCCGGACCGTCACCCGTCGCTCCCGGAGGCCGGGGTCGTTCGCGTTCCACTCCCCGCGCACCTGCTTGACGATCAGTTCCGAGTCGCCGCGCACGTCCACCTCGTCGAAGCCGTGGTCGCGAGCGACGTTCAGGGCGCGAATCAGCGCCTCGTACTCCGCGCGGTTGTTCGTCGTCTCGCCGATGGTCTCGCTCCCCTCGTCGACGATGCCGTCGCCGGAGACGATGACCCACCCGACGGCGGCCGGCCCCGGGTTGCCGCGGCTCGCCCCGTCGAAGTAGACGTGTGCTCGCCCGCCCGCGTCCGAGAGGAGCGCGGTCAGGTCCGTGGGTCGTGCGCCCTGGACGACGACGCTGTCGTCGTAGGCGACAGCCACCGCGTCGCCGCGTTCCGCCCGCCAGCGTTCGTGGTCCGTGTTTCCCGCCTCGACGTCGACGCCGGCCGAATCCAGCCGCCGTCGCGCCTCGTCGGGATCACAGTCGATGGTCGGCATCGGCCGCACTTCGAGCGACCGACTCAAAGGCCGTTCGTTCCGCCGCGGGCACGGCGACTCCCGCAGTCGACCGTTCCGCCACCTATTTTTGCCCCGTTCGTCCACCCCCGTCCATGGTCCCCGACGACACAGGTGCCCCGCGGACCGTCTCGACGGCCGCCGGTCGACGCGTCTCGTACGCCGAGTACGGCGACCCCGAGGGTGTGCCGGTTCTGTTCCTCCACGGGACGCCGGGATCACACGTCCTCGGCGGCCTCCTGGCCGCGGCGGCGGAGCGGGCGGGGGTCCGCCTCGTCGCCCTCGACCGTCCCGGATACGCTCGCTCGACGCCGTGGCCGACGCGGACCCTCGCCGACACCGGCGCGTTCGTCACGCCCGTCCTCGACGACGTCGGCGTCGAGACGGCCGGAGTCGTCGGCTTCTCCGGCGGCGGTCCCCACGCCCTCGCCCTCGCGGCGACCCACCCCGACCGCGTCGACGCCGTCGACGTGGTCGCCGGGGCGCCGCCCCCGTCGCTGGAGTCCCGCCTCCCGGCTCCACAGCGACTCCTGACGGCTCTCGCCGGTTCCTCTCCCCGGTTCCTCCGCGGCCTGCTCGGCGTGCAGGCGTGGATCGTCGACCGGCTCCCCCCGCGAGTCGTCGTCTCGCAGTACACGACGACGACGGACCCGAACGACCTGTCCCCGGGCGTCGCCGAACGCGTCCACCGAGACTTCGTGACCGCCCTCACCGACCACCGACGCGGCGCAGTCACCGAGTTCACCCTGCTCGCCCGGGAGTGGGACCTGCCCCTCGACGACGTCGACGCGCCGGTCCACCTCCGGCACGGTGGTCGGGACGCGAACGCCCCGGTCGCGGGCGCGCGCCGTCTGCGTGACCGACTCCCGACCGCCGACCTCACCGTCTACGAGGGCGCCGACCACCTGTCGACGCTCCTTCGGTGTCGGCCGTCCGTCCTCGACCGATACGCCGGGGAGTGACGGCCGAGCCGGCACGTCCGCGTCTCGTCGGCCGGCCCGTGGCCGGCGGTCGGCCGCGATTCCCCTTCCGGCCAAGGATTTAAGTAACCGCCAACTACGACTATAAAAACGCGATGACACGGCCCACCCGCCAGCGGGACGACCGGACGCGATGGCAGGGCGAGGAGGAGGGGGAAACCGAGGACGCCGACGTCGACCTCGACGACCTCGATCCGGAGGACCTCGTCAGGACGGCCGACGGCGAACTGATCCACGAAGAAACCGGACTCATTATCGAGGAGGAACAGATCGATCCCGGGCCGGAGTGGCGGGCGTTCAACCACCAGGAACGGCAGGAGAAATCGCGGGTAGGCGCCCCGACCACCCAGACGATGCACGACAAGGGGCTGACGACGACCATCGACTGGAAGGACAAGGACGCTTACGGACGCTCTATCTCCTCGCGGAAGCGTTCGCAGATGCACCGCCTGCGGAAGTGGCAAGAGCGCATCCGAACCAAGGACGCGGGCGAGCGCAACCTCCAGTTCGCGCTCTCGGAAATCGACCGGATGGCCTCCGCGCTCGGGGTTCCGCGCTCGGTCCGGGAGGTGGCGTCGGTCATCTATCGGCGCGCGCTCAACGAGGACCTCATCCGCGGCCGCTCCATCGAGGGCGTCGCCACCGCCGCGCTCTACGCCGCCTGTCGAAAGGAGGGTATCCCCCGCTCCCTCGAGGAGATTTCGGAGGTGTCGCGGGTCGAGCGCAAGGAGATCGGTCGGACCTACCGCTACATCTCCCAGGAACTCGGGCTGGAGATGAAGCCCGTCGACCCGAAGAAGTACGTCCCGCGCTTCTGCTCGGAACTCGAACTGAGCGAGGAGGTACAGTCGAAGGCGAACGAGATCATCGAGACGACCGCCGAGAAGGGCCTGCTGTCCGGCAAGTCGCCGACCGGCTACGCCGCCGCGGCCATCTACGCCGCCTCCCTGCTCTGCAACGAGAAGAAGACCCAGCGCGAGGTGGCCGACGTCGCTCAGGTGACCGAGGTCACCATCCGCAACCGGTATCAGGAACAGATCGAGGCGATGGGCATCCACAGTTAGCGGCGGCGGTCGTAGACGGAGAGCGGTGCGACCCCGTGACCGCTCACGGCCGCACCGACAACCAGTACTCTCAAGCCACGTCGCCCGTTAGCGACGCCACCCATGCGCCTCGACGACTTCATCGACATCGAGGCCAACGAACGCGCCGAGCGACGGCGCCTCGCGAAGGAGAAGTCCTACGCCATCCTCGACCACGTCGAATCGGTCGCCGACCGCGTCGAGCGAACCGTCTCCGGCGACTCGGTGGTCGGCAGCGTGTCGCCCTCTATCTTCGTCGGCCGGTCGAACTACCCCGAGGTGTCGACGGGTATCCTCTCGCCCGTCGGCAACGAGGACGACGCCGCCCGCTTTGCCACCAGCGGCGAGTGGTACGAGGAGGGGGTCGACCTGACGGAGGTGTTCCGTCGGCGGACGAGTCTCCTCAACTCCCGGCGCTCGTCGCCGGTGGACGTCTCGGACACCTGGGACGGCTTCGTCGGCGTCGGCCGCGAGGTGGCCCTCGCCGATCGGCCGGTCGACGTCGAGATCGGATTGGACGACGACCCGACCGTCGACTTCGACGCCGACGGCGTCTCGACGCCGACCGGTCCCAGCGCCCCCGCCCGGTCGGCTCACCTCGGCGAGAATCCACACGTCCCCCGCGCGGTGGAGAAGACCCTGGAGGACGACGACTGGCGCGCGGAGGGAGCCATCAACTACCTCTATCGACGCGGGTTCGACGTGTACGAGGTGAACACTATCCTCTCGGCGGGGGCGCTTGGGCGGAGCGAGAACCGCCGACTCGTCCCGACGCGGTGGTCGATCACCGCCGTCGACGACACCGTCGGGCAGTTCCTGCGCGGGTCACTCCGCGACACGAAGAGCGTGAACGAGGTAGAGATCCACCGCAACGAGTTCCTCGGCAACGCCTACTGGGTGATCCTCGCGCCCGGGCAGTGGGAGTACGAACTCGTCGAACTGAAGGCGCCGGGTAGCGTCTGGAACCCCGATCCCGAGGCGGGCATGTGGCTGGCGGCCGACCGTGAGGGATACGAGGGCCGAACCGGCTACGTCGAGGAGACGGCGGGCGCGTACCACGCCGCTCGGCTGGCGGTCCTCGAACATCTCGACGAGCGCGGACGGACGGCGAAATGTCTGGTCCTCCGACACGTCTCCGACGAGTACTGGGGGCCGGCGGGCGTCTGGCAGGTCCGGGAGGGCGTCCGCCACGCCTTCGAGGGCGAACACGCAACCGCCGAGACGCTTTCCGACGCGGTGCGGGGCGTCGTCGACTACCTGCCCACCACGCTCGCCGACCTCCGGCGCAAGTCGGCGATGGTCGCCGGCCTCCAGTCGACGCTCGCCGACTTCTAGAGCGCCTCGAACGCCGCGTCGACCAGTTCCCCCGTCGTCGCGACGATGTCTTCCATCTCCTCGTCGTCCGCCGTGAGACCAACCAGCCGGCCGATACGCATGATACTGACGTGGTAGACGGTCTGGAGGCCGGGCTCTTCCTCCCAGACGACCACGTTACAGGGCATGAGCGCGCCCATCCGGCCGTCGCTGGCGTCGAGCGCGCGGTCGGCGACCGCCGGGTTGCACGCCCCGAGCACGTAGTAGGGGTCCCGATCCGCGTCGACCTTCTCGTTGAGCATCTCGGAGGGCGAGAACTCGACGGGAACGCCGAACCCCGCTTCCTCGAACGCCTCGCGGACGTGTTCGATGGCTTCCTCGTGGTCCATCTCCAGCGTCGCACGCTGTTCGCCGATGTCCGTCGCGTCGAGTGCCGTGGGGTCGATAGGGAGCGACATGATAGCACCCACGCGCTCCGGCGAGATAAATGACTCCCGTGACGTACCCGTCTCTCACACCGTCTGGACCGGAATCGACGACGCCTGGACGACTCGCCGCGCCGTGTTCCCGACGAAGGGCTTGTCGGGGTCGCGCTTTCCGTGTTTGCCCATGACGATCACGTCGGCGTCGTGGTCCTCGGCGTAGGCGACGATCTCCTCGTCGGGGATACCGGTGACGACCGCCGTCTCGCACTCGACGCCCGCCTCGGTGGCCAGGTCACACCCCTTCCCGACGAGTTCCTCCCCCTTGGCCCGGATGCGCGATTTGGTCTCCGCGATGTCGCTCGGCACCGCCACGAAGTCGGCTTCCCCCATGTCGACCACGTAGAGGAGCGTGAGTCGACCGCCCGAGTCGGAGACGATATCGATGGCGTGTTCGATCGCCTGCCTCGCCGCCTTGCTCCCGTCCGTCGGCACGAGAACGTGCTGGAACATACGCGGACACACAACTGTCAGCTGTATAAACGTACCTGCGGCGGTCGGTCGGCACCGCCGGTGACGTGGCCGCACCTCTCGATCCTCGCCGTGCGGCGACGACGGAAGCGTTTATTTTGGAGATGTGACTACTCCCCGGCATGAACGGGATCCGCGTCCTCGATGTCGGGGCCGGCGTCGCCGCCGACCTCGGGGAGCGGATCGACGGACGTCCGGTCGACACCGTCGCCGTGTCGACGCTATCTGCGGCCGTCGACCGGATCGACGCCGACGTCGACTGCGTCGTGACCGCCCACGACCTTCCGGACGGCGACGGGGTGGCGGTGCTCCGTGCCGTCCGCGAACGGCTCCCCGCCCTCCCGGTCGTAATCGTCGCCGAGTCGGGGAGTGAGGCGGCCGCGAGCGACGCCATCGCGGCGGGGGTGACCGACTACGTCCCTCGCTCCGCGGACGTCGACCTCGGGGCGCGGGTCGCCGCGGCGGTTCGGGACGCCACGGACGTGCCGTCGGCCGCCCGGCTGGACGCGCTACGGGACGCGTTCCCGGATCTGGGCTTCGTCGTCGACGCCGACGGGCGGATTCTGGAGGCCCTGGCCGGTCCGCAGTCCGCGACCCACCTGCCCGACGCCCCTGCGGCGCTGTCGGGGCGATGCGTCGACGGAGTCTTTCCCGCGACGCTCGCCGCGGCGACGAGGGGTGTCTTGGAGACTGGCACCGAACGCACCGTCGAGTACGACCTGGCGGCGCCGTCCGGAACGGAGTGGTTCGAGGCGCGCGTGGCGCCGGCCGACGGGAATCTGGCCGTGATCGTCTCCCGGCGGATCACCGACCGCAAGCGCGAACACCGGGACCTCCGGCGGCAGCAGTCTCACCTCTCGCAGGCCCAGAAAGTCGCCCGCATCGGCAGTTGGTACCGAAACTTCTCCTCGATGGAACTGTGGTGGTCCGAGATGGTGTACGACATCTTCGGGCGGTCACGGGACGCCGGACCGCCGACCCACGAGACGTTCCTGTCCGCCGTCCACCCCGACGACCGGGAAGACGTCACCGACCGGTGGCAGGCGGCGCTCGACGGCGAACCCTACGACGTCGAACACCGCATCCTCGTCGACGGTGAGACGCGGTGGGTCCGCGAGCGAGCGGACTTCTCCTTCGGCGACGAGGGCGATCCGGTCGAAGCCATCGGCGTCGTCCACGACATCACCGACCGCAAGGAGTACGAGCGTCGACTGGAGACGACCAACGAACGCCTCGACGTTCTCCACCGGGTCGCGCGCCACGACATCCGGAACCGCATGAACGTCGTCCTCGGCTGTGCGGCGGAGCTTCGGCGGGCCCTCGACCCCGACCGAATCCCCCTTCGCATGGTGGATCGGATCGAGACGGCGGCCGAGGAACTCCTCGGTATCGGTCGACAGCTCCGGGATGCGGACGGCGTGGTGGCGAACGACCCCGACCGACGGCCCGTCGACGTGGCGGCCCTCGTTGACGAACTGGTCGCGGAGTTCGCCGCCGACGCCCCCGACGTAGCGTGGTACACGGCCGTCCCCGACTCGCTCACGGCGCGGGCGACGCCCACGCTCGTCGTGGCGCTCGCGAACGTCATCGAGAACGCGGTCGACCACAACGAGGGCCCCCGACAGCGCGTGGCCGTCGTCACCGAACGCGACGCCGAGCAAGTCGAGATTCGCGTCGTCGACGACGGCCCGGGGATCCCCGTGGTGGAACGCGAGTTACTCGTCGGCGACCGGGAGCGGACGCAGACCGTCCACTCGAGTGGGCTGGGGCTGTGGCTCACGCGCTGGATCGTCGGCAACGCCGGTGGCTCATTCGACATCCACGAGGGACGGAACGGGGGGACGGTCGTCGTCGTCGACCTGCCCCGCGCCGTCGTCGGGTCACAGCGGCACGGGTAGCCACGAGAGCACCCGCACGACCGCCGCCGTCGGGATCAGCGGCGGGTGGAGCACCAGCCAGTCGAGCAAGGCGAGTCCGAAGCCGTGGGCGACCACCGAGGGGACGATGGACTCGCTCCGGTAGTCGACGGCACCGAAGAGCACGTCGGTCGGCGCGGACAGCAGGAGTTCGATCGGCGGTTTGTGGACGTGGTGGAAGGCGTAAATCACGGGACTGATGAAGACGCTCTTGAACCCGAGTTCGCGCACACCGACACAGAGCAACCCGCGGTAGTACGTCTCGGCGGCGGCGGCGACGACGAACTGCGCAGCGGCGTGGGGCAGGAACTGGACGAGTGCGGTGTCGGTCGCCCACATCGGGTAGTAGGTCCGGATCGTCGGGAGCGACGCCCCGACGACGTAGAAGGGCGCGACGAACAGGGCGAGGGCGACGGTGTTGCGGAGCGCGCGACGGTCGACGCGCCACCCCAGATCACGGCCGCGAGCGATGGCCAGCCCCCCCGGGAGACAGACGAACAGCGTCACGTCGCGGACGACCCGCGCCGAGAGACTGGTGGACGGCACGCTCCAGAGTGACCAGAGAACGGAGAGACAGAGTCCGGCGAGCAGAGAGGTTCGCACCCAGGAGAACCGGGGGCGGCTCACCTCACTCCTCGGCCGTGGCGACCGGTCCCGTACCGATCACCGAGCGGACCGCGGACAGGAAGGTCTGTCGGGTGTCGAAGTACGTCTCGTCGACGTCGTCGAGGACCGAATCGATCGTCCGTGGCCCGTCGGAGGTCCGGATCGTCGCGTCGCCCTCCTTCCGGCGCACGTTGCTCGCTTCCTGTGGCCAGGTGAGCCGCGAGGCGACCCGCGCGAGCGGCGCCCCCTCGACCGGTTCGCCCTCGCCGAGTTCGACCTGGGGTTCAGCCTCGTCCGCATCCTCTGCCTCGTCAGCCATGCGACGAGCTACTTCGTCCCGGGAGTTAATCCCTTCGAACCACCTGGGCTCTCCCGACCCGCTGACGCTCGTCTGACGTAGCGTTTTGTGGGTGGGCGGCATTGATCCCGATATGACCAGTCTCGGGGAGGTCTACCACGGGGACGACCGGAGCGGCCCGAGTCTCCGGCAGATCTACGCGGGGGCGAGCCTGTTCGTCGTCGGCATCGCTCTCGTGGTCGCGGGGATCGTCGTCGCCACGACCGACGTGTTACTGGGCGGTGGAACCACCCTCCTCGACGTGCGCGAGTACGGCGGCATCCTCGCCGGCCTCGGCGTGCCAGCCGTCTTCCTCGGCATCTCGGCCGTGCTGCCGGCCGAGCGCTCGACGCGTGCCGCCGCGGGAATCGGCGCCAGCGTCGCCGTCCTCGGCGTCGCGCTCTTCGCGCACGCCTACCCCTGCCGGTGGTCCGGCGCCAACTGCGCGCCCGGCATGGTGGACCTGACGCTCCCGACCGCGGGCGTCTACTTCCTCGGCGCTCTCACCACCTTCTGGTGTCTGTTCGTCGGCATCGCCAACTTCAAAACGCGAAACGACCCCGGCGGCACCGTCACGATGGAGGTCACGCGCCAGGGCGAGACGAAGGTGATCGAAGTGGACCGCTCGACGGCCCGTGGCGGCGTCGGCCTCGGTGGCAGCGCATCCGGTCCGACGCCGACCGTCGGCGCGCAGGTGAGCGACGGCGGTGCCGACGACGACGACATCCGGGAGGTGGCGAGCGTCTCGTCGTCCGAGGGCGGCGCTACGGGAGCGGAGACGACCGGTCCCCAGTCCCCGTCGACGCCGTCGGTTGGCGACACCGCCGAGACGTGGAAATCGACCGCGGCGACCGACGCGGCGACCGACGCCGCCGACCGGTACTGTGGCAACTGCGAACACTTCGAGTACGTCCGCACCGAGCGCGGCATCCAGCCCTACTGTGGCTTCCACGACGGCGTCATGGCCGACATGGACGCCTGCGAGGACTGGACGGGCCGTTAGGCCAGCCGCCGCCGCACGTCGTCCCAGTGACTTCCCTTCCAGAAGTGCCCACCACACCGCTCGCATCGCCAGACGTCGGTCGCTCCGGGGTCGGGCACGTCGGCGGGCGTCTCCGCGTGCGCCGCCACCGGGTCGAGCGGTCCGTTACACCGCCCGCAGCGCTGGGGCGTCTCGGGGAGTGAAAGCGTCACGCCCGCCGCTCGGAGTTCGCGCAACTGGCCGTCGATTCCCCGTTCGGTGAGTCGGATCGCCCCCTCGGTACTGGCGGCTAAGTCGGCGTCCCGGGTGAGCAGTCGGCGCCCCTCGCGGCGGGCCAGGTCACGGACGGCGTCGTCGGCTTCGACGTCTCGGTCGAGGGCGTAGGCGGTGTCGTAGCCACACATCCGGAGATACGTCGCTAGCTTCCCGAGCATCGCGTCACACAGGAAACGCTCCATCAGTCCAGACCGACCCGTAGGTCCGCGGCCGACAGGGCGTTGAGTACGTCGCCCCGTTCGGCCCAGCCGCGACGGGCGGTGTGGACGCCGTAGCGCCGGAAGTCGAGTTCCCCGGCCGCGTGGGCGTCGGTGTTGATCGCCACCGTCGCGCCGGCCTCGACGGCGGTCCTGATCGCCTCGTCGTGCAGGTCGAGTCGGTGGGGATTGGCGTTCACCTCGAGAGCCGTGTCGGCGTCGGCGGCCGCCGAGACCAGGCGATCGATGTCCGGGTCGAGCCCCGGACGGTCGTTGATGAGGCGGCCGGTCGGGTGGCCGAGCACGTCCGTTTCCGGGTGTTCGACGGCCGCGACGAGCCGTTCCGTCGCCGTCTCGCGGTCCTCCCCGAGGCCGCTGTGTGGCGAGGCGATCACCACATCCAGGTCCGCGAGGACGTCCGCGCCAACCGAGAGGTCGCCGTCGGCGTCGACGTTTGCCTCGACGCCGTGGAACACCTCGACGTCGGCGTCAGCGGCGGCCGCCGCGACGACGTCCATCTGCTCGCGGAGTTCGTCGTCGTCGAGGCCGACGCCGCCGACCATCCCCGGACCGGTGGCGTGGTCCGTAATGGCGAGGTAGTCGTCGCCGCGGTCGGCCGCCGCGGCGATCATCGTCTCGACCGACGCGGTGCCGTCGGACCAGTCGGTGTGCGTGTGCAGGTCGCCACGGACGTCCTCGACGGCGAGGAGGTCGGGCAATCGACCGTCCCTGGCTGCCTCGATTTCGCCCCGGTCCTCCCGGAGTTCGGGGGGGATGGGCGGCAGGTCGAGCGCGTCGTACATCTCGGCCTCCGTCGTGCCGCCGATCCGGCGGCCGACCCGCTGGCCGTCCGTCTTCCCCCCTTCGACGTCGTCGTCGGACTCCGTCCGACTGCTCGAGGGGCGAAGCGCCTCGCTACTGACGTCGAACACCCCGTACTCGTTCATCTTCAGGTCGCGCTCGATGGCGAGGTTGCGCAGGTGGACGTTGTGGTCCTTGCTCCCCGTGAAGTACTGGAGCGCCGATCCGAACTCGTCGGGGACGACCACCCGGCAGTCGATCCGCATCCCGCGGGCGCGGACGCTCGCCTTCGTCGTCCCCGACTCGATCACGTCGTCGACGGCGTCCCAGTCGAGGAAGGCGTCGACGGCCGCGGCCGCCTCCTCGCTCGCCACCAGGACGTCCACGTCGCCGATGGTCTCGCGCCACCGACGGAGCGACCCCGCGACGTCGGCGCGGGCGACGGCGTCGGCGTCGCACAGGCGCGCGAGGATCGATTCCGCGACCGGGCGGGCGTCGCCGAGGAGTTCCCGCTCCTGGGCTTGCCGGGCGAACGGAATGTGCTCCAGTATGTTCGATTCGGTCGTGGCGCCGAAGCCCGACACCTCACGGACGTCCCCCGCCTCGGCCGCGGCCTCCAGTTCGTCGAGCGTCGTGATTCCGAGCGCCTCGTAGAGTTTTCCGACCGTCTTCGGGCCGACGCCCTCGACGCTCGTCAGTGCCTTCATGTCGACGGGGAGCTCCTCGCGCAGGTCGGTCAGCTCCTCGATGTCGCCGGTCTCGACGTACTCGACGATCTTCTCCGCCAGGGCGTCGCCGACGCCGTCGATCCCCTGGACTGCGTCCCGTCCCTCCGCGACCAGCCCCTCGATTGGTGCCGGATGTTCGCGGACGTTTTCGGCGGCCCGGCGGTAGCTCCGGGGTTTGTACTCGACGCCGTTCGCCTCCAGCAGGTCGGCCATCTCTTCGAAGCGGTCGGCCACCTCGGCGTTCCGGCTCACAGCCGTCCCCGGGTACTGTGGCCCGTGTCCTCGTGACCGAGTGCCTTCCGCAGGAACTTCATCCAGCGCTTGCGGTCGGCGGCTTCCTGGGCTTCAGCCTCGCGTTCGAGGTCCGCCGGACCCAGCCCTTCGAGGGCGTTGAGCGCGCGGTCGATGCCGATGATGCTCTCGACCAGTCGCTCGCCCTCGGCGTAGCTCACCTCGCCGTCCTCGATGCGCTGGAGTCGCTGGAGTCGCTCCCGACGGAGGTTCTTTTTCGCCCGCTCGACCCGTTCTCGCTCGCCGTTCGGCACCGTGTCTCGGCGCTTGATCTCGAAGACGAACGCCTGGAGGTCCACCTCATCGCCCTGCACACCGATGGTTTCTGGGATGGTCGCGCCCACCGTCGCTCCCTCGCGGTTGACGCGTTCGAGGAGCTGCTTGCGCTCGAACTCTTTCACGCCGGGCCCTTGGCGGGCCGCTCACTTCGCTCCTTCGCTCGTGTCGGTGTACGGGTCCTCGATGTCCGGGTCGCCGCCGAGGGCGACCCCCGCGCGCCGCGTGACGAAGTCGAAGACGGCGACGACCGGAAAGAGGGCACGCTCGACGACTCGTACCGGCCGGGCGGCCCGGAGCGACCACTCCTCGGCGTTGCCCAGCCCGTAGGATTTCGGGAGGATCTCGCCGAACACGAGGACGACGCTGCTGGCCACGACGGTCGTCAGAACGACGGCGACGCCCTCCGGGAAGTGATTCGCGAGCAACACCGCGAGGATACTGGAGATGGCGACGTTGACGACGTTGTTGCCCACGAGCAGGGTCACCAGAAGGCGGTGCGGATCGGCCCGGAGATCGGCGAGGATAGCCGCCCGGTTGTCGCCGGCGCTCACACGCTCCGTGAGCCACTTCTCCGGGAGCGAGAAGACGGCGATTTCGGTGCTGGAGAAGAAGGCACTCGCGGTGAGCAGTCCCAGCAGGACGAGCGCACTCAGGATCGTCGCATCCGGCGTGTTCATGCGTGTTGTCGCGCCTACGGGGGCAAAAAGCCGAGGCCGACGAGACAGAAAGTTCTTGAGCACGGCCCGACCATCCCCGGCAAATGGATCGTTCCGGCGACCGGGTCGGCGTCGAGGTCAGCGTCGTCCTCCCCGCCTACAACGAGGAGCGGACCATCGAGGCGACGGTGGAGACGACGCTCTCGACGCTCGGCGCCTTCCTCCCGGCGGGCGCCTTCGAGGTTCTCGTCGCCGAGGACGGCTGCGACGACCGCACGCCGGACATCGCGGACCGACTCGCCGACGCGGACCCCCGCATCCGCCACGTCCACAGCGACGACCGGCTGGGACGCGGCGGCGCGCTCGAACGCGCCTTCTCGGCGGCCGCCGGCGACACCCTCGTCTACTTCGACACCGACCTCGCGACGGACATGAGCCACCTCGAAGAACTGGTCGAGCGGGTCCGCTCCGGCGAGGCGGACGTGGCGACCGGGTCGCGGTGGATGCCCGGACAGATCGCCGACCGTCCGGCGAAGCGGGGCGTCCCCTCCCGCGTCTACAACGGGCTCGTCCGGCTCTTCCTTCGGTCCCCGCTCCGCGACCACCAGTGTGGGTTCAAGGCGCTGAGCCGCGACGCCTTCGAACGCCTCCACGGAGACGTGGAAGACGAACACTGGTTCTGGGACACGGAACTGCTGGTCCGCGCCCAGCGGGCGGGACTGGAGGTGGCGGAGTTCCCCGTCGAGTGGGAGCCGAAAGGCGACACCAAGGTGGATCTGGTCCGTGACGTGTTCGGGATGGGGAGTCAGATCCTCCGACTCTGGTGGCAGGTGTCGGTGAGTCCCCGAATCACCCGGCGTGTGAGCGTCGGCGCGGGGGCGCTCCTGACGGTCCTCGCACTCGCCCTGATGACGCTGTATCTCGACCCGCAGGCCGTCCTGACGGAACTGGAGGGCGCGGACCTCCGACTGGTCGGCCTCGCGGGCGCCGTCTACCTCCTCTCGTGGCCGCTCCGGGGGAGTCGCTACCGGGACATCCTCGCCGAACTCGGCTACCGCGAGCGACTCGGCTTCCTGACCGGCGCGGTGTTCATCAGCCAGACCGGCAACCTGGTCTTCCCGGCCCGCGCGGGCGACGGCGTGCGCGCATACGTGATGAAGGCCCGGCGAGGGATCCCGTATCCGACCGGCTTCGCCTCGCTGGCGGTCGAGCGGGTGTTCGACCTGTTGACGATCACGGTTCTGGGTGGCACCGTCCTCGTCGGCTACGTCCTCACGGGGTCGACGGACGCGGTGATTTCGACGCTCTCGGGCGGCGTCCCCGGGGTCGACCCCCGGAGCGCACGGGTCGCGTTGACGGTGGCGGCGGGCGTCGCGACCGCGGCCGTCCTGGCCGTCGCGGCCATCGTCGTCTCCGCCCGGCGGGAGGGGAACCTGATCCGTCGGCTCGTCACCGGCGTCAGTTCCGACTCCTACGCCGACTACGTGGCCGGCGTCCTCGAGTCGTTCGTGGGCGACGTACAGGCCGTCGCGGCCGACCGGGCCGCCTTCGGCCGCATCGGCGCGAGCAGCCTCGTCATCTGGGCGCTCGACGTGGTGACGGCGATTCTCGTCCTCGCCGCCTTCGACGTGGCGCTGACGACGCCGACGCTCGTCGCCGTCGGCTTCTTCGCGGTGAGCGTCGGCAACCTCGCGAAGGTGCTCCCTCTCTCGCCGGGCGGGATCGGTCTCTACGAGGCGGCGTTCACCCTCCTCGTCGCGGGACTGACGCCAGTCACCGGCGCAACCGCCTTCGGTGCGGCCGTCCTCGACCACGCCGTGAAGAACCTCGTCACCGTCGCCGGCGGCGTCGTCTCGATGCTCGCGCTCAACGTCTCCCTGACGGCGGCCGTCGACGAGACGGGAGCGGCCGACGCCGACCACGACGCCGAGACGGTGGACTAAAACAGGTTGGCCAGCCGTTCGGCGCCGTCGATCAGGTTCGGACTCGGCTGGTTCAACAGGGCGTCGTCGACTACGTGGACCGCCGGGTCGACGGCCCAGTCCCGGTCGGTGATGATCGCGGGGTCGACGTCGTCACCTCGTCCACAGAGGTGGAGCACCGCGTGATCCGGGTCGGCCGCTTCCACTTCTTCGCGGGTGATCCGTCGGGAGCGCTCTCCCGGGTCGACGAAGGGGTAGCGACCGCCGGCCGCGGCGACCACCTCGGGCACCCAGTTGCCGGCGGCCATCGGGGGGTCGGCCCACTCCTCGCAGTAGACGGTCGGCCGCGAGGACGGCGCCCGGTCGCGGAGTCGGGCCAGTCGCTCGCGACTCCGGGCGGCCAGGTCCGCTCCCGCCTCGGGGCGACCGACGGCCCGCCCGAGGGCGACGAAACCCTCGATGGCGCCGTCGAGCGTCGTGGCGGTCGAGTGGTGAACGTCGAGGCCGCGGTCACGGATACCGTCGCACACCGTGGCCTGCAACGCGTCGCCGGTACAGACGAGGTCCGGTTCGAGCGATTCGAGACGGTCGAGGTCGGGGTTCAGCCACCCGCCGAGGACCGCCGCGTCGACGTCGTCCAGTTCCGCCCGACAGTGGCTCGTGACGCCGACGAGTCGGTCGGCGACCCCGAGTTCGCGGAGCGTCGCGGTGGCGGCCGGGGCGAGCGAGACGATGCGGCGTGGGGGCACGGACGAAGCCAGGGGACGGGTGCCTATGAACGTCCCGCCACGGCGGACGCCGCAACCGACACCGATACTTGCGCCGGGTGGGGAAGTGGGTGTGATGCGGACCACGCACGCGCTCCACGTCGGCGACGCGGCCGCGATGGACGGCGTCGCCGACGAGTCGGTTCCCCTCGTCGTCACGTCGCCCCCGTATCCCATGATCGACCTCTGGGACGACCTGTTCGCGAGTCGGGACCCGGACGTCCGCGCGGCTCTGGACGCGGGCGACGGCGACGCCGCCTTCGAACTCATGCACGCTCAGTTGGACGCCGTCTGGGACGAAATCGAGCGCGTACTCGAACCGGGGGGGATCGCTTGCATCAACGTCGGCGACGCCACCCGATCCATCGGCGGGCGGTTCCAGCAGTTCCCGAACCACGCCCGCATCGTCGACGCCGTTCGGGACAGGGGGCTGACGCCGCTCCCCGACGTGCTCTGGCGGAAGCCGACGAACAGCCTCACCAAGTTCATGGGGTCGGGAACGCTCCCGCCGAACGCGTACGTCACCCTCGAACACGAGTACATCCTCCTCTTCCGGAAGGGTGGGACACGCTCGTTCCCGCCGGGCGACGACCGCCGGTACGAGAGCGCATTCTTCTGGGAGGAGCGCAACGAGTGGTTCTCCGATCTGTGGGAGGTTCGGGGGGAGGCACAGGCGTTGGGCGGGAGCGAGGAGCGCCGCGACCGCTCGGCGGCCTTCCCGGTCGAGATTCCGCTCCGACTGATCAGGATGTTCTCGGTGCAGGGTGACCGGGTCCTCGACCCCTTCGCCGGGACGGGGACGACGACGCTCGCGGCCATGCTCGCCGCCCGTGACTCGCTGGGCTACGACCTCGACGGCGACCTGTTCGTCACACTGGACGACCGGACGACCGACCTGCCCACGGCGTCACGCCGCCGTGTCCGGGACCGACTGGCCCGCCACCGGGCGGCGATGGCCGACCGCGACGGCGGCTACGAGGCCGACCACTACGACTTCCGCGTCGTGACGAAGCGGGAGCGACGGATCCGCCTCTACGCCGTCGACGACGTGACGACGCGGGCGACCGAGGGGGGCCGGCGGTACGTCGTCGACCACGATCCGATCGACGGGAACGTCTTTACCGCGGACGACGGTGGGTGAGATATGGAGTTCGACTCGCTCGTACTCGCGGCGGCGACAGCCGACCTCTCGGACGAACCGGCCGCCCGCCCGCACGCCGACGCCGTGGAGTTCCGGATGGACCTCGCGGCCGATCCGCTGGCCGCACTGGACGACTACGACGGCGACCTGCCGATCCTCGCGACGAACCGCGATCCGACGGAGGGTGGCGAGGCCGAGGGGACGGAGCGGGAGCGCCTCGACGTACTGGAGGCGGCGAGCGCCCACGACGCGGTCGAAGCTATCGACGTGGAGCTATCGAGTCTGCGCGACTCGCCGGGGGCGACGTTGGCGTCGGCGGCCCGCGACCGGGGTGTCCGCGTCGTCGCGTCGCTCCACGACTTCGAGGGGACGCCCCCGGAATCACGCCTCGACGATCTGCTCGCCGCGGCGGCCGACCACGGCGACGTGGGCAAGGCGGCAGTGACGGCGACGGACCCGGGCGACGCGCTGGCGGTCCTGTCCGCGACGCACACGGCGACGGCCCGCGGCGACCGGGTGGCGACGATGGCGATGGGCGAGGCCGGCCGCCACACCCGGGCGGTCGCGCCGCTCTACGGGTCGAAGATCGGGTACGCGCCGGTCGATCCCGGCGAGGCGACGGCGCCCGGACAGTACGATCTGGCGACGCTCGCGACGCTGGTCGAGCGACTCGGCGGGCGCTGAGCGGCCGACCGAGGGTATAAGCGCGTGGCGTGCGGAGTTCGGCGGAGGATGGTCGATACGGAACGACGGGCGGTCGTCGCAGCAGTCGTCAGTCTCGCCGGTGCCGTGATCGGAATCGGCGGCGCCGGCCACGCTTACCTCCGCGAGTGGGGGCGTGCGTTCGCGTGGTTCTCGCTCGTCCTCGGGGCGGGACTGGTCCTCGTCGGCTCGTTCGCGAACCCCGAGACGGCGACGCTCGCGACGCTCCCACTTCAGGTAACCGTCCCGGTCGTGGTGTTGCTCGCGCTGAACACGGTCGACGCGTACTACGTCGCCCGGCGCGGTGACGGGGGCGGTGCGGGGACGATGCGCACCGATCCCGAGGACCCGACCGTCTCGTGTCCGTCGTGTGGACGGGATCTCGACCCGGAGCTATCCTTCTGTCCGTGGTGTGCCGGGTCGAGAAACGAGGCGGAGTAGCTACGTCCGCAGGAAGTAGACCTGCTTTCGGGCGTCCTTGAAACTGTAGCGGGACCCGACGATATCCGACTCCTCCAGACGGTTTAGTGCGTAGCGAACCGTCCGGTCGGGGAGCAGCGACTCCTCGGCGAGTTGCCCCTGCGAGAGCGGCGACTCGCCCTCTAGCACCTTGGCAACCAGTTTCGCACTCGGGGGGAGTTCGCGCAGTCGCTCGCGGTATTCGGTGGTGGTGAGTCGGTCGTCGCCGACGGCGTCGGCCGCTGTGGTGCTCATACGGCTACGTTCCGGTCGGTAGTGGTAAAGGTTGTCTCTATATGAGTGCATACACCGGAGATACCTTATATGTCATTAATCACAACGAGGGGCGGATGCCCGATCCTCCCGAAGCGGCATCCAGTACGATTTTAATCTTCGGCCCGAGAGACGCGGAACGTGAAAGGAGAGGAGTGGTATCAGACGGACGAAGTCGCCCAGGAGTACGACGCCAAGCGATTCTCACGCGGTGGGCGACTGATCGACCGCCGCGAAAAGCGGGCCGTCCTCGAAGCGCTGAACCCCCTAGAGGATCGGAAGGTCCTCGAGATCGCCTGCGGGACGGGGCGATTCACCGTCATGCTGGCCGAACGCGGCGCGGACATCGTCGGTCTGGACATCTCCTCGGCGATGATGACCCAGGGGCGAGAGAAGGCCCGGGCCGCCGGCGTGGCCGACCACATCGAGTTCCTCCGCGGGGACGCGGCGCGACTCCCCTTCCCGGACGACCACTTCGACACCGTGTTCGCGATGCGGTTTTTCCACTTGGCGGACACGCCTGCGAAGTTCCTCGCGGAGATGTGCCGCGTCTCGAAAGGGCAGGTGTTCTTCGATACGTTCAACGACCGCAGCACGCGAGTCCTCTACAACTGGCTGCTCCCGATGGGCTCGCGTCTCTACGGGCGCGAGGAGGTCGAACGCCTCATCGACGGGGCGGGGCTGACACTCGCCGACGCCAGCCACGACTTCGTCCTTCCGTACGGGTTCTACCGAAAGATCCCCAACCGACTCGCCGGCGCCTTCCGGAGCGTCGACACGGCCGTCGGCGATACGCCTCTCGGCACCCACCTCGCTTCCGTCTCGTACTGGAACGCGCACGTATAATGTGGGAATCGTTATGGTGACGGAGTCGGTGTGATCCGATATGGACCTCTCGGTAGTGATACCGACACTCAACGGCCGGGACCACCTCGCGGCGGGACTCGACGTGCTCGCCGCCCAGGTGTCGGACGCGGAGGTGGTCGTGGTCAACGGGCCGTCGACGGACGGCACTACCGGGATGCTTCGCGAACGCGACGACGTGGACGTGTTGGTCGAGGTGTCGACCCGCACCGAGAACGTCTCCCGCAACGCCGGACTGGAAGTCGCCACCGGCGACGTGGTGGCCTTCCTCCGGTACGACCTCGTGGTCGAGCCCTCGTGGCTCGCCGGCTTGACCGACGGGCTGACCGACGCGTCGGTCGTCACCGGTCCCACACACCGGACCCTCGGCGGAGGGATGACCACCGAGCAGTCGGAACACCGAACCATCGGCTCCCGCGAAGTGACCTACTTCAACGGCGGCAACGTGGCCTTCCGGCGGGCGGTCCTCGACGAACTCGACGGGTTCGACGAGTACCTCGAAACCGGCGGGGACCGCGACGCCGCTCACCGACTTGCCGCCCTCGACTACGAGGTGGCCTGGCGTCCCGACATGGGCGTTCGCCAGGAGTACTCCGCCGACGGCGGCGTCGCGACCGGTGACCGGGGCGAGGAGTTCCGAGCGCTCGCCTACCGCCTCGTGAAAAATTACGGCGTCCGCCCCGCCGCGGCGGCCAGTACGACCCGGCGTGCCGGCCGCGACGCCCTCGTCGCGGGCCGTGACGTGCTCCGCGGTGACCTCGCCCCGACCGAGTGGCTCGCCGCCGGCCGGGCCGTCCTCGGCGGCGTCGCCCGCGGGGCTGCCGACGGATTCGTCGCCCGCGTCAAGGACCGCTCACCCGCACGGAACCCCCACGGGCTCTCCGACCGCTCGAACCGCGCAGTCGCCCGCTACGACTGGCGCTGACGCCGCGTTCGTGTTCTCTCCATCACATATAGAAAGTGATATATAGAACTGCAAGCCTCCCTCCCTTCGTCTATGAGTGCTCGAACCCACCAGCCGCTGTACATTCTCACCGAAGGCGCGCAGCGAACGCAGGGCCGAAGCGCCCAGGAGTCGAACATCCGCGCGGGCAAGGTCGTCGCGAACGCGGTACGGACCACGCTCGGTCCCCGTGGGATGGACAAGATGCTCGTCGACGCCTCGGGTACCGTGGTCGTCACGAACGACGGTGCGACCATCCTCGGCGAGATGGACATCGAACATCCCGCCGCCAAGATGATCGTCGAGGTGGCCGAGTCACAGGAAGAGTCGGTCGGCGACGGCACGACCACCGCCGCCGTCCTCGCCGGTGAACTCCTCGTCCGCGCCGAAAGTCTCCTCGACGGTGACGTCCACCCCACCGTCGTCGTCGAGGGGTACGACGAGGCAGTCGGCATCGCCCTCGCTACCCTCGACGAACTGACGCTGGCCGAGAGCGAGGGAGCGGCGGCCCCTCGGAGCGACGGCGACGCCGTCGGCCTCGACGACGACCTGCTGGCGCGGGTCGCCGAATCGAGCATGACCGGCAAGGGCACCGGCGACGTGGAGGCCGACGTGCTCGCGGAGCGGGTCGTTGCCGCCGTCCGACGCGCCACCGACGACGACGGCCACGTCGACCGCGAGCGCATCCACGTCGTGCCCCGGACCGGCGCGAGTTCCGGCGCCACCCGCCTCGTCGAGGGAGTCGTCGTCGACACGGACCCCGTCGCCGACGCCATGCCCCACTCCGTCGAGGATGCCACCGTCGCCGTCGTCGACGTGAAACTCGACGTGCGCAAGGGCTCCGTCGACACCGAGTACAGCATCACTAATGCCGACCAGTTCGACGCCGCCCTGGCGGCCGAGGAGACCGAACTCCGCGGTTACGCCACGGCCCTCGCCGACGCCGACGTGGACGTCGTGTTCTGCACCGAGGCCATCGACGACCGGGTCGCGAGCCACCTCGCCCGCGAAGGGATCCTCGCGTTCGCCAACGTGAACGGAAGCGACGCCCGGGCTATCGCTCGCGCGGTCGACGCCCGACGTCTCGGCTCCCTCACCGATTTCGACGCCGACGACCTGGGCCACGCCGACGCCGTCGACATCGAGCGGTACGGCACCGACGACCTGGTCGTCGTCGAGGGCGGTGCGGCCGCGGCGGCCGCGACGCTCCTCGTGCGCGGCAGTACCGACCACGTCGTCGACGAACTCGAACGCGCCGTCACCGACGCCGTCGACGCCGCCGTCGCCGCCGTCGAATCCGGCGGCGTGGTTCCGGGAGCGGGGGCGACCGAAATCGCCCTCGCGGACGCCGTGCGCGCCGCCGCTGCGGGAGTCGAGGGCCGCAAGCAACTCGCCGTCGAGGCCTTCGCCGAGGCGCTGGACGCCCTCCCGCGTACTCTCGCCGAGAACGCGGGAATGGATCCCATCGACGCGCTGGTCGACCTGCGCGCCCGTCACGAAGCCGGCGAGCGCGTGGGCATCATCGCTGGCGGGCAACACGGCGCCGTCGACGACCCCGTCGAACACGGCATCGTCGACCCCGCCGCGGTGAAGCGGGAGGCCCTCGAGTCCGCCGCCGAGGCGGCGACGATGATCCTCCGCATCGACGACGTGATCGCGGCGCGCTGAGCGCGTCGGTTGTCGCGCTCCTATTATCGAAAAAACATTTATGTAGTAGTGAGACCGACACTTTCGGTGAGGATGTCTACACTTTCGACCCACCAGATTACTGTCGCTGACATGATGTGTAACGGCTGTGAAGACACGATCCAAGACGAGATCCGTCACGAACCGGGCGTCAGGCGGGTGAGCGCCAACCACATCGAGGAGACGGTCGAAATCGAGGGAACGGACGACATGGACGTCGACGCCTTGGTGCGGAGGATCAACGATATCGGATTCACCGCGACGCGAGACTGAACACGACCCGTCGCCGCCGTGGGGGCAGTGACCGACGGTCCCGCCCAGTCGAGCATCGACCGACTCGCCCGACTCTGCCCGACCCAGTCCGCTCCGCGCCGTCGACTCCGCGAAGTTGGTCTCCGTCGGCGCCACGTCCCTACCCCGTGGGGTCGATCCGAACCGCGTCGCCGACGGCGAGACCGAACCACTCCGCGCCGCGGCCACCGTTCACGTCGCACTCGACGTAGCCGTGACTGCCGACGGTGACGAGGGGCGCTTCCGGCTCGACGGATGCGAACGTCGACACGACGGGCACCCGGTCGCCGTTCACCGTCACCGCCTCCCGATCCTCGATGAACTCGCCGGGGACGTTGGTGACGACGTTCCCGAAGTCGTCGACGGCGAGCACTTCGCCCGAGGCGTCGCCGGCCTCGATGGTCGCCTCCGGGAGGCGCAGGTCGATCGGATCGGCCGGCGACAGGCGGTCGTGGTCGTCGAGGGTCTCCGGACCGACGGCCGCGACGGCGTCGTGGACCGTCGCGGCGAGGGGCGCGAACACGTCCCGGCCGTGAAACGTACTGGATTCCGGATCTCCGGGGTCGGCGTGAAACCAGTCGACGCCGTCGTCGTCGGCGGCGATCCGTCGTGCGGCGGGGACGAGAAGCCCGTTGTCCGGACCGACGAACGTGTGGCCGTTCGCCCGGCCGACGAGGACACCCCGGTCGGTGCCGACGCCGGGGTCGACCACTGCGAGGTGGGTCGCCGGCGGGAACGTCGGGAGCGTCTCCCGGAGCCAGAACGCCGACTCCCCGATCCGGCCGCGGGACAGGTCGTGGCTCACGTCGACGAGGCGGGCGTCGCTCTCCCGGAGGATCACGCCCTTCATCGCGGCCGGGTACGGCGTCCCGAAGTCGGAAGCGAGGGTGATCATGCGCCGTTGGTGTCGGTTTCGCTCACGCGCTGGATGCGTTCGATGCCGCCGACTTCCCGGATCACCTCGACCACCGGGTCGGGGACGAGGTGTCGCCAGTCGCCGCCCTCGATCATGCGCTCGCGGAGTTCCGTACCCTCCAGAACGTCGCGATTGAACATGGGCGACTGTCGCACCTCGACGCCGGCCTCCTCGAACAGCTGGATGACGAGCGGGTTGTTGGAGTACGCGACGTCGAACGAGGGCGACATGCTCTGGACGTGGCTCACCCAGACGGAGTTGCGGTCCAGGTCCTCGATGGGGACGACGTAGCTCGTGCAGTCGAACTCGGCGACGGACTTCGTGACCATCATGACACGCTCGCCGGCCGTGAAGGGATTCCGTCGCGAGTGGGAGTGGCCGGCGGAGCCGATGCCCAAAACGAGTTCGTCCACCTCCGAGACGATTTCCCGGACCATCCGGTGGTGGCCGTCGTGATACGGCTGGAACCGGCCGATGTAGAACCCCCGCATGGTGACGACATACGGGCGAACATTTATAAAATCGACGAGTCGGCGTACAGCGAGAATATCGCCGATAGAACGCTCACTGCGGGGGTTCTATGCCCTTCGTCGCTGATTTCAGGGGGAGAAAGTATATCAGTTGCGCACCCTTCAGTTCGACCAACGATACCGTTCTATGAACGACGACACGAACACGGACGAGCGCCCCGCCGACGGCGAGGAACGACGTTCCTCGAACAGCCGGACACAGTCCGGCGATGGCGCGGACCGGGTCGACGGCGACCCGCTCCGCGACGACACCGGTGGAGCCAACGAATGGGAGGACGACGTCCCTGCCCCGTCCGATGGACGGGTTCCGGGCGACGACCCCGACGAGGGGACCGTCGACGACCCGGACGGCGGGTCTATCGAGGACCTGGGTAGCGACGTCCAGATCGACGCCGAAATCGACGAAGACGCGGAGGACGGCCTCCTCGGTGGCCTGCAGATCGACTCGACCGCCGAGATCAAGGTCCCGGACCGGCTCGTCGATCAGGTCATCGGCCAGGAGCACGCCCGCGACGTCGTGATGAAGGCGGCCAAACAGCGCCGTCACGTCATGATGATCGGCTCGCCCGGGACGGGCAAATCGATGCTCGCGAAGGCGATGAGCGAACTCCTCCCACAGGAGGAACTGCAGGACGTTCTCGTCTACCACAACCCCGACGACGGCAACGAACCGAAGGTGCGGACGGTGCCATCGGGGAAGGGCGATCAGATCGTCGAGGCCCACAAGGAGGAGGCCCGCAAGCGCAACCAGATGCGCTCCTTCCTGATGTGGATCATCATCGCCATCGTGCTGGGCTACTCGCTCATCATCGCCGGCAACATCCTGCTCGGCATCCTCGCGGCCGGGATCATCTACCTCGCGTTCCGCTACGGGTCCCGTGGCTCGGACGCGATGATCCCGAACCTCATCGTGAACACCGCGGACCAGCAGACGGCGCCGTTCGAGGACGCAACCGGTGCCCACGCCGGTGCGCTGCTCGGCGACGTCCGCCACGACCCGTTCCAGTCCGGCGGCATGGAGACGCCGTCCCACGACCGGGTCGAACCCGGTGCCATCCACAAGGCCAACAAGGGCGTGCTGTTCATCGACGAGATCAACACGCTCGACGTGCGTTCCCAACAGCACCTCATGACGGCCATCCAGGAGGGCGAGTTCGGTATCACGGGCCAGTCCGAGCGCTCCTCGGGCGCGATGGTCCAGACCGAACCCGTCCCCTGTGACTTCGTCATGATCGCCGCGGGGAACCTCGACGCCATGGAGAACATGCACCCCGCGCTCCGCTCGCGGATCAAGGGGTACGGCTACGAGGTGTACATGGACGACACCATCGAGGACACCCCGGAGATGCGCCGGAAGTACGCCCGGTTCATCGCCCAAGAGGTCGAGAAGGACGGCCGTCTGCCCCACTTCACCGACGACGCCATCGGGGAAGTGATCCTGGAGGCACGCCGCCGTGCCGGCCGGAAGGGACACCTGACGCTCGAACTCCGGAACCTCGGCGGACTCGTTCGGGTCGCGGGCGACATCGCCCGCGCCGAGGACGCGGAGTACACGACCCGGGAGCACATCCTGCAGGCGAAGGGGCGCTCCCGAAGCATCGAACAGCAGCTCGCGGACGACTACATCCAGCGCCGCAAGGACTACGAACTGCAGGTCAGCGACGGGTTCGTTACCGGTCGCGTCAACGGCCTCGCCGTCATGGGCGAAGACTCCGGTATCGTCCTCCCCGTGATGGCCGAGGTGACGCCGTCACAGGGGCCAGGCGAAGTCATCGCCACCGGCCAACTGAAGGAGATGGCCCAGGAGGCCGTCTCCAACGTTTCGGCCATCATCAAGAAGTTCTCCGACGAGGACATCACCCAGAAGGACATCCACATCCAGTTCGTCCAGGCGGGTGAGGGCGGCGTCGACGGCGACTCCGCCTCCATCACCGTCGCCACGGCGGTCATCAGCGCCCTCGAAGGCGTGGGCGTCGACCAGTCGCTGGCGATGACCGGATCGCTCTCGGTCCGGGGCGACGTGCTCCCCGTCGGCGGTGTCACGCACAAAATCGAGGCCGCAGCCAAGACCGGCTGCACCCGGGTCATCATCCCCGAGGCCAATCTGCAGGACGTGATGATCGAGGACGAGTACGAGGAGATGATCGAGATCATCCCCGTCAGCCACATCAGCGAGGTCCTCGACGTGGCGCTCGAAGGCGAACCCGAGAAGGATTCGCTGGTCGACCGCCTCAAGACGATCACTGGCTCCGCGCTCGACAAGCAGAGCGTCAGTCAGGGTCCGAGCAGCCCCAGCCCGCAGTAACGCGATATGGCCGAGTGGGCGGCGTTCGCCGGCTTCGTCGGCGTCGTCCTCGCCGGCTTACTACTTCTCGCGCACGCGTCCGCCGACGCGCTCGACGCCGATGCCCGGAGTACCGACTTCCCGCCCACCCTCTCGGACCGCGTCGTCGACGCACCCTCCGACGCCGCGCCGCCTCCCGGCGGTCGGCACGCGACGCCGTCGACGCCCGCCCTACTCGTGAACGTGGTCGTCTCGCAGGGGCTTTTCGCGTCGATTCTGGTGGTCGGCGCGTGGCTGGCCGGCGTTCCGGCCGCGGCCCTCGGACTCTCGTCCGACGCGTTCGCGCCCGCGGTGCTCGGCGCCGGCGTCGTCCTCGGCGTGGGTCTCCACGTCGTCAACACGGTCGGGACCCGGCTGAGCGACCGCTTCGGCCTCGGCGATGCGTCGACCCTTCGGCGGGCGATGACGCCCGAATCGACCGCGGGGTGGCTCGTCCTTCTCGCGGTGGTCTTACCCCTCGTCGCCGGGTTCGAGGAACTCCTCTTTCGGGGCGTCCTGATCGGCGCCTTCGCGACCGGATTCGGACTCTCACCGTGGCTCCTCGCCGGTCTCTCCTCCGTGGCGTTCGCGCTCGGTCACGGCGCCCAGGGCCGACTGGGCGTCGTCGTCACCGGCGCCCTCGGATTCGTCCTCGCCGCCGCCTTCGTCGTCACGGGGAGTCTGACGACCGTCGTGGTCGCTCACTACCTCGTGAACGCACTGGAGTTCGTGGTCAACGAGACCTAAGTCTCTATCGAGCGGAGCCGTTCGGCCACGGCAGTCGGCGTCGCCCCGGGACCGGCGACCCGGTGATCGGGGACGAATAGCGGCACCGGATTCTCCCGGAGGGCGGTGCGCACGGTGTCGAGGTCATCTTCGTCCTCGTCGTCGAGGCCGGTCAGCCGCGCCAGCCGTGCCACGTCCACCGTCTCGCCGTAGGGGACGTTGCGGGCGGCCTCCAGCACCGCGCGCTGTTCGGACGGTACGGTGAGTCCTACCGGCACGTCGTCGAAGTGGTCCTCGGCACCGTCCAGGTAGGCGAACACGCGGTCGAGCAACGGGTGGTCCGAATCGGCGTCCGCCGGCGCCGTCTCGGGGAACGAGACGCTGATGACCCGATCCCCGGCGATACCTAGCTGAACCGCGCACTCCAGCGACGGGGCGTCGCGTGCGTAGAGTCCCTCCATGGTCGTCTGGAGGGTGGGGGAACTCATATGGATTGTCGTCGGGGGGGACGCGTGGGGACGGGACGCAAGGCTTATGTGCAAATCAGTCCGTTAGTGTACAATGATGGACGCTAATGGTGAAGAACTGGCGCCTGCGGTGCGCTCGATTCTGGCGGCCGCCCGGGAACGGTCGGGCGGCGAGGAGCGCGTGTCGGTCGACGCCCGGTCCTTCGAGGACGCCCTCGCGGCCGCCGAATCCGACGGTCGGGTGCCGGTGATCGCGGAGGTGAAGCCGACCAGTCCGACGACGGACGGGCGGCGGGACGACGACCCCGTCGCCCTCGCCTCGGCGATGGTCGAGGGCGGGGCGGCGGCGCTGTCGGTGTTGACAGAACCCGCACACTTCGGCGGATCGCCCGAGTCGCTGGCGCGGATCCGGGCGGCCGTCGACGTGCCAGTGCTGCGCAAGGATTTTATCCTGACCGAGGCCCAACTCGACCTCGTGGAGTCGGATCTGGTCCTGCTGATCGCCCGGTTCGTGGACGACCTGTCCGGCCTCGTCTCGGCCGCCGAGGATCGGGGCTTCCAGCCGCTGGTAGAAGTACACACGCGGGCGGAACTCGACCGGGCCGTCGAGGCGGGTGCGGACCTGATCGGCGTCAACAACCGTGATCTGGGGAAACTGGAGGTCGATCTCGGCACGTTCGAGTCGATTGCGCCTCACGTCCCCGACGACGTGACGCTGATCGCGGAGAGCGGTGTCGGCTCGGCCGCGGACGTCCGGCGGATGCGGTCGGCGGGCGCCGACGCCCTGCTGATCGGCAGCGCGATTATGGATGGCGACGTGACAGCGAACGTGCGGCGATTTACTACAGCATGAGTTCCCACACAGGCAAGTTCGGCGAGTACGGTGGACAGTACGTTCCCGAGGCGTTGATGCCCGCTATCGAGGAACTGGAAGACGCATACGAGCGGTACGTCCTCGACAACGAGGACGGCTTCATGGACGATTTCCGGGCACGACTGGCGGACTTCGGCGGGCGACCGACGCCCCTCCAGCGTGCGGAGCGGCTCTCGGCACGCTACGACGCGGACGTCTACCTCAAGCGCGAGGACCTGCTCCACGGCGGCGCGCACAAACTCAACAACGCGCTCGGGCAGGTTCTGTTGGCGAAGTACATGGGCAAAGAGCGGATCATCGCGGAGACGGGTGCCGGTCAGCACGGCACCGCCACGGCGATGGCGTGTGCCCACCTCGGGATGCCCTGCGAGGTGTACATGGGACGGCGCGACATCAATCGCCAGCGACCCAACGTCTTCCGGATGCGCCTCAACGGTGCGGAGGTCACCCCGGTGACCGTCGGTCGCGGCACGCTGAAAGAGGCGATCAGCGAGACGATGCGGGACTGGGCAACCAACGTCGAGGACACCCACTACGTCATCGGGTCGGTCGTCGGCCCGCACCCGTTCCCGGCGATGGTCCGTGACTTCCAGCGGGTCATCTCCGAGGAGGCCCGTCGGCAGATTCGGGAGAAGGCCGGTCGGCTCCCCGACTCGGTGCTCACCTGCGCGGGCGGTGGCTCGAACACGATGGGCCTGTTCACGGAGTTCGTCGACGACGCGGACGTCGGCCTCTACGCCGTCGAAGCCGGCGGCAGCAGTCTGGAGGTCGACGAGGAGGCGGGCGTCGCCCCCAACTCGGCGACGCTGTCGACGGGAACCGAAGGCGTCCTCCACGGGTCGCGTACCCGCATCCTCCAGGACCGCGACGGGCAGATCATGGAGTCACACAGCGTTTCGGCCGGCCTCGACTACGCTGGCGTCGGTCCAGAACTCGCCGATCTGGTCGAGCGGGACCGAGTGACCGCCGTCAACGTCGACGACGACAGCGCGCTGGAGGGGTTCCACCGCCTCTCGCAACTGGAGGGGATCATCCCCGCCCTCGAATCGGCTCACGCCCTCGGCTACGTCGAGAACCACCACGACGAGTTGGGCGACGTGATCCTCCTCAACATCTCCGGCCGCGGCGACAAGGACCTCGAAACCGTCTTGGAGGAGACCCACGGCCGCGACATCGAGGGTGCTCCCGACATCGACACGTTCGAGACGACGGGGGGATTCCAGTGAGCGACATCGCCGACGCGTTCGCGGACGGCCCCGCGTTCGTCCCCTATCTGGCGGCCGGGGACCCCGACTACGAGTCCTCGCTCGCCTACGTCGAGGCACTGGAGCGGGGCGGGGCGGACGTCATCGAACTCGGACTGCCCTTCTCCGAACCGATCGCCGAGGGACCGACCATCCAGAGCGCCATCGTCCGCGCCCTGGAGGCGGGCATGACGCCCCGGCGGTACTTCGAGTTCGTCGAGGACCTCGACGTGGACGTCCCGCTGGTCTGTATGACCTACTACAACCTGATCTACCAGTTCGGCGAGGGCGGCGGGCCGGAGGACTTCGTCCGGCGGGCCGCCGCGGCGGGTATCGACGGGTTCGTCGTCCCAGACCTGCCCGCCGAGGAGGCCGCCCCGCTCCGCGAGGCGTGTGACGAACACGACTGCGAACTCATCTTCATCGTCGCGCCGACGACGAAGGGCGAGCGTCTGGAGCGCATCATGTCGCAGGTGTCGGGCTACGTCTACGTACAGGCGCGCCTCGGGACGACCGGCGCGCGGACGGACCTCTCGGATCACACCGCCGAGAGCCTCGAACGGATCGCCGAGTGGGACGTACCCAAGGCAGTCGGCTTCGGCATCTCGTCGGGCGAGCACGCCCAGCGGGTGATCGAGGCGGGTGCCGACGGCGTCATCGTCGGCTCCGCCCTCGTCGACATCGTCGCCACGGGCGTCGAACGCGGCGACCCGGCGGTGACGGTGGCGAGTCGACTGGAGGGCAAGGCCCGCGAACTCAAAGAGGGGGCACTCCGCGGGGCGTCGGGGAACGAACGTCCGCATCCGGAACGTACATAAGCGCCACTGGTACAGGGTAACATACTGATGAACACGGGAACACGCGCGCGCCTCCGACGCATCTCGACGGACGACCGCTACCTGATCGTCCCGATGGATCACGGAGTCACGATGGGACCGGTCAAGGGTCTGGTCGACATCGAGTCGACCATCGACGCCATCACCGACGGCGGGGCCGACGCCGTCCTCACGCAGAAGGGCATCGCGTCCCGCGTCCACGACCACAAGAACGGCGCCGGCTACATCGTCCACCTCAACGGCTCGACGAATATCGGTCCCGACGAGGACGACAAACGTCGGACCGGCACGGTCGAGGCGGCGCTCCGAGCCGGGGCCGACGCCGTCTCCTTCCACATCAACGTCGGCTCCCAGTACGAACCCGAGCAGATGACCGACCTCGCACGCGTGACCGAACGCGCCGAGGAACTGGGCGTCCCGACGCTCGCCATGGCCTACGCCCGCGGCCCGGGCATCGCGGAGGACGACCCCGAGGCGCTGGGACACGCCGTCCGCCTCGCCGAGGAACTCGGCGCCGACGTGGTCAAGACCGGCTACAGCGGCGACGGCGACAGCTTCGGGCCGGTCTGTGACGGCACACGCCTGCCCGTCGTCATCGCGGGCGGGAGCCGCGGCACCGACCGCCAGACCGTCGAGATGGTCCGTGGGGCGATGGACGGCGGGGCCGCCGGCGTCTCCATGGGTCGCTCCATCTTCCAACACGACGACCCCGGCGCCATCACGCGAGCCATCTCGGCGGTCATTCACGACGACGCGGGCGTCGACGAGGCGCTCCGGCGTGGCGGTCTGCTCGAAGCTTAAGCATCCGCCACGTTGAAGCCCGGCCCCGTTGAGGTGGACGTAATGACACGGAGCGTGTGGCTGAAAGCCGACGGCGACGTCGGCGACTGGGAGTCGCGAACGGAACGCATCACCGCCGGCCTCGAAGCCGGCGTCGACTGGGTGCTGGTCGACGAGACGGACGTGGCACAGGTTCGGGAACTCGGTGACGTGAAGGTGGCTGCCTTCCGCTCGGACGCCGACCTGGTCGAGGACGCCGAGAGCGAGGGCGCCGTCGCCGACGCCTACGTCGTCGGCAAGAACGGTGAGGGCGACGGCACGGTCGACCTCCCGCCCGACTTCTCCGGGTCGGCCGACCTCTCGACGCTCCGCCGCGACGACGACCGGGCACAGGGCGCCTACGTCCGCATCCTCAGCGAGGAGTACGAGGCCTTCGCGGAGGCGGCCGCGAAGGACGCCGAGTACACGATCGTCGTCGGCGAGGACTGGACGATCATCCCTCTGGAGAACCTCATCGCCCGCATCGGCGACGAGACGGATCTGATCGCCGGCGTCACGACCGCCGACGAGGCACGGACGGCCTTCGAGACGCTCGAACTCGGCGCCGACGCCGTCCTGCTGGATTCGGGCGACCCCGACGAGATCCGCTCGACCTGCGAGGCCCGCGACGCCGCGGAACGCGAGCACCTCGACCTGCAGTACGCCGAGGTGACGAAGATAGAGCGAACCGGCATGGCCGACCGGGTCTGTGTCGATACGGGGTCGCTCATGAACCACGACGAGGGGATGCTCGTCGGGTCGATGTCCCGCGGGCTCTTTTTCGTCCACGCCGAGACGGCCGAGTCGCCCTACGTCGCCTCCCGGCCCTTCCGGGTGAACGCGGGCGCCGTTCACGCCTACGTCCGCTCCCCCGGCGGCGGCACGCAGTATCTCGCCGAACTGACCAGCGGCGACGAGGTGCAGGTGGTCGATACGGACGGCGACACGCGCGAGGC